>JAITUN010000189.1 GCA_031286285.1 Bacteroidales bacterium | reverse complement strand
TCATTGACCTGTATGGGGGTAATTATACCCAAAAAACAAAGAAAAAAGAAAGAAAAAAGCTTTTTTTGAACTTTTTCAAAAAAAAACTTGCGCGGGCATCATAGCAGGGGGGCTATCGTATCGGGGCGTTACGGATGATAAACTATGCGCGAAGTGAGGGAGGATGTACAGTGTACATCCTGCCGTTTGATTGAAAGAGGAAACTTCGAGCCCCGTCACCAAAAAAACAAAATCAAACTCAATAAATAAATATCTGAGGTTAATTACCGCCGGGTTAATATATCAAAGGGCCAGGCGGACCTTTTAAAAAAACAAGGTTTTAAAAAGCATCCTAACGCAAAATAAAAGTCACCGGACAACGCAGATGCAATTTTAAAGTGAAAACACTATACCAACAGTATAATATAACGAGTGCCTTTAAAACCTTTTAAATTCAAATTTTCCATAAAGCCATCTGTTCCTCATGTTTTTTAATTTGCATTGGAGTTTCAAAAGATGACTGTTGGGAAATTATTGTTTTTGTTGCCGGCCATAAGCTATATGATAGATAGTGGAAACATCTATTTTTTTGTGCGTCCGCGCAGATTCGGTAAAAGTTTGACCTGTTCCACCTTTGAGGCTCTATTTCAGGGTCGGAAAGAATTATTTAAGGGGTTATACGCGGAAGAATACCTGAGCAGGCCGGATTTCAAGCCGTGCCCCGTTATCCGTTTGGATATGAGCGGGGTGGCTACCTGCGAGGGCTTGGATACTCTAAAAAAATCGATATTGGGTATAATTAATTCCGTTGCCGAGCGTTTGAATGTTGAATTAAGAGAAGGTCTATTAATCGCCAACGCATTGGGGAATTTAATTGAGAGAACATACCTTAAATACGGCGAAAGAATAGCCTTGGTAGTAGACGAATACGATTGCCCCTATACGTCATTTTTTAACAAACCCGATATGGCGGAAGCGGTCCGAGGGATTTTGCGGGATTTCTACAAACAAATAAAAACATCCGAACAATATCTGAGATTCATTTTCATTACCGGCATCACCAAAACCGCTAAAATGGGGGTATTCAGCGCTTTGAATAATATAACCGATATCTCTGTAGACGAACACTACGGTGAGATGTGCGGCCTGACAGAGACTGAACTTTATACCTACTTCACCCCTCATTTAGAAGCGGTCGCTCAAAAAATGGAAATGTCATTTGAAGATTTAATGACGAAAATCAAACATTATTATAATGGTTTCTGTTTCGACGGTAAGCATTATCTCTACAATCCGTATTCATTCCTCTTATTTTTGGGGCAAAAAAGATTTTTGAACTACTGGATCAGTACCGGGACTTCCAAATTCTTGGCGGATTATCTCAAGGAAAAGAAGCTAACGGTTGAACAATTTAAAGGAATGCAGGTTCACGAAGATTTTATTTTCAATCCCCCCGCGGAAATAGAAATCGCGCCACCCGAAAGTTTTTTGTACCAGAGCGGATATTTAAGCCTGAGGCCGGGGACAAGAAAGTGGTTTTACACTTTGGACTACCCCAATACGGAAGTCCTCAACTCAATGAGCTCCCTCTTAACGCAAAATTTACTGTGTACCCAAAATGAATCTGAAAATCACTATCGCAACGATTTGTTCTATGCGTTGGAAAAAGAAAGCATCGAAGATTTAGTTGAAGCCTTCAACCGCCTGCTCGCAAGCATCCCGCACAACGATTTTGACGGTGCGGCAAAACAGGATATTAAACACAAAGGCTACAAAATGACAGCGCAGGAATGGCTCTGCCGCTCGTGCCTGCTTGCATTTTTACGCGGCTGTGGAGTGTTCGTTTCAGGCGAAGTACAAACTAACAGAGGCAGAGCGGATCTAGTCATCGAAACAGGTGAACGCCATTTCGTAATCGAAATAAAAATGCTACCGCAAACCGCAAAACAAGCGCTACAACAGATAATTGATAATAACTACGCAGCCCCATATCCAAACGCGAAAATTTTAGGCCTGGCCATTGACGGTGAAAAAAGACAGATAACGGAATGGGCGGTTTAGACTATCACGTATTTTATCTATCAAAAAGCGGACGGACACGCGGGTCCGCCCCTACCATTACCGTCATTGCACAACCCAACTCAATATCTCGCTGAATTGACCTGAGTTACTTCTATTATTCTGACATTGCGACCCTTAAGTCGCCCTCGTTTTGCAATAATCCAATTTATGCGGATATTATGCCACAATTTTCACTTTAGACAAATAATTCCTGACGACTTTATATTTTTTTACACCATTTTCCTCGTATTCCTCAATAAAATCAACCTGAATCTCCACTGTCTTCGGAGTCGCTGTGTCCTTGACAACAAATACATAGCGACGAATTGGGCAACCCTTTTCACTATAATCTTCATAATAGCGAAACCCAATATCCGCTGGGATATTGCTAATTAGATGCGTACATTTTTTAGGTGTAGGGGTAGCCGTTCCCTCCTCCAAAGAATACGCAATGTGAAACTGCTCAAATCTTTTTACTTCTTGAACATACTCTGACATAACAACACCTCCATTGAAAAATGTGAGTAACTCATACGTACACATTATTGGAATATACAATAAAGCCATTTTGTTTTCACCATTTTTTTTCACTACCGTCCCATAGCTTGCTCTTTTTTGCTTTCAACCGCTCTTAATCGCCTATCGGGGTAAAAATGCTAAAGTCAACTTGTTTATCTCGGCGAAGCCAAAACCATCCTCTACAAATGTTAAGAATGAACATCATCCTTACCGTTCAGCCGAGCCTTTGTTGTCCCAAACATTACGGAGAGGCATCAGGAGGCGAGGCGACACATCTTAAAAAAAGGGTTTTTAAAAAATGGAAAAATCCTATGGGACGCTAGTGAAAGAATTTATGGACGAATATCAAAGAAAAAAACGATAAAAGGGCGGGATTTTAACCCGCCCGGAGATTTTGACGAACACTCCCATCCGGGCAAAATTGCTACTTCGGAGAGAAAAAACAAACTTTATCAAAAAAAATACCCCAGTTGCTCCTTTTATATTATATTTTGATTGGGGGATTATATTTGAGGATATGGAAACGAATAGCCCATTTTTTTTTATAGGGAGATTAGTCTATGAAAATCTCATCGCAGCTACTGTCGGAAATAGAACAATTGCCGGGGGAATATGAGCAGGAAGTTTTCAATTTTGTGTCTTTCCTGACCTGGAAATTGAAACAGTCTGGCGCAGACGCTCAGACAGAAAAAAAAGAGGTAAACCCAATCAAAAGTGTTTTCAGCACCTTGAAAGGAATGGAAATCGACTCAAATATCGAAAGAATAGACAATATCCCAGAATCCATGTTTGGGGCGTTTCCGGGAATAAATACTGATATAGAACGGGAAGTAGAGGACAGGATATGAATATTGTGGATTCCTCACTGTGGCTTGAATATTTTGCAGGAACTTTAGAAAATAATGCTATCATTGCCGCAGTAGAAGATTTTGCCAATCAGCGTGTTTCTATTATTTGCATCTATGAAGTATATAAAAAGATGCTTACAGATAAAGACGAAACCGCCGCGTTGGCAGCAACAATGTTCATGCAAAACGCTACCGTTATCACCGCAACAATACAAATAGCAGAGTTCGCAGCAAAAATTTCTAAGCAATATAAACTGCCAATGGCAGACAGCATAATCTACGCAACCGCTAAAATAAGCAACGCCGTCCTTTGGACGCAAGATGAACATTTTGAAAATTTGGACGGAGTTAATTATTTTCCGAAATAATATAACAAAAAGGGCGAAGGTTTAACCCGCCCGCTCACTTCTAATCATTCGCATGATACAGCATCGAATGGGTAAAGGCGCATTATCTGCAGAGCGCATCGCGCGAGCGCTAAACGCCGCGACGTGCAGGCTTCTCAGAGGCGGAATCGTCCAACTGGATGATGTCGGTGGCGCCATTGCATTTAGTAAGACGACTAACAAGCATACGTTAGAATATTCCAACGAAGATGAAATCGCCATGGATTTTAAACGATTGCAGGAGACATTCGGATCAAACATAGACAACGTATATATCAAGCAGGAGGTGTTCAATCAAATATTGAAAAAAATATAGTAGCTGTATCATAACAACAAATTTAACAAAAAAACGCTCGAAATGAAGTAAAATCAAGCGGTTAGAGAACACAACTACTAAAAAAGTGTAAAAGTCGGGAAGTGGCTAAAAACGGCCTTTTTAGCGCAAAGGAGGCGGCTTTTGCCTATTTTTACGGCTGTCTTTATCATGCGTATATATATAACTGCTTTAGTCATGTTAGCCAATAAGTACTGTTTCATGGTAATTCGCTTTCTTTGTTATTTCCAACTTTCGCCGCACAGCGTGTTCAAGATCGTCACCTATCAAATATACATCCCGCGCAAGCCGAAAGCCATTTTTTTAATTTTTTATCTCTCGTTAGTCATATATTAATATCATTATCCATTATTTTCCGTAAATAGTAATTTATGTATATTGGATACTCTTCATCATCAATGGTTTTTTTCTCCAACCATCGTATCACATCTTCATCTAACGAGCATTCCACTTTTAACTTTTTAGGATGTGGATGCTTAGCCCTGTCGGAACTTCTATACCAATTAGGCAGGAGCTCCTTACCTATTTTTTGTTTAACATCAACTTTTTGTTCTAAAACCATTGTTTTTACTTCCTTAAAAGAAAGTATTTATCTCTATATATTTTTTCTGCATGCCGAGCCTCATCCCATTCAAATCTGCCGTCATCTGTAATTATTGTTTGCCCCATAAATACAGCTCCTTACTCCAAATTATCCCTAAAATATTCTATCGTTTTTATCAACCCGTCTTTAAGCGGGATTTTGGGTTCCCAGCCTAATTTTTCTTTTGCGAGGGCGATGTCCGGCCTCCTCTGTTTTGGGTCGTCAGATGGTAGCGGTTGATAAATTATTTTTGACTTGCTCCCTGTAAGCGCGATCACTTCTTCGGCTAATTGCTTGATGGTGAATTCGCCGGGGTTGCCGATATTCATGGGGCCGACGGCGTTCTCGGCATTCATCAACCGCATCATTCCGTCAATCAAATCGTCGACATAGCAAAACGACCGCGTTTGCGAGCCGTCGCCGTATATTGTGATGTTATCCCCTTTAAGCGCCTGAACGATAAAGTTCGATACCACGCGCCCATCGTTTGGATGCATACGCGGGCCGTAGGTATTGAAGATACGCATTACTCTTATGTCGACATCGTTTTGCCGGTGATAATCAAAAAACAGCGTTTCAGCTACACGCTTGCCTTCGTCGTAGCACGATCTTATGCCGATAGGGTTGACGTTGCCCCAGTAGGTTTCCTTTTGCGGGTGTTCGTGCGGGTCGCCGTAGACTTCCGACGTTGACGCCTGAAGCGCTCTGGCTTTAACGCGCTTCGCGAGCCCGAGTACGTTTATCGCCCCCATCACGGAAGTCTTGATCGTCTTCACTGCGTTGTATTGGTAGTGTACGGGCGAGGCGGGGCAGGCGAGGTTATAGATTTGGTCGACTTCCACGTATATAGGAAACGTCACGTCATGCCGCATGAGCTCAAAATTGTGATGGTTTAGCAGATGCTCCACATTTTTTTTCCGCCCTGTGAAATAATTATCAAGACAAATGACGTCGTGCCCCAAACCGACAAGCTTCTCGCAAAGGTGCGATCCCAAAAACCCGGCGCCGCCGGTGACGAGAATCCGTTTTGCTTTCATATATTATATACCCTTTCGTAAAATTATACCGCCGTTATCTTAACGTCTTCCATCAGTTGCCAAACCTCATCGAGCGTTACCACCCCCGGCCCCTCGTGCATGCTCTTTGATGAACCGCACGCTACCGCCATGCGGCAGGTCTCCACAAACGAAAATTTTCGCTTCAGCGCAACGATTATCCCAGCGGCAAACGCGTCGCCGCAACCCACGGTGTCTACGGTTTTCACCACAGGCGGCGTACACAGCAGGCAATCATTTTCATGGATAGCGATTACACCGTCGTCGCCGAGCGTTATGAACACGTAGCCTACGCCGAGGTCAATCAGCCGTTTGCCCATCAGAGCGATGTGGTGGACGCCCTTTATCTCTTCGCCAAAAAACTCCTCAAGCTCCATGTGGTTTGGCGTAACGACTAGCGGCACCGCCCTGACCCCGACCTTGAGCGGTATTCCCCGCGTATCGAGCAGGCAACTTGTGCCTCTATCTCTGCACATGCCTATCACTCGCGAGTAAGCGTCGTCGTCAAACCCGGACGGCAAACTTCCGCTGAGACACCACAAGCTGCTCCTTTCCATACGCTGCGCGAGGAAATGCAAAAATTCCTCCTGTATTCTGATTGGCAATTCCTGCGACGCGCTGTTAATGTGCGTTGTGCACCGTGCTTGCGAATCGTTCAACGTAACATTTATGCGCGTACATCCCGGCATTTCGTGTAAAAACGGCGTTAATCCCTGATCGCTGATAAAACTTTGAAACCGACGCATGTCGATGGCCGGAATCAGCCCCGCGACCGCCGCGTCCTCGCCGAGCGTCCGTACCACGCGCGCCACGTTCAGCCCCTTGCCGGAGGGGACGGAGCGTGCCTGAGCGCCAAGCCGCGTGACGCCGAGTTCAAAATTGTCGACTCGGTACGCCACGTCTATAGCCGGGTTAAAAAGTGTACAAATAATCAAAAAACGGCCTTTCCTAAAATTTCGGAATATTATAATGCTTCAATATAGTCCATCATTAGTCCCTCGATTAATCGTTGTATTGCGCTGTCCGGCAACATCACTGTCATAGTGCAGTTGACGGACGGTGCGAGCGTGGTATTTAATCGGCGCTCCAACAAAAATAATAATCGGCGGGCGGATACGGGTAAAAGAAATTTTTCAAAGAATATTTGGCCCTATCTGCGCGAATTATATTATATTGTCGTGACAGGGAAAAAAATGAAATCAGGGAGGCAATTTTGAACATAGAAACTCCTGTGCAATTCAAGGGCAATGAGGCGTTTTACGAAAAAATGCTGCGGAAATTCGTTAACGAACTACCCGCCGCGTGGACGCCCTTTGGCGATGCCGTCGCAGATATGGAGAGTTTGATGGCTTTTGTCCACAAGATTAAGGGCATCGCCGGAAACCTTAGCGTGAACGAGGCCTACCAAAGCGCGCAGGAACTCGAGATAGCCCTGCGTGACGACAAGCCGGACGTGGAATTGTACCGGGCGTTTACCGAGGCGTGCGACGCTTTCAGAGAAGCGATGCGGACGCGGGCGTCGTAAAAGAGAGTCTATCGAAGGCGCCTCGTAAAATAATCCCAGTCGAACAACGGCCCCGGATCGGTCTTGATGTCTTTACGCAGGCTTAGCTCTACCGCTCGTTTGCCCGCTATATGGTCATGGCCGATGTATTTCATGCCTATACCGTGGCGCTCTTCAATATCGGCGCACAACTTACAAAGCGCGTCATACTGCGCTTCCGTAAACCCGGATTTTGCAGTTGCCGCGAGCTCAATCCCGATTGAAAAATCATTGACGTTACGCCGGTTGTCGGGGTCGGGCATTATGCTTCCGCCGCAATGCCACGCTCTTGCTTCTTCAGGGACAAGGCGGTAAATTTCGCCTTCGCGTGTGATTAGATAGTGGCAGCTAACTCCGTAGTCGCAGAATAATTTTAGAAGCTGCCCCACATTGTACGGATCATCGGGAGTGACGTAGACTGCGCTCATATAGTGGATGACTACCGTGTCGATTCGCGCTTCCGCCTTGTGCGGCCCCCAAAGATGCTGTTTGCCCGCTTGCGCTATCATCTTGCCTATCGTGGTATTGTCGACGGCAAACTCATTTTTGTCATCAAGAAAACAATCGTAAATTTTCATAGCTTTAATCCCGTGATTAAATATTGCGCCGCGCCGTCCGACGACATCACGGAGTAACGTGCAGTCGTTGGGCAATGTAGGTGCTATTTTAAAGTGGAACTACTACAAAAGATAGTATCTGCGCAGTGAAAAACGCGGAAAAAGCTCTATTCTTAAAAATTTTACCGAAAATACTACTACAAATGCTTGCTACACCAACGCTCGAATGAACATCGCCCTTTCCGTTCATACGAGCCTTTGTTGTCCCAAACATTACGGAGCGGCATCAGGGGGATAGGCGACACATTTTTAAAAAAAGGGTTTAAAATTAAAAAAATGCTATGGGACGGTAGTGAGATTATTTATTTTACCAAATAATGAATACAAATCAATGTCAACATCCCAAGGCAGTACTGATAACCGGTGCGGCGGACAGAATCGGGCTTGAAATGGCGAAAGAGTGTCTTGACTGCGGGTATCATGTCGTCATACACTACAGAACCTCCGCGGAGCCTGCCAAGTCCATATTTACGGGCGATGGAAGGGTTGCTTTTATTCAGGCTGATCTGACGGAATCAACGCAAAAATTTATGAATGACGTCAAAAAATTGCCGTTTGCACTTGAAGGGCTTATCAATAACGCCTCGATTTTCCAAACCGGAAACATGTCAAATCCCGATCATTTCCTCGATATTTTGACGATAAACACGCTCATTCCCATCAGATTAGCGGCCGAATTTGTAAAAGGAATTGACAAAGGCTGGATCATAAACATCACCGATGCCCGCGTTCGCCCTATGAACAAAAAATACCAAAGTTACCGCACATCAAAAATATTTCTTGACGAAATCACGCGTCAATTAGCATTTTTGTACGCACCGTCTATACGGGTAAATGCGATAGCGCCGGGGGCGGTTCTCCCGGTTAGGCATGACGCGGCAGAAAACAGCACGTCTGGCGACGGCCAAAAACGGCAATTCGACGAACTGGCGGAACTTATCCCTATGGGCAAAACAGGCGATCCGGCTCATATTCGTCAGACGGTAAAATTTTTAATTGAAAACGACTACATAACCGGAGCGGTCATTCCGGTAGACGGCGGTTGGGGGATATAGGAAATGGGCAATATGAAAGAAAACGGGAGGCCTGTGTGAGCTGTTCATATAATTTTGTCAAGTTCCGTATAAAAATAGCCACCCTGTTCATACGTTTAATAGGGTGGCTGCATAGTGGCGACAGGAGGCGGAACAAATCTAAAAGCGATATGCTCAAAGGCAAAATGTTAACTGGTTATTTTGCGCGTAAATATTTACCGGCGATAAGAAATTTAACGCCAAAGCCTGTTGAACCGATTATCGACGGGCCGGTGGAAACAATCTGGCAATTTTGGGATAATCCTGTCGGACGGACAACACCGGAAATAGTTAAATCGTGTATTGAAAGCGTCAAGCGTTTCAAAGGAAATTTTGAACACAAAGTGCTTAACAATTCTACGATTGGCGGTTATTCTGATTTACCGGGATACGTTATGGATAAATTCAAATCCAACCGAATAGACTACGCGCACTTTTCAGACCTTTTGCGCTTGAACTTGCTTAAAAACCACGGTGGTATATGGCTTGACGCTACGGCTTACATGACAGATTTTATTCCGAAGTATATTGTCGATGAGATTTTTTTTGTGTTTTTGACAGGCAGGTTAACGCGCTTTCCGTATTCCTTTATGCAAAACTGTTTTATACGAAGCCTACAGGGCAACGTATTGTGTGAGGCATGGTACTGGATGTGCGTTGAATACTGGAAGAATGAAACGAAAACTATTGATTATTTTCAGCATCAATTAATGTTTAAAGCACTGGTTTTTAAAAATCAGACAGCAAGAGGCTTATTCGAAAAAATGCCGCGTCGGACGGATGACGAAGTTCATCGGTTTATTGGGGATAACCTGTTTTCAAAATTTGATGCGGCGGAATGGGAAAGGATAAAAAAGACATCGTTTTTTCAGAAGACGACCTTTAAGGTGCCGGCCGGTGCTGCGGAGCGGCCAAATACTTATTTTTCAAAGCTCTGCGGAGGGGTTTGAAACATGAAAAAAAGAGAAAATCAAAATATCGAGTGGAAAGAATCATGGCAAGACGATTACTTGAAGTGCGTGTGCGGATTTGCCAATGCACAGGGCGGCTATTTGGAGATCGGACGCAATGACAGAGGTGTTTTGGTCGGACTTTCAAACGCAAGACGGCTTTTGGAAGAATTGCCAAATAAAATACGTATGACTATGGGTATAGTGGTTGATGTGAATTTGCACATTGAAAATGATTTTGAATATATTGTAGTTGAGGTTCCGTCGCATTTTAACGCTATTAGTTATCGTGGTAAGTACTACCTGCGTTCCGGTAGCACAAATCAGGAGCTTACTGGCTTTGCGCTTGACGAACTAATTTTGCATAAATACGGTAGAACTTGGGATTCAGCGCCAGTTCCTCGCGTAAATATAAGCGATTTTTACAACGACGCATTTGATATTTTCCGAAAAAAGGCGGTTTTAAGCCGCAGACTCACAAAGGAAGATCTGATGATAAGCAACGATCAGTTGCTGAAAGCTCTAAAGCTGACAGATGCTGACTATTTACTTAAAGCTGCGCTTATGCTGTTTCATCAGGATACCGAGCAATGGTGTTTTGGTTCATCCATTAAAATCGGATATTTTGAGAATGACGCAGACCTGCTCTATCAAGATGAAATTAGCGGCGCGCTCATAGGAATTGCCGACCGTGTAATGGATACTATATATACAAAATATTTTAAGGGAATAATCAGGTATGAAGGTATTCAGCGTATAGACAGTTATCCAATGCCGCAAAATGTTTTACGAGAAGCGCTTCTAAATGCCATTGTTCATAAAGACTATAGTACAGGAAATCCGATTCATATAAAAATTTACAAGGATAAAGTCGTTATTTATAATGATTGTCGCTTACCGCTCGGAATTCAGCCTGAAAATTTGCTTGAAGGCATAGGGTCACGACCGCACAATCCGCTTATAGCGGGAGCGTTTTTTCGTTCCGGTCAAATTGAGGCATGGGGGCGCGGCATAGAAAAAATGAAAAGAGGTTGTACTGCCGATAACCTCCCGGAGCCTGAATTTAAGATATTGGCGACAAAATTTTCAATTTCTTTCACTATACACGAAGCAGTAGAAAAAAATGCGAAAAAAAGCATAAAAACCACGAAGAAAAAAGGGACAATAAAAGGGACAATAAAAGGGACAATAAAGGGGACAATAAAGGGAGTGGAAAAAATAACAGAAAGCCAAAAATTGATATTGGATAGTGTTGCAGAAAATCCACAAATAACAATTGACGAGCTTGTACCAATTGTTGGCATTGCAGCAAGCAAAATAAAGGAAAACATATCTAAACTCAAATCCAACGGCTTGATTGAACGTGTTGGAGCGCGTCGGAATGGTTATTGGAAAATCAAAAAGAAAAGAGGGCGAGTATGAATATAAAAATCAGCGTAATCATTCCGATTTACAACGCGGAAAAATATTTGGGGCCGACACTTGATTCGATCCGTTTTCAGTCATATAAAAATTTGGAAATCGTCTGTGTCTTAGATTGCCCTACCGATAGTTCCGCGGAAATTGTTGATAATATCGCAAAAGAAGATAACCGTGTGAAAATAATACGCAATGAGCAAAATATGGGGCTACCGAAAACTCGGAATATCGGGGTAAAAAATGCCACTGGAAAATATATGCACTTTATCGACTCCGATGATTTTATAAGCCCGGGTTTTTATGAAGTTATGATAAACGCGGCTGTAGATGCGGATGCCGATGTCGCGGCGTGTTCGGTTTTTTATGAGAAAAAGCCCAAGCAAAGCATCTGGTTTGAGAGAAACGAAATCGTAACGGATAAAGATAAAATCAAAACTACGAAAATTTTATTTGCCGGATGGTCATGGCGATACTTGATTAAAAAGAGCTTCTGGGAGCAACATGAATTTTCATTTCCCGACCTTGCGCCAATGGAAGATACTCCGGTTATGATCCCGATGGTTTTTCACGCAAACAAAATCGCGCTCTGCCCAGACGCAATATATTATTACAAAAATCGAGAAGGTTCTATACTGAATGAAGAAAGTGAAGCGAATTATTTAGAGCGAAAAATAGAACACAAAAAGATACGGTTAGAATCACGGAAAATATTTATGAGTTTTATGCGCGAAAACAAAATCAAGCGCCCTTTCGTGATCTATCGCCGCTACAGATCGTTTCGTACAAGAAGACTGGTCTGCGTGAACGATCCGGTAGAATACGGGAAAGAGAATAAAAAAATCAGCGTAATCATCCCAATTTATAATGCGGAAAAATATCTGAAAGAAACGCTCGACAGCATTCGCTACCAGACATACAAAAATTTGGAAATAATTTGCGTTTTGGATTGTCCGGTAGACAATTCGGCAATGATTGTTGATGAAGCCGCAAAAATTGATAACCGTCTAAAAATCATCCGGCACCAAAAAAACGCGGGGCTGCCAGCCGCGCGGAACGCAGGTGTAAAGAATGCTACCGGCGAATATATGCACTTCATGGACGCCGACGATTTAATAAGTCCTGATTTTTACGAAATTATGATAAGCGCGGCAGTGAATGCGAATGCCGATGTAGCCGCATGTTCGGTTTATTATGAAAAAAAACCAATAAAAAGTATCTGGTTTAGAAACAGTGAAATTTTATCCGATAAAAACGATAAAATACACAAAACATCTGTTGCTTTCCAAGGCTGGGCGTGGAGGTATTTAATCAAAAAAAGCTTTTGGGACAGCAATAATTTGTCATTTCCCGATTTAGTCCCAATGGAAGATAAGCCAGCTATGATTCCAATGATCCATCATGCTAATAAAGTTGTTCTTTGCCCAAGTGCGGTGTATTTTTATAAAAACCGTGAAGACTCTATCCTAAATAAAAATTATGATCCGATACGTGAAAAACAAAGAAGCGCGAATAGGCGTAAAGCACGCAAACTTTTCAAAGATTTTATGCAAGCTCACCAAATCAAACGCCCAAATAGATTACTACATTCAATGAAAAGGTGGTTTTTATGACGATGAAATTTACAACAAAAATAAAATGGGCATTGAAAAAGATAAGAGAGATAAGCAGTGTTCCGAAACAACTCAAAACAGCCAAAAAATTAGACGGTTATATTGCTGATTTCTTGGATGGGAAAATAGAGAGATTTACTGCTGTAGCTAAAAAAACCGAATTGGTAGGGAAAAAGATTTTTTGGCAATATTGGCATCAGGGGATAAATGAAAATACTTCTAAAATGGTGCTGGAGTGTCTTGGCTCGGTGCAAAAATATCGCGGCGAATACGAAATAATCTTGCTGACTGATAAAACAGTATGGGATTATGTGGAATTGCCGGATTTTGTTTTTGAAAAATTTGGTAAAAATGGATTTAATTTTGCAAAATTAGCAAATCTTATACGCTTATATTTGCTTTCGGCCTACGGCGGCGTCTGGCTTGACGCAACAATTTATTTGACAGGACCGGTCGATAAGACAATGTTGGATGCCGATTTTTTTGCGTTTCAACGAACAGAAGTTCCACCGCATGACGCGAAGATTTTTCAAAAATTTGATCCATTGTATTTCTCATGGAAACCAGTTTTTTTTGCAAAAATGCTGAACTCTTTTATGATAGCAAAAACAAATAATAAAATTGTAGCCGATCTTCTTTCAATACATCTTGAATACTGGAAAAAAGAAGCAAAAATCGGACATTATTACCTTTTTCAAATTTTGTTTAATCAAATGACGCGAAATGATGAATGGAAAAAATTGAATTGTGAAATTATTGGAGATACCGACTGTCACAGATTGCAAGTGGCGTCACTTGACAAATTTGATAGCAGCAAATTTAATGAAATTAAAGCAAAAAGTAATATTCATAAACTAACCTACAGATTTGATAGATTCCGTCAAATTCCCATTGGCTCGTTTTTTGATTTTATTGCAAACGGGAGAATAGAAGGGGAGGGGAAATAATGAAGTTTTTTAAAACAATGTCAGACGCAACAGCAAATTTTTTAAGAAGAATCGCAAGAATACACAGACAAATTAAAAAAGCGAGAAGCGCCAAAAAAGATCTGTCGGCACAAGCCGTGGTAGCCCAAAAGTTGGATGGTTACGTTACAGATTTTTTAAATGGAAAAATTGAGCGATTTAAGGCGACCGCTAAAAAACCGGAACTAGTAGGAAAGAAAATTATATGGCAGTTTTGGCAGCAGGGAATAGATGAAAATACGCCCAAACTCGTGAAAACCTGTTTTAACTCAGTCAAAAAAAATTGTGGCGAATATGAAATAATTATTTTGTCGAAAGAAACATTAAGAAACTATATTGATGATTTTCCTGATTTTGTTTGGGAAAAATTCGGTACGGGTGGATTTACTTTTCCAAAAATCGCCAATCTCGTGCGCTTGTACCTGCTTTCCGCTTATGGCGGAGTATGGCTTGACGCAACGATTTATTTAACGGCTCCGATTGATGAAAATTGGTTGCAAAAGAATTTTTTCGCACTCCAACGTTCTGAAACACCACCGTCCGACCTGAAAGTTTTCACAAGATTTGATCCTATTGGTCTTTCATGGAAGCCTGAATCTTTCGTAAGAATGCAAAATTCTTTTATGATTGCAAAGCCACACAACAAAATTATTGATGATCTTCTTTCGATACACCTTGAATACTGGAAAAAAGAAGAGCAAATCAACCACTACTTTTTCTTTCAAATTATGTTTAACCGAATGATGCAACATAACGAATGGAAAAAACTGAATTGTGAAACCGTATGTTATGCCGATTTTCATAGATTGCTCATAGCTGGATTTGATCGCTTTAATCAGACGTTATACGATAAAATAATCACCCGATGGAATGTACACAAGTTAACGCTTTACTGGGCGAGAAAAATGGCAAAGAAAAAACTTCCCGCCGGATCGTTTGCCGATATTCTTATTAATAAAAAATTAGAAAAGGAGCAGGAAGAAAATGCTTGATATTACACAAGCGCTTGATAGCAGCAAGCCAGCCGACTACCCTCGATTTTTGGCATTTCTCCAACCATTAGTTGGAGAAATTAGCTGGTCGAAGCATTTGGTTATTATGTCAAAGTGCAAAGAAAAAAAACGTACTATTGTGGAATATGCCCTAAAAGACTCGAAAAAACCAATCGGCGTAGCAACTTACAATTTGTCGGCGACCTTACCTGATGCCTACAAGGATTTATTGCCTCCGCCCGAGATAATTGCAAAAAAACTAATTAACTTTGCGGATTTAAGATATAATTATAATATATGAAAATTTTACATAGGGAATAATATAAAATGACAAAAGAAAAAAATGGGTTAGGCAGTGTCTTACAGCCTAAAATTTACGCTTCGCAGGATGTCACAAGATATATCCTGCGCGAGGCGAACTCGCGATTTGTAAAGTCCGGGTTAAATATCGAATGCGTACCAAACGGTGTGATCGTCGCATACTCGATGGGAAGCTTCGGAGTTTTTGACCAAAACGGTGTTTTCGTAAAGCGATCGCTACTGCAATATGGAAAAGGCCAGTACATACCGCCTGCAAGCGCCTCCCATCTCGTCCCTTACTTTGATTATGACGTAGTATATTTGGGTAGCCTTGATCGAACCTTCGGACATTATCTGCTAGAACGTTGGGATCGCGCTTATGCCTTTCTCGACAAAAAGTATACGAATATGAAGTTCGTCTTGCTGAATGACATGCAAATAAAGCCCATTCCCGGCTTTGTTACGGATTTGGCGCGTTTTTTGGGAATGTGTATGGAAGATCTTGTTATTCTAGACAAATCTGCCAGATTCAGGAATGTGTATGTGCCGGAAAGCGGATTCAAAATAACCTCATTTTCGTCAAGAGAGTTCGGAGAAATCTATGCCCAAATCGCCGATAATGTTAAAGAGGGTACGACTTATGACAAAATATACGTATCGCGTGCCGCGTTAACGCGCCGCAAAACATACGGTGAAGAAAAAATCCAAAAGGTATTCGAAAAGAACGGGTACCACATCGTATATCCGGAGCAACTTTCGTTAGAAGAGCAGATCGCGCTTATGAAAGGCTGCAAATCATTGGCGGGATGCGCGGGAACTGCGCTGCATTTAGCGTTGTTTATGCCGAACGGCGGTCATGTGATTCAAATCAAAAGAAACAAATTGAAAGATGATAACTGCGGAACACAATATCTGATAGCGGAAACTAAAGGCCAAAGTTTAGTTTTTATTGACGCATCAATCGAAAAACGCAAAACTAAACATTTTGACGATTACAAAGCGCAAATAATCGGTGTAAACGAGCACATGAGGCGTTTTTTTGACGATAGCGGATTTAAGTACTCGCCGAACGACGTGGAATACGATGGGGAATCTTGGAGTGAATATATCAGGGAAGAAGAAAAACTCAAGGCCGAGTACCGCGAAAGATATGGCAAAAGCGAGTTTGAGGTATGGATACTGGGTAGAATAGTAATGCTGATCTCCAGTTTTATTCCCAACCGAGCGCGAAGGGCGGCTTTCAGAGTTAAAATGAGAAAAGCCTGGGGTATAAGGAGATGATATTTTATATGGGAAACTTGGTAAATGGATAAAAAAGTATCAATTAGGAGTTAGATTGACTTCTATGGCTATATAATGTATTTTTGTATTATACTTGTACTTATAAAAAAAGGAACGCGACATGAAAAAGGCGGCGATACTGTACATAGCGCTTGGGCGTTATGTGGTTTTTTGGAAGGAATTTTTTGAGACATGCGAGGAAATGCTACTCTCATGCGATAAACATTATTTTATTTGGACCGATAGCCCGCCCGAAGAATTGGAGTACGGCGACAGACCGAACGTAACTGTGGCCCATGCGGCTAAACGCGGCTGGCCGTACGACAGTCTGATGCGTTTCGAAATGTTTTTGGAAAAGAGAGAAGAGATATTAGAGTGTAACTATGCTTTCTTTTTCAACGCCAATATGAAATTCCACAACCCGACGGACCTGTCTGAAATTGCGCCGCAAGAATGGCATGACGGATTAGTCGCTGGGGCGCATCCCGCCGTGCTGTCATACGATTTTGTCCGTAATCCTGACGAGCATTGCTACGAACGGCGTCCGGAATCGACAGCCTACGTTCCTTTTGGTAGCGGTAAACATTACGTATGCGGCGCGTTCAACGGCGGTACGAGCGAAGCCTTTATGAAGATGTGCGCCACGCTGGCGAAAAACGTCCAAAAAGACCTCGACAACGGCATCATCGCGTGCGTTGACGATGAATCGCATCTAAACGCTTATATGGCCAAACATAATTATCTTTTAGCCGGCATAGCGTACGGATTCCCAGAAAATGAACTGAAAAGGCTGGGCCGCCCCGGTCACGCGAAGATGATCAAAATCATCAGCCGCGCCAAGAGCAACCCGAAATACGGCGGATTTAGATGGCTTCGTAATCAAACGGATAAAAAACTTCCGACGAACAAATTTACGTTATTCGTAATGAGAATACTGTGCCGCATTGCTACGTGGTTTGTTCCAAATCGTAAGACACGCAAAAAATTACGCGGGTATTACGGATGATGTGAATATAGCGGCACAAATTTTTTTGGAAAATAGGAGATGTACCAAATGGATAAAAAAATCAGTACGATTATTCCAATCTATAACTATGTGTGCAAATAATATTAAAAAATTATTTTGGCAAAAATAAAATAATGTTGCATTTGTTATTGCATAGATGCTATTTTTATGGAATTGATTCCACATAAATTGGCAATTTTGAGGAATGAAAACCTTGGAAATCGGTGTTTAAAGGGATTCTAATCTTCTAAAATTGATGATTTTGAGGAATAGAATCCTTGAAAATAGGGGTTTCATGGGATTCTAATCCTCAAAAACCGCCTGTTTTGAGGAATGAAATCCTTGGCAATCGGTGTTTAAAGGGATTCTAATCCTCAAAAACCGTCTGTTTTGAGGAATGAAATCCTTGAAAACTAATGTTTTTGTGGAATTTAATCCATAAGTAATTAAAAAAGGGGCAAAAATGGCGATCTCAAGAAAAATAACCTCGGCAATAGCAAAAAAAATCGCCGACAAAAAAGCTATCGTGATTAATGGGGCAAGGCAAGTCGGAAAGACTACTTTGCTGGTATCACTTTTTCAGGCCGACAGCTCGGTTCTATTCCTCAACGGCGACGAGCCGGATGTGCAAAAAATTTTTGAAAACGCGACATCGATTTTGTTGAAACAAATTATCGGGAATAACAAAACGCTCGTTATTGACGAAGCCCAGCGGATCGAAAATATAGGATTGAAATTAAAACTCATCACAGATTCCATTCCTGATGTGAAATTACTGGTTAGCGGAAGCTCCTCTTTGGATTTAGCCAATAAAATCAACGAGCCGCTGACAGGACGGAAATGGGAGTACATGATGCACCCGGTTTCGTTTGGCGAGATGGTTGAACATCACGGACTTTTGGATGAAAAACGCCTAATTCCCCATCGATTGGTTTACGGCTATTATCCAGAAGTTGTAATGAACGCGGGAAACGAGAGAGAAATCTTGAAACAACTTTCTGACAGCTATCTATATAAAGATATTTTGATGTTGGACAGGGTAAAAAAAAGTGAGAAATTGGTAAAATTGCTTCAAGCGTTGGCGTATCAAATCGGTTCGCAGGCATCGTATACGGAGCTCGGGCAATTGTGCGGTCTCGACTCAAAGACCGTTGAGCGCTATATCAGCCTTTTGGAACAGTGTTTTGTGATTTTTCGGCTTGGAAGTTTCAGTAGAAACTTGCGCAATGAGCTAAAGTTTAGCAGAAAAATTTATTTTTACGACAATGGAATACGAAACGCGCTGATCGCGGATTTTTCTTTGGCGCAAACTCGTCAAGATATCGGGAATTTATGGGAAAATTTTTTAGTTTCCGAGAGAAAAAAAATGAATGATTATAATGGAAAGTGGTGCAACTCGTGGTTTTGGCGGACTACAGAGCAAAAAGAAATTGATTACCTAGAAGAATCCGACGGTAAAATAAGCGCATTTGAATTCAAATGGAGCGAAAGAACAAAGCATAAAACGCCTAAGCAATTTGCGGCCGCTTATCCAGACGCCGCGCTCAAAATAATTACGCCGGATAATATTGAAGAATTTTTGTTATAATGAAATATCAGATTAAATATTGTACCGTGCATCGCCCAATGACTGCGCTACAGTAGCGATGTCGCTAGACGGAGCGATACAATATTCAAACGGAACAAGTCTTTTGGGAAAATAGGAGATATATCGAATGGATAAAAAAATCAGTACGATTATTCCAATTTACAACGCTGAAAAATATCTGCGAGAAACATTAGATTGCGTTTGCAATCAATCGTATAAAAACTTAGAAATAGTGTGCGTTCTCGATTGCCCTACCGATACTTCCGAGAATATTGTCAATGAATATGCGCTATCCGATGAACGCATAATTGTTATTAAGCAATCAGCAAACTCAGGCCCGGGAGCAACGCGGAATTTAGGCGTGGAAAAAGCCAGCGGAGAATATATCCACTTTATGGATTCCGACGATATTGTCACTCTTGATTTTTACAGAAATATGTTGATAGCGGCAACAGATATGAAAGCCGACGTTGTCGCATGTAGCGTATTTTATGAAAAAAAACCTAAAGAAAGCGTATGGTTCTGGAAAAATAAAACCATTGTCGGAAATGCCAAATTCAATAAGACCGAAGTCGTGAGATGCGGATGGGCAGTGCGATATCTTATCAAGAAAGATTTTTGGAACAAAAATAAGCTTACGTTTCCCGATTTTACGATTATGGAAGATTGCGTTGCTATGGTTCAAATGGTGCATTATGCCGAAAAAATAGCGCTATGCTCGAATGCCCTGTACATATATAAAGATCGCGAGACTTCAATATTGAATAAAATTGTGACGGCTGAAGAGCAGATTCGGCTAAACAGCATTATGGGTGAAGCGCAAGCAATGGTACATAATTTTTTACATACTAATAAAATCAAACAGCCCGCCAAATGGCAACGCAAACTCGCAAAATTTCTAAGGAAATTCAAGAGGGTGAAGTATCCGTAGTTTTTCTTTTCCGGCCAAACAGTTTGTTTATATAATACCGCGTCGTCCCTCTCATCCCCCATCGTCTTATCTTTGAAGAAAATTTCAAAAAAGGTGAAAATAATTTCCTCATTTTTCTTCGTGCTACAAATTTTGCGTAAATTTCTAAATAAGAGTTTGGAAAGATGTCTACCATTATTTTCCCATATTCTCGCGATATCGTCTTTTGTGTTTCATCATCGATCGAGGAGGTCATCCCACTGCGATCGTAAAACGCAAATATAGTATTTATATATCTTATTGAAGCATTATTATTAAATATGGCATTCATAGTGAATTCGGTATCGCTTGCGAATTTGAAATTGGTACTATATCCGCCCAATTTGGTAAACAATTCTCTTTTAATAAAGGATGCTTGATGATGTATTGCCGGAGAGTCGACCCAAAGTATGGGAGAACGAACATTGCGTTCTTTCGTTCTATTGACTCTACCTGCCGTATATAATTCCTTGTTTGCGGAGTAGATATTTCCGTATACGATATCTTCATCAAATTCATTGGCAAAGATCTCTTCAAGAGTTGTGTTTTTGTGTGCGTAATCTCCCGAATTAAGAAACCAACAATATTCTCCGCTTGCTTTATCTATTCCTTTGTTCATTGCCGAATAAACTCCATCGTCTTTTTCGCTACACCAATAGGCGATCTTATCGGTTTGGGCGACATATTCTCTTATAACGCCAACACTCCCATCCACTGAGCCGCCGTCGATAATTATCCACTCGTAATCGGTCCAAGTCTGGGCGACGACACTTTTAGCGGTGTCAGTCAATCCACCTCTATTGTTTAGATTTATCGTTATTATTGAAAGTTTCGGCATTTTAATTTAATCCCTCTTATTTTATACTCATTTCACTTTAAAATGGTATCTGCGTTGTCCGGCGACATCACGGAATAACGTGCAGTCGCCGGGAGATGCGGGCGCTATTTTAAAGTGGAACCACTATAGTCGCTCAGTATTTCATTATATAAATTAATATAACTTTCCGCCACAACACTATAATCAAATTCATTAATTATTTTTTCACGAGCGGTTTTACATAACTCGTCATAATTTTCATTATTAAGCGTCCAATCAATACCTTTAGCAAGATCGGAAGTATCAAATGGCTGCGCGAGATATCCGTTTTTTTGGTGATCTATCATATCGGAATTGCCGCCAATATCAAATCCTATTACAGGAGTTCCGCAAGATAACGATTCCATTATCGCGTTCGATAGGTTTTCTCTTCTACTTGGAACTACCATTACATCACAGGCGCTATACAGAGATGCTAAGCTGACATCGTCATGTAGATTTCCCAAATAATTGGCTTTGCACGATAATTTCGGCGGGTCTATCGGTTCACTTGAACCGAAGACGACAAATTCGATGTTTTTACCGGAAATTTTATTTAACGCTTCTACCAAAAGATCATAGCCTTTATATGGTGTAGTAGTTGCCGACATCGCTCCGAATAAAATAAGATTTTTGTCTTCCGGCAGATTCCACATTTTTCGCGCGACTTCTTTTGAAAGAGGCTTGAAGAGACACGTGTTTATTGGGTTAGGCAAATTTATCACATTTTTGCTTGCAAATACCGCACTTTTTTTTGCACAACCTGCCAACCAGCCACTTAATCCTACAATTGTCATTTGTGAAATTTTCTCAAATATTTTTTTCTTTCTTTTCAAAATGTTGAAACTTAAATCTCTAATTTTATTACTACCAAGAACGTCACATTTTTGACATTGAACAATATATTTATCACACATCGCATCAAAACCGCCAACATAATGGCATCCGCCGGTAAAAGCCCACATATCATGCAAGCTCCAAACTATCGGCGCCTTTATTTTTGCCAAATCCTCTACAGCAACCATCCCTTGGCAGATCCAATGCAAATGAACGATATCTGGATTGATTGAATTTATTGTTTTTATCAATTTTTCATTTCTTATTTTTGCAGGCGAAAACGGTCCCCATTTACTGTTTTTCATCTGTTTATATTTTTTCACCGGCGACTGATCGCGGGTGTTACGTTTTCTTTGTTTGTTGCGGCGTAACGTAATGATTGATTTCTCATCACTTTGTTTATTCATCACAAGCATTTGTGAATCAATGTTATTTTGTAACAACGACTCATGTAACCGAAATGCCGCTCGTGCGGCTCCGCCATAGATATCGTGTGTGTTGATAATCAGAATTTTCACTTTGCTTTCCTTTTAAAAACACGCTTAATTTCTCTTTTAATTTTTTGCCAAACAGATAGTGGTTTTATAACTTGCATTTCAAGAAATTTATTGTCCCTTTCAAAATCAAAATGGAAAGAAACAGGGTGTTTTATTGGAAAATATATCTCAGCGTCCGGCAAATTCGCAAACAATTTGGCACAATTATCTGTCGTAGAAATTGTATGAGTAGCATCCTCGCCAAATCCCATGTTTTTTACCAAATTGCAGCACGGCAAAATACATTTCCAATCATTAATCAAATTCAAAAAGGACCATTGATAATCCCAAGCATCATTTCTGTTTCCCGAAAAGACATCGTCAAATGTTTTTGCATAATATTCAGCTTGATGTTTTTGTGGATACGCTTTATGTATGAAATCAGTTTCTTTTAACTGTTCCCATTTTGAAATGCCGAAGTCATAATCTTTCCATGCTCTACGCCAACTTGCGAAAGCACCGGAAGTTAAAACATATCTTGAAAAATAATAGGTATTTGAACTTATTCCTTTATCAAAAAAATTGAACCCGCCTATCATAGATATTCTTGTGTCGTATCTATATCTTTGCAATAATTCTTCGCAATACGGGAAAAAGCTTAAATTAGGGACGACATCATCTTCAAGCAATATCCCCATTTCTTCATTAGTAAAAAACCATTTTTTTGCTTCATAAGGCCCCAATCCGCATCCAAGGTTTTTGTCTTGAAATTGAGTTTTTACCTCACAATTCCAATCAACGCTTGAAACTAAATAATTTTTTATTTGTTCAACTTTATCATTTTCACCTTTTCTGTCCACTCTTGCTCCATCACAAGCAATATATAGCTTGGGAGGTTGAACTTTACGAATAATTTCAAATGTTTTTTGAACTGTATGTAGCCTATTGAATGCTACAAGTAAAACCGGGACATTACACTTTACAACGCTATTCATATTTCACAATCCTTCCTTGTTCAAAACAGTGAGTATATATTATGTCAGTGCCCTTATCAAAAAAAGTAATGAGGTTTGCCTCATTTTTTCTAACGTATCATTTATTTTAGCAAAATCAATCTTTGATGAGAACGTTTTTCTTAAGGTCTCTGGATTTGAGGTATCATCTATGATTCGGTTTAACAAATCCAGTTTTTTTAATAAACTTTGCAATCTTGCCAAACCGGACACTTCAACATTCCAAACAACAAACTGCTTATTAAAAAGAATTGCCAGACACATAATATGAAAAGAATCTGTTATCACAAAAGAGGAATTTTGAACATCAAATAATAATCTAGAAACTTTTGGATATACTTTTTTTGAAAATTTATTGAATCGTATTGTTTTGTGGTAAATATCTTTTACAGGCAGGGCCAACGAATCGGCAATTATATCACAACTATTCAAAAATTGAGCTTTCTGAATATCATTTAACTTATATCGTACGATATAGTCTTCTTTCATTTTGTAGCGTTTTCTTCCTTTTTTAATTATTTTATCAAAAAAAGTTCTGCCTGCAAGCAATACTGGATCTAACACACATTCTGCGTTTACATCAAAAACATTTTTACATATTTCCACTCCACTATCTTCTCTGACAGAAATCGCTTTAAATTGTTTTAACAATGTTTTTGCCATTAATGTCCTGTCGTCATTTCTGTCAAGCTCCCAATTGTCTAATCCAAAACTTGCCGCATAAGATATTTTTTTTGTATTGTTTTTTGCAAAATCTAAAAAAAATGTCCCAATATGTTTACCTAAAAAGCTAGTTCTCCAAACTTGGTCGCTACCCACAATTATAGCATCATAATCAGATATTTCATGAAATAATTGTTCCGAATGATAGATTTTTTTTTGTGTTCTCGTGAGCCATTTCTTGCGAAATCTCTCAAAAATTCCTCTCTTGCTGTCATCTTCATGTACTTCATATTTGCGAATACCGCAAATTGCCCGCAATATTTTTATTTTTTTTATTATAGTTCTATGCATGATGAAATTGATGTGTTCTGAATTGTATCCTTGCTGTTTTAACACGTATTCCAACGCAGCAGCTACTAATACCGCTCCATAATTATGGTTGCTGTATTGCATATTAAGTACGCCGATTTTCATTGTTGAAATATCCGCCGTTAATTTGTTTATCAATGAAATTACCGGCTCGCTTTGCCATTTTTCAAAAAACACAGCACGTTTTGCCGGGATTGAAACCGAACTCTCAATTATTGGATTGCCGACAAGTGCCTCGGCATACGTTGTTTCTCTATCATCTTTATCAAGAAAATCATAAACTAGTTTACCTTTTTCTGTATTTACCATAACCAAACTCACACCCTTATCATCATCAAATTTAGGCAAAACATTCTGTATTCCCCAATAGTCGGCAATAGTAACATCGCTACCACTTTTTAAAGATTTTGTCGGACAATTATGGCAGGATGGGCGTAAATATAAATCACATAAAAAACCTTTCATATAGGTGTTTACATTAAATGATTCAATAAATTGAGATTCGTTTCCGTCTAAATTCGACAAAAGGCATACTACAGAATTGTAGCTTTTCCATCCTGTATTTTTATCACGAAATCTAATATCTGAAATATGACGTATATCGCCAACAAGTTCGTTTAAATATTTTTTCCAAACAAGCGGACTCGGAACGCCGTGGCACACAAAATCAACCGTCATCAGGTTATCATAATTTTTTTGTAAAAATGCTTTTAACCCGGCTATCTGGCACGGCGCTCCGCTAAAAAGAACTTTTCGCCCTACCGACAAAAAATCTTTTGCTGTTTTATACGCATTGCCAATATCACTCTGAACATATTTTGAACCTCGAAATGCCGCCAGACCTTCGGTGGTTTCCGTGTAATCGTGCACTACTTCCCAAGCCTCATTAAACTTCGCGCCGAAAACAACGCCAGCATTGCTTATTGTATACTCCGCAAGTAAAGTAAATATACCACCTGAAGAACTTAAGTTGCGGATCTCTTCATCAGGATTTTTGGCAGCATACACTTTTATCGGTTTTTTTTCGCTTCCTTGTATTATCGCCGGACATTTTTTTTCACATATTTCGCATTTGTTGCACCTTTCTTTATCAATAAAAGGATACAAAAAACCTTCCGCATCTTTCTGCATTGAAACGCAATTAACAGAGCATATCGAATGGCAAGCTGCACATCCGGTACAATTTGATTTGTTTCGCATTATTGTCATTTTTTAATTTTCTTTACTATAAATTGTTTTTTCAACCTCACAATACCATTCGTACATATGCGATAAACCTGTTTTCAATTCTACGCTGTGGCGCCATCCGAAGCTGTGCAGTTTACTGACATCGGTCAACTTGCGCATGGTTCCGTCTAATTTTGACGTGTCAAACTTTATCTCTCCCGCGTATCCGGCGATTCGCGCGATGGCTTGCGCTAGCTCTCGGATTGTAATCTCCTTGCCGGTGCCGATGTTTATATGGCAGTTTCGGACTTCGTTATTGCTTGCGGATGTTTGCGCGGCGATGTCTTTGAAATTGACGCGCTCAAGAATGTGAACGCAAGCGTCGGCCATATCCTCGCTCCACAGGAACTCGCGCATGGCGTTGCCGGTACCCCAAAGGGAAACGCTGTCGCCGTATATCCCATAGGTAGCCAAAGCCGAGATTAATTCGTTATCGGTGGCACAGTTGTCAATTCCGTCTACAGGGCGTGAGGCGAAATCTTTGCGGATGTTTGCGAAGTCACTATCCATCAAGAGTTTGGACAGGTGGATTTTCCGCATTATACCGGGGATGACGTGGCTGTTTTTCAAATGAAAATTATCCCGGGGGCCATACAGATTTGTAGGCATTACGGCGATGTAATTTGTTCCGTGCTGCAGGTTAAAGCTTTCGCACATTTTGAGCCCGGCGATCTTCGCGATGGCGTAGGGTTCGTTGGTATATTCGAGTTCGCCGGTCAGCAGGGCGTTTTCTTTCATCGGCTGCGGGGCGTTTTTGGGGTAGATACAGGTGCTGCCGAGAAAGAGTAGTTTTTTGACATCATGTCGAAAACTTTCGCCAATTACATTTTGCTGTATTTGCAGATTGTCATAGATAAAATCTGCACGGTAAGTGTTGTTAGCCGCTATACCGCCTACGCGGGCGGCGGCGAGGATTACATATTCCGGACGTTCGACATCGAAAAAACGGCGTGTAGCGGCAGCGTCCATAAGGTCAAGTTCATCAATGGATCTGCCAATGAGGTTGGCGTATCCCTTGGATTCAAGGTTGGCCCATATCGCGGAGCCGACGAGGCCTTTGTGGCCGGCAACGTATATTTTTGCGAATTTATCCACGTTTCACATACTCCATGTCATGTTCGACCATAATTCTCACCAGGTCTTCAAACGATGTCTTGCGCGGGTTCCATCCCAACAATCTTTTGGCTTTGGACGGATCGCCGAGAAGCGTCTCGACTTCGGCGGGACGAAAATATTTTGGATCGACTTGCACTAAAACGCGCCCGTCGGCTTCATTGATACCTTTTTCATTGATACCATTACCCTCCCACTTGAGCTTGAATCCGGCGTGTGTGAACGCGAGTTCGGCAAACTTGCGCACCGAGTGTTGCTCACCGGTAGCTACTACAAAATCCTCCGGTTCGCTGTGCTGCAACATCAGCCACATACATTCCACATAGTCCGGCGCGTAGCCCCAATCCCGCAGAGCGTCTAAGTTGCCAAGATAAAGTTTGTCTTGCAAACCCGCGGCGATACGGGCGGCCGCGAGCGTAATCTTGCGTGTCACAAAATTTTCGCCGCGCCGCTCGGATTCGTGATTGAAGAGAATACCGTTGACGGTAAACATCCCGTAGCTTTCGCGATAGTTTTTGGTGATCCAGAAACCGTATTGTTTCGCCACGCCATAAGGGGAACGCGGATAAAACGGCGTTGTTTCGCTCTGCGGTATTTCTTGAACCATACCGTAAAGTTCGGAGGTGGACGCCTGATATATTTTTACTTCTTTTTCTAAATTGAGTATTCTCACCGCTTCGAGCAATCGCAGTGTTCCCACCGCATCCACTTCCGCCGTGTATTCTGGGACATCGAAAGAGACTTTTACGTGGCTTTGCGCCGCCAGATTGTAGATTTCGTCCGGCCTGACAAGTTGCAAGATACGGATTAACGAACTTGAATCGGTCATGTCGCCGTAGTGCAGGTTGATGGCACGAGGGTTGTGCATATCGCGCACCCATTCATTCAAATACAGATGCTCAATACGCTTGGTATTAAATGAAGAGGAGCGGCGCAGCACCCCGTGAACTTCGTAGCCTTTTTCCAAAAGCAGCTCCGCCAAAAAACTGCCGTCCTGCCCGGTGATTCCGGTGATAAGCGCCTTTTTCATGATTCGCCGTTTTTCCTTGTTTGTTGAATAATGCTTGTATTACGTATTTTATGTGTTTATTGGCCTCGCCACAATAGCAACAAACACCTAAAAACGCTTGAAAAAGCCAGCCGCCATACAGAAAATAGTTTATGCCACAGTACCCTTGAAAGCTTTTTAGAAGTTTTTTGCATCTGGGGGCGGAGAGTAAAGCAAATTGACAGAGTGTGATTTTTGCTTTTCGTCTTTACCCCATAATCTATATTCAGTATTATGGACACGAAAAAAATCCCGACCCCGCTGCCTATAGGTAAATCGTTCTTCGACCGCGTGATTGAAGACGGCGCATACTATGTCGATAAAACTTTGTTCATTAAGGATTTGCTGGACAAAGGCGCCCAAGTCACCCTATGCACCCGCCCGCGCCGATTTGGCAAAACGCTGAACCAAACTATGCTCAAGTGCTTCTTTGAGAACACCGCGCCGTTTGGCGGCAAAAATACGCGGGCGCTGTTTAACGGATTCAAGATCGAGAAAGCCGGCGAGCAGTACCTCGCGCATCAGGGCAAATATCCGGTGATATTTTTGAGTTTTAAGGAGGCGGAGGCGGATAATTTTGACATAACTTGCTATTCCTTCAAAAACACGATAGCCGATGAGTTCCGACGTCACAGCTACGTCAAGGAGAAAATAGCCCAAACAGCAGATTTGACAAAATTTGAAGAATTAGCTTCCGGCAAAGGTGATATTTCAATATATAGGGATTCACTCAGGTTTTTAAGTGGATGTTTGGAGAATTATCATGGCACAAAAACAGTAATTTTAATTGACGAATACGACGTCCCCCTGCAAAGATCATGGCTCTGCGGCTACTACAAAGAGATGATCGACTTCATGCGCCCGCTTTTAGGAACCGCCCTCAAAGACTGCCCGCACCTGCAATTTGCGGTGATAACGGGCTGCCTGCGAATTTTCAAGGAGAGCATTTTTACGGGGCTTAACAATCTGGATGTTATATCCATACTCAGCGACCGTTATGATGAATACTTCGGGTTTACGCAAGACGAAGTGGACGCCATGCTCAAATACTACGGCATGGAAAGCAAAACCCAGATCGTCAGAGACTGGTACGATGGCTACCTGTTCGGGAAAACAGAGGTATACAACCCCTGGAGCTCCATACAGGTAGTTGACAAATGGGAAGAAAACATAGATAGATTTCCGGCGCCCTACTGGTCAAACACCAGCGGCAACGACATCGTCCGCGAACTTGTAAATAGAGCGGATTACAAAACAAAAACAGAGCTGGAAATCCTGATGGCGGGTGAGGCAATCGAAAAACAGATCTGCGAAGATATAACTTACGATGAAATATTTAACAGCAGTAATAACCTCTGGAACTTCCTCTTTTTCACCGGCTACCTGAAAAAAATAGGCGATGGGCGTCAAGACGAAGACGACAAGTTAATATTAAACCTGTCAATCCCCAATAGAGAGGTGAGATACATCTACGTTACCAAAATAGATGAATGGTTTAAAGAGCGCATACAGGAGAAAAACTTCGATACGTTTTTTAACGCCATTCTAACCGGCGACATCGAAACCTTCCGAGACGAACTCGAAGCGCTTCTCGGCGCAAGCATCAGCTTTATGGATAACGCAGAAAATTTCTACCACGGATTCATGGCGGGCATCTTATCACGGCTCGACGGCTATATCGTCAAATCTAACAGAGAAAGCGGCCGCGGGCGTAGCGACTTGGTTATGTACGCCGTCAACAAGAGAGAAAAAGCCGTCATATTTGAACTTAAGCCGGCCAAAAAATTCCAAGACTTACCCGCCGCGTGCGAAGAAGCGCTAAAACAAATAGAAGACAACAACTACGCCGCCTATTGGGCCGATGAGGGATACACCGATGCCAACATCATAAAATACGGCATCGCATTTTGTGGGAAAAATTGCGAAATCAAAAGCAATAAATAAAATTAAAATCTTTAAAATCTTTTTATGTTGGGATGTGATACCGATAGACGCATGCTACAATGTTCATAATTGCCCCCGCTCCCGTGCCCTTGCCTTGATTTTTTCCATCATTGTGTCCATCTCTTCGCGTGTGCGCGGGGGGCGTACCGCTTTTTCGGTAGTGTAGTCGCCGCGCCCCCTAAAAGATAAATTCATAAACGCAAACGCGGCGTCCGGACCTAAATTGTCATTTAGCGTCTGAACTCCAGCATCATACAACTCCACATCTTAAAAACCATTTTTTTAAAAAGGTCCGCCTAACCCTTTGCCATAACTCGATAATGTTTGGGACAACAAAGGGTCGTATGGGTGGGGGTTTTACCAAACACCCCAACCCTGCAGGAATGAACATCGCCCTCCCCATTCATACGCCCCTTTGTTGTCCCAAACATTACGGAGCGGTATCAGGAGGTGAGGCGGACCTTTTTAAAAAAATGGTTTTAAAAAAAGCCTGCATCCTTGGTCGCATCCCTGCCGGGATGCGTGGGAGCTTTGGGGGCCGTCGTTTTCTACCAGGCGATGGGGCTGTCTCAAAAGCCGTCATTGCGAGCGCCCAGCCCACCCCGTCATTGCGGGCTTGACCCGCAATCCCCAACGACAAGATTACATAGGGGGATTGCGGGTCAAGCCCGCAATGACGGCTTTTGAGACAGCCC
>JAITUN010000078.1 GCA_031286285.1 Bacteroidales bacterium | reverse complement strand
CAAAAATTAGACCCGCGCTATCAGGGAGAAATCGGCAACAATTACCATGTGCGCATTGAAGGAACACGTATTAAACATACTATGGGTTCGGTTTCCATAAAAATGTATGACAAATTCAGTAAAATACTTCGCATAGAAACCACATGCAACGACATTAGTTTTTTTAAGCACTTCCGAGAGGTAGTACACCGTGACGGGACAACGTCAAATCAGATGGCATCACTAAAAAAGAACATCTACAGCCTTACTTTTCTTGCCGACAATCTCAAAGCAGCCAACAAACGGTATATTGAGTTCATTGCTGCTTTTGACAATAAAGAGGCAGGAAGAAAGAGATTAGAACGTGTAACTGAATCAAAAACAGAAAACAACCGAAATTACAAAGGGTTTAATTTCTTTTGTAAAGACGATTTAAAAGTATTGCTCGCTATTTTGCATGGAGAGTTCAATATTAGCGGATTCCGAAACAAAAACATACAAAAATTGTTGGGATTCAGCAGTGCGAAAATCAGTCGGCTAATAAAACGGCTAAGGGTACATAAACTTATCAAAAAAGCGTCTGATTCTTATAAATATTACATCACAAAATTGGGAAAAGAGACCATTATTATGTCGCAAAAAATCAAAGAATTGGTATTAGTCCCGGCATTTGCATATTGAATATTCTGCCAAAAAAAACATCAAATTGAAAAATAAGGTACTAAAAGCTCATTTAAAAAAAATCCTTTCAATGTTCATTTTTTTGTAAAATGAGACGATTTTTTTTAAAAAAGCACATTACGAACAGGGTTGCGACAAATTTTGCTAAAAATTGAGGCAAAAACCGTTGATTTTTTGCACTTTCCACAAAATTTGACCCATTTTGGGATAGAAATTTTAGTATTCGCATAAAATTCACCCATATACAACGTAAATTTGCCCAGATTCTGTGTTTGCTCAATCCGCGATAACGGCTTTTGTTGTTCGGATAATGATAACCAAGTTGAAATATAGTGGCTTCTACATTGTTACGGACGTTTAGTTCTTCTTTTGATCGAGCGGCTATCTGTTTACGCAACGAGCAGGTATCTATCTGTTGTTGTGTAAAATAACGATAATTTCCTTTGTCGCCTCTGATTGACCATTTTGCCGGTACATCAGGTTTGCGTGATTTTACTTTGCGACAGGGAATTACTGTACTTGTCTGTAAATCGGTGATTAACAGTTCTCCATTATTATCCAAAAATAGATCGTAACGCGAATCTTTTCCCTGTATACCGCTAAGAATCAAATCTATATCATTTTCATTACAATAATCCTGATTTTCAACGCTATGGTATGCTCCATCGGAATTGACACTTTTAATACTTTGACAACCAGTCTGTTGTTTTGTGGATTCGATAGCAGGTTTCAAGAATTTGTTATCCGCAACGCTGGCAACATCAACAATCACATCCGTTACCAAGTTCAAAGGCTGGGCATTATCGCAGGTTTCGGTTACATTCATTGAAAATCCTTTTATCTGATTATCATTCTTTTGGCGATAGGTACAGTCGGGGTCGTGTGGAGATTGAACGCTATCGGCTGATATTTCTTCTTTGGCTCGCGGGCATACAACACCGTCAGTAACAAGGTATTGCTCGCCGAAAACTCTGACAAGAAGTTGCAGCTCGTCTGATAGACAAGCTCCTATTTGATTGATAATCTTATATATAACAACTCCTAACTCTAATAATTTCGCATCTATTTCCGATTTGTTGCTACGGTACGAAACTTTGTCGCCGGACTCTCCAATAATATTTTCCAGCAATGTAATCTCGGATTCGTTCAACAATAAACTGTTTTTCCCAGATTTTAAAGAGCGATATGCCTTGCGAACTGTCTCATGGATAAGCTCATAACGGCTATACCAGGCGATATTGCTGCCTAAAAGTTTGCTGTCCATACGGATTTTTTTGCCGTTTACATGAAATTCTATGATTTGAGATTTAGTTATCTGTTTGAAACAAAGCTCTATAAGATTGTTGTTGCCGGCTTTTTCCCAACCAACGATATGTTTACGCAGCAAGTAATAAGTCGATTCTGCCGGCAGGCTATCGTCGATGTTCGACAAACCTAATGCCTTGCGGTACAGAAGATTGAATCTACAAGCCTCGAACAACTGCGAATCGCTCAAACCACAGGACTCTTTTAATACCATCATCGACACCAAAATACGAATGGGAGCGTTAGGAGCCCCATTATCAGGACAAAACAGCGGACGAAAAATCTCCTCATCGATACGGTCTGTAACCTGCTGGCGAAACTGGTTATGCCACTCTTTGGTGTCCTCATAAATATTCAACGACTTCCCAGTTAAAAATTGATTTATGCTGGAAAATAAATTTTGGTCGGTTGTTTTGTTGCTACACTTAAACATATTTAATTCGGTTATTAATTTTGTGCAAAGATAATAATATTTATTTGATTTTCAAAATATTACAGCTCAAAAAAACACCCTGTTAATATCTTTTTAAAATTGTTAATAACTCAACGTAAAACACTCTTGTCGTGGGCTTTGAACTTTTCGGAGGGGACTCTTGTTTCAATTTCTCTATCATCGATATTGCCATCCGAAGCCATACAGCAAAAAGCTGTTTTTAATAAAAGTTGTTCTAATATTTTTGTTTCCA
>JAITUN010000270.1 GCA_031286285.1 Bacteroidales bacterium | reverse complement strand
CTGCCGCCATTGCGCCAAACCGCTTGTTGTGCGTTCGTGCCCGCTATCATCCGTAATTTGTTGTTGAAGTTACGGTAATAATTTCCAATATCAATGTAGATAATTGTTCCACATTGCCATTAATTGTCCCAGACATATAACGTTCGTAAATATCAACGTTGTCAGGTGGGTTGAGATTGAGTAGCAATCCTTTTTCTACGGCGAGTAATCGCAAAAATTCACGTTGAGTACGTCCGTTTCCTTCTCGGAATGGATGTAAGTAGTTTATATTGTCAAGTATATCAGCGAGTTTATGTGCTAATTGTTTTTTATCATGTTTGCTTATCTTTCTGTATTCCGTAATTAGCGAATCAATATACTTAAAGGCATTGTGAAAATGACTTAATGGGAAAAAAGGCTTTCCTCCCTTACTGATTTCTACTGTTCGTAATTTTCCTGCCCAAAGATAGATGTCTTGAAACAGATACTTGTGAATATCAAGCAAGGTAGAAGAATTTTTGATTTTGATGGGATTTGCCTGTAAGTCAGCGATGCGTTTTGTAACTGCACCACTCTCAATTATTATTAATGTGTCGGAATCTGTAATGTTTGCCAAGTTTCTCAACACACCGGTTTCTGGGTCGGTGTAGGTATAATCGGGATCAATATAATGGTATTGCTTAGGCATAAATCGTATTTTTTGCTACTTCAACAAATTGTCCAAAAGTAATTTTATTCATTACATAATCGCGAATTAGGGTGATATGACTTACTGAAGGTTCAAACCCTTCATACATATTTGAGCCTATAGCGCTTGCTGTATTATTCAGTGTCGCCAAATCGGGAAATGAAACTCCCATAATGGTAAGATTTTCACGATCAATCTGAATAGGTCTATACATAGTTACTGTATTTTTAATTGCTTGCAAAAGTACATTTTTTTCGAGATGTTTATCTGTGTAATGAATATTTTTCTTGCTTCATGTGGTGGGCGGAAAAAGAGGCTGTCTTAAAAGTCAAGGCAGCCTTTTTTATATCTCCCCCGCTGGCGGGGGCAGGGGGTGGAGATACTTCTTCCCAGTAGATTTATTTATAAACACCTTTGTTTATTTGAAAAAAAAAGTGTATCTTTGTGCCTGATAATCAAAAATATAGTTTATGGCACGAGCAGTTTTTAAACAATACAGTCAAGGTCAAATTTGTCTCTTTCCTCGAAGTTTGGATGAAAAGATAGCTGAGAACGCACCGGTTCGTTTAGTGAGTCAAATAGTAGACAATCTTGATATTAGCGAGATTACGAACACCTATAAAGGAGGTGGCACGAGCAGTTACAATCCTCGCATGATGCTTAAGTTGATTCTTTTTGCCTATTTGAACAACATCTATTCTTGCCGCAAAATCGAAAAACAAAACTTGGAAAACATTCACTACATGTGGCTTACCGGCATGCAGGAACCCGATCACAACACCATCAACCTGTTTCGCTCTTCACGACTAAAAGACACTATTCACAAGATTTTTACACAAGTTGTACTGATGCTTGTTGATATGGGATATTTGGGTTTGGATGTACTCTATGTTGATGGTACTAAGTTGGAATCCCGCGCCAATCGTTACACTTTTGTATGGCGCAAAACGGTTGAGAAGAACAAGGCAAAACTTGAAGCCAAAATCCTCATGATTCTCAAACAGGTAGAAGAAGGTATTGCACAGGATAATCAACCGGATGACGAGCCGCCCAAACCCATTAACTCCAAAGAATTGAAAGAGCGTATTGCCGCCATGAATCGTGAACAGCTCTCAAAAGAAAATGAAAAGGCAGTTAAAACGCTCGAAGAAAAGCATTTACCTAAATTACAGGAATATGAAGACCATTTAGAAACGCTTGGTACTCGTAACAGCTACTCAAAAACCGACCCATCGGCAACTTTTATGCGACTTAAGGACGATCACATGCAAAATGGGCAACTAAAACCTGCTTATAATCTACAGATCGGGACCGAAAAACAATTTATCACGCATTTTGATTTTTTTTCAAACCGGGCTGATTTTCTTACGCTTATTCCTTTCAACAAAGGATTTAAAGAACGTTACAATAAATTTCCGAAAAAAGAGAGTAGCGATTCCGGTTACGGAAGTGAGGAAAATTATGAGTTCCTGCAAAATAATAAAATTGAAGCATTTGTAAAATATCCTCTGTTTCACGTAGAACAAAAAAAATCATTCAAAAACAATCCATTTATTGCTCAAAACTTATTTTATAACAAGGAAGAAGATTATTTTGTTTGTCCTATGGGGCAACACATGAAAAATACAGGAACATCAACCCGCAAAAGTGAGAATGGATACAGTTCAACTGTAACATTTTACGAAGCAAAAAACTGCAACGGGTGTCCACTTAAATGTCTATGTCACAAAGCAAAAGAAAATCGTCGAATTGAGGTTAACCATAAACTTAATGAATATCGAAAAAAGGCTCGCGAGTTACTTACTTCCGAAGAAGGGTTGTATCATCGCAGCCGAAGAGCTATAGAACCGGAGGCAGTCTTCGGGCAAGCAAAAGCCAACAAACAGTATGAGCGCTTCCGGCACTTTGGAATAGAAATGATTGAAATGGATTTCGGCATCTTCGCCATTGCTTTTAACTTAGGAAAACTATGGAATTATAGGGAAAATGCGAAGAAAAAAGCTCAAAACGATACCAAAAAAGGACTTATTGTGATTTTTGTCTTCAAATTGGAGAATAAAAATGTGTTGAATCAAAAATTTATCCAACGGGAAGAAAGAAAAACCCGTTACGCAGCTTAAACAAAAAAAAAGAGACTGCCCATTTTAAGACAGCCCCTTTATTTTAAAAATTTTATTATTTTTGTTTTTCTTTTCAAAAATTGTAAATCTTAATATATCAATTAACTATGCGAAATATTTGTTCTTTACTTTTGTTTTATTGTATTCACTTCGTTTCTTATGGAGTTTATCTTGAAAACGTTCCGTATCAATTACAGCAGCCCAATGGTGAAACGCTAAATGTCTTTATTTCTGGAGATG
>JAITUN010000230.1 GCA_031286285.1 Bacteroidales bacterium | reverse complement strand
ATCACTTTTATATACCCCCCCCCCCCTCTATATATCAAACCTTCAAAATTAGATATATAGTAGCGATTTTGCCCAATCTGTTTATCCCTCAGTACCCAAGTTTTTCCATAGTCGTTGCTAAACCATAGTCGTGTATAGAGATAAGGCAGACCATCATCCGCAAACGCCTCGTAATGGTCAACATTATAAAGTACGCCGGACGTGGCATCTGCCATGATGTGAGCGGATTGCATGGGCTGCGAATCTCCTATCTCTGGTCCAAAATATAAATATTCCATACTGTGGTTCATTTCGAGCTTTTTGCCATTTTCGGTAACGTGAAGAATGGCGAGATACATTTCATCTCCCCAAACGCCGTAATTTATATACCAACCAACTTTCATATAGAGTTCTCCTTCTGCTGCGCCACGGGTAATATTACGCTCTTGGGCGTTGCTTATGCCGCTTGCAGCGGCTAATACTAATAGAAAAAATGCTATTCGTTTCATGATATTTTATGTTTTTTGTTGGGTACAAATGTACAAAATTAATTGAGAATTGAAAATTGAAAGTTGAAAATTTGTGAAAATCATGGTAATCTTATAAATCTTATTAAAATCATAGTTCAGACAACATTGATTTCGGGAGGAGCGCCTTCGGCTCTACTTCCAAAACCAACCCATTCTTGGGCGTTTGCTGTTACGCTGAGCAAGAACGCCACGATTCCTAAAGATAAATTTTTTACCATAACAGTACAAATTTAAGATTAATATTAAAAAACTATGCTGTAAAAGTATCGAAAAAAAACAATGCTTTCTTAAAATGACACACTTATCTCATAAACGGGCGATTTCGACCCATAAACGGGCAGTGTGTCATGAAAAAAACCATGTTTTTGAATAGGCAAATTTCATTTTCGACTTTTTTAATGCCGAAAAATGAATTTTTCCTGAAAAATTGGGCATTTTTTCCAAAAATGGCATAAAAATTGCGACGTTTATATATGAAATTTAAATGATATCGTTATGAAAAGAGTTTTATTTTTTATGCTGACAGCAGGCTTGCTCATGTCTGCTACAGCGCAGGAAAATGTATTTTCTTTCACAAAAAGTGAAAAGATCGTTTTACACGAAAAAGGAAGATTCGATTTAGAAATCCCCACAACGTCAATGCTTCCAACAAATCCGAAAGGCTCCCTTGTTGATGTTGGTGGATGGAAATATGCAGGAACATCAGAGAGTTATGACCGTCAAACTCAAGGCGCTGTTTACCCAATGACCAAGCAACATGACGATGGTTTTATCGGAGCTACATGGACAAATGAGGATAATCCTCCATTTCAGGGAAGTAGTACTCCGACCGGAGGCGTTGCTTATACTTATTCAACAGATGGAGGAATGACTTGGAGTACGCCGGATTTACGTGTCGGTGGAATTCCATTGTATTTCCCTTCGTATACGCAATGGGGCGCTCATGGCGAAGCCATTCTTGCTAGAAGCGCTGACAGTTTCGAATATAATGGTGTTCAAATTTTAAACGGATTGGTATTATTGACGCGAGAAAATAGAGGCGTAGACGAATGGAACATTGCTATTGTACCATATCCCGAAGGAACTTCTCCCGACGATAACTATGTGATGGCGTATGCACGAATGACTACCAGCGGCAGTAACCATCAATATATCCATATTATGTCGCCGATGGATGCTACGGTACAACCATACGAAGGCTATTCTTACCCTGTATTTTATTACAGAACACAAGATGGTGGTTTGACATGGGATATTCAAGGTCTATTAGTTCCTGAAATGGTAGGACAAGAATGGGACGTACACAGTGAATATATTGATGCAATTACTTTTGCCGATACTCATGGCGATATGGTTGCCTGTGCTTTTATAGCTTTTGGAAACGACGGCTATGTGTTACGCTCACGTGATAATGGAGATATATGGGAAAGCGCCAAATTTTTTGATTCCCCTGTTGGTCCTTATATCGATCCTTCTCAATATGCCGATACTTGCTATATTCCTACTCAAGGCTGTATTGCATTGGATAACAACGGGAAAATTCATGTTGCTTTTTCGGTAGTAATGGCTATGAATGACGAAGACGAAGGGAATACAGGTTATTTTTCAGGAGACATAACATCCTCCTTCCTCTCTTACTGGAATGAAGATATGGAACCGATAGATGGAGATACCGACTTCGTTAAACATAAAATAGAACCCATATTGATGGATTATTTCGATTGGGAACTATCGGATGAATACAAGTTATATGTGAAATCTACTGTTCCCGAATTGCCTGTTATCGGGTATTTTACGACAGGGGAAGATCATTATTTTCACATAGACATGACAACTTATCCTTTTTGGTACAATTGTTACGGTATGGCAGGTCCGTTTTCATTTCCACAAATGGGATTTGATACAGACAATAGACTGCATTTGGCTTATCTTGGAATATTAAATGGAACAGGTGAAGGTATTTGTTGGTACAATCATCCGTTTTATACGACCACTTCAGATGAGGGCGAAACTTGGACGAAAACAGAATATCTTGTACAAGACAAGATTAATTTTATAGATAAAGAATTTGCTTATTTGACATTAGCCGGTATTGACAATCAATGGGTGCGGTTGATGGCGCAGGTTGATCTTTATCCGGGAACAGCAGCCCCTGGATTTCCGACAGATAACGATAACTATTTCATTCATTTTTCTGTAGAAATTGAACATACTTCTAATATCAACGACCTCGAAAAAACCAC
>JAITUN010000096.1 GCA_031286285.1 Bacteroidales bacterium | reverse complement strand
TAACGAAAAAAATAATTAAACAATAGATTTATAAACAATTTAAAAACACAAAAAAATGAATAAAAATTTAGTAAAAACAGTATTAATTTTGCTCACCTTTTTAGGCTTGAGCATGAGTAACGCCATAGCGGAAAGTACTTACGTAATTACCGGAAGTGGCACGAAATTTACTTGTGTCAAAGACGGTACAAATACGGTAGCATCAGAAAAGCCTATCCAAGACGTTATTAACGCCATCAAGTTTGATGCCCAGAGCAATGTCTGTATCATTCAGTTTGGAAACGGGAATAGTACATTAGACATCGGTACGGCAGGCATCGGAATTTACGAAGATTGGTACGATCCTGACCCATACCCATGGGGTAATTTGATTACCCTTACGGGAAAACTGACTTCGGCAAAAGAAGGTGTTATCATAGGCATGGAAGACACTACCATAGAAAACTGGGCAGATATAACTGCCAGCAACAAGGGGACAGTGTTTGATGTTTATCAATATGCAAAATTGATTATCAAAGAAGGAACGATTACCTCAACGAATGGCATTGCGGTTGCCAATTACGGCGGAGAGCTAACAATTAACGGCGCCACAGTACAGGCTTCCGGTTCTTCAGGCATTGCAATTTACAGTGATGGACAATGCTTAACCACTATAAAGGACGGTTCAATGGTAACCTCTGAAAACACAAACACCACGAAAGGTACAATCTATGTAAAGTACGGCGATGTTAATATCAACGGCGGTATGGTAAGAAACACGGCAACCGACAGTAATGCAATTCGCAACGATTGCGATAGACCGATGTCTATCACCGGCGGAATAATTGAGGTAACAACCGGCCTTGCGGTTTGGAACTTTTCCGCCGGAACGCTAACCATTTCCGGCGGCAATATAAATGCAACCGGCAATGGCGGCAGAGCCGTGAGAAACGAATCTACAGGAACGGTAAACATCAGCGGCGGCACAGTTACGGCAACTACAGGTACGGCGGTTGAAAACCATGGTGATGGCACGGTAAATATTATCGGCGGCATAGTTTTGCTAACAGGTGATAGTGGCTGGGCAATTGCCAGTTACAATAAAGGAACAGTAAACATCAGCGGCGGCACAGTTACGGCAACTACAGCTACGGCGATCATATCTACAGGAACGGTAAACATCAGCGGCGGAACAGTTTCGACAACTACCGGTATAACGATTGGAAACCATGATGTAGGTACGGTAACAATCACCGGTGGTCTGATACTTGCTAAAGAAGGGCACACAATTTTCCACATTGGCTCAGCAGAGAAAATAAACATCAGCGGCGGCATCGTGTTTGCCTACGGCACAGCAGATACGGACATCATTAACGGCGACTATACCCAAAGCGGCGATGCAGTATTAGTGGCGTGGAACAAAGATGCAGGACATACCACCTACGAGTTCGGCACAAGCGATGATATTTTTAAATTTCCCGTAGCAGCAACAGCAATATGGGCAAAAGAAAGCAGTAGCGGTGGTATTTCGGTCGACTATAACACAACCAAAGGTTTTATACCGATTGAAGGTGTAACGATAACGGGAGTGGGCATCGAAACAGTTACAAGTTACGAGTTACAAGTTTATCCCAATCCTACAAGCGGGGAATTGAAAATTGCGACATCCGAATGTCCGATATCCGATATCCAAATATATGATGTTGTCGGTAAATTGGTCGGACAATCGAAAATCGGACAATCGGAAATCGAAATGAATATTTCGCATTTGCCCGTCGGCATCTATTTTCTCCGCATCCAAACGGAAAACGGCGTGATAACAAGAAAAATAATAAAGTATCGTTCCTGCGGAACTTACCATGAGCAGTAACTCGTAACTAAAATTAAACCTATAAACCTTAAATAAAATTCAAAATCTTTAAATTCAATTTTTATGAAAAAAATCAAAACTCTTTTAATTTCGCTCGCCATTTTCGGCTTGAGCATCAGTGGCGCGTATGCGCAAATCCCATCTTCAATACTGGGAGATTATTCCGGAGAAGCAAACATTAAAATCGCTTTGCTTAGTATTGATGAAACCTTTGATGGTATAACAATTCAACTTAAACAAACAGGATCTAATTACGCGCTTGTTGTGGCTGCCATGGATATCGGCGAAGGCAACATTTTACCCGAATACGAATTAGACAACATTACCATTACCCCGCAGGGCGCAGGTTATAAATTGTCAAGGAGCGGACCGCTAAACATTGTAATACCCGAATTGGTTGTTCCTCCCATTCCACCCTATTTTACAACCGAAACAACCCTTTATAATGTTCCTGTTGCGATTACTTTGGTGAATGCGTATATAGAAAACAATCTATTAACTATGGAAATTAAAGCGGTTGCAACATTGATGGGAATATTGCCTGTTACAATAAATATTAATTTTGAAGGAACAAAAGAAATTCTTCCAACGGGGACCTACAACACCGGAGATATCGCAGTGATAAACGCAGTGATTGACAACAACGGATTAGCATGGGAAAAAGCGCCGGAAGACGGAAGTTCGGTACCTGCCGACTGGGCGCCCGATTTTTATTCAGGCGTTGAATGGACTACCGATGCAACAAACAAAAGAATAGTCACATTTTCTCCGTACGAAAAAGATCTTACCGGAACTTTAAATGTAAGCGGATTAAGCAACCTGGAAATATTGAACTGTGCTATCAACAATCTGACTGCGATAAACATAGCCGGACTGAACAACTTAAAATCATTAATTTGCTACACGAACAAATTGACTGAAATTAATGTAAGCGGACTCAACAACTTAGAAGCAATAGCTTGCGGCACAAACAAATTGACTGAAATTAATGTAAGCGGACTAAGCAAATTGGAATTTTTAGGTTGCGAAGAAAACAACCTGACTACGCTAAATGTAAGCGGATTGAGCAATTTGAGAAATTTGTATTGCTACGACAACAATATAACCACACTAAACACAAGCAATTGTAGCGCGTTGGAACTTATGTATTGTTCCAAAAACAACCTGACCACGCTAAACGTAAGTGAACTAAGTAGTTTAGCATATTTGTATTGCAGCAACAACAACCTGCCTACCTTAAACGTATTGGGACTTCCCCATTTAATAAGGATAGACTGCTCTTACAATGACTTGACCACCATAGATGTAACAGATATGCTATTAGAGCATTTGGATTGTAGATACAATTATCTTCCAAACGAAGATGCTGTGGTTGGTTTTACTGGTACATGGGTTGGCCTTTTCAAGTTCGAACCTCAAAAAACTTTCAATAGCGGCGACATAACCGTGATTAACACTATCATTAAAAACAACGGATTAGATTGGTATTTTACGGAGATACCGGCCATGTACACCCCTAACTGGGGGGGAGTAATATGGAGCAGCGATGAGGTAAACAGACGAATTGTTGAATTGCGTATAAACGATCAAAATCTTTACGGAGATATTGATATAAGCGGACTTAGCAAATTGAGACATTTTGACTGCTCCAACAACAACCTGAACGCCATCAACGTAAGCGGGCTAAACGACCTGACCTCTTTAGGTTGTTATAAAAACAAATTGACTAAATTAGACGTAACCGGACTGAAGAATCTACTCTATTTTGTGTGCGCAGAAAACGAACTTAGTAAACTAAATCTGAGTGGATTGAGCAATTTAGAAGAATTGTTTTGCCACAGCAACAAACTGAGCATATTAGAGGTAAAAGAACTGAAAAATTTGAAGAGGTTACATTGTTTTTCCAACAACCTGACTTCAATAGATGTAACGGGTTTGCAGTTAACAGAATTTTTGTGTTATTTGAATTTTTTGTATGATCCAACTGTGGTTGCAGGTTTCCCTCTCACCGACTGGGACGATCTATACTTCAAATTCTGGCCCCAAAAGTCCCCCGATGAGATTATTCCGGTAGAGGGTATTGAGGATATTGTTACCGACAAAGCCGGCACCCCGCTTCCGATTGTTGGAAAGAGCAGTCCCGGAATTGCCATATACAATATGTCTGTTAACGTTCCCTTTATGCTTGTGGGAAAGATCGTCCCGGAAGATGCCACTTTCCGCGCCATAGACTGGATTATCTTGGACGATGGCGGCACCGGCGCTGTTATTTCGGGCGTTGATGGCGATATTTTAACAGCCACCGCCAACGGCACCGCCAAAATGAAAGCCTTTATTCTCCATGGCATAACAATAGACCAACCCTACGAACAGGAGTTCTTGATAACAGTAGGTGGCGTAGGAATTGAAGAGTTACAAGTTACAAGTGACGAGTTACGGGTGTACCCTAATCCCACGACAGGAGAGTTACGAGTTACGAGTGACAAGTTACAAGTGACGAGTGTTGAAGTGTTTGATATGATGGGCAGGAAGTACGAGATTTCTCGCTTCGCTCGGAATGACGCAGGAAATTCCACGTTAGGCGTAGCGTCCACGCTACGTCTCGACATCTCAAATTTCCCCGCCGGCATCTATTTTTTGAGAGTGGAAACCGATAAGGGAATAGTAACGAAAAAAGTGGTGAAACAGTAAGAAGTTAGAAGTTAGAAGTATGAAGTCAGAAGTTTTGGATTTACGCACCCAAGGGCGAAGCCCTTACATAGCTCAGCGTTGGGCAACGCCCAACGTATTTGGCGGAGAGAATTCCACCAGCGTTGGGCAACGCCCAACGGTATTAAATAAAACCTCATTTTCACCTAATTTAAATAACAAAACAACCTCAGTAGCCCAATGATCCCCCCTCCCCGCAAACCTTAACCTCATTAACCCCTTAACCCTTTAACCTTAAATCTTTAAATTATTAAACCTTAAATAAAATTTAAACTGCAGGCAACAGCATAAACACCGCCACAAAAAAGATGATTAAAAACTTTTACAAATTAATTTTTATTCTGCTCGCCTTTTTAGGCTTGAGCATAAGCGCAATGGCGCAAATCAACTACGAAATTACCGGAAATGGTACGAAGTTTAATGTCAAAGGCCCTTTAGGTTCGGTAGCAACAGGGGTGACTATCAAAGCTGCTATTGCCGCTATCAAATTAGACGCACAGGGTATGTACTGTCTTATTAGGTTTGGAAATGGGAATAGTACAATAGATCTCGGTACTGAAAACATCTGGTTTGGGGATCTTGATTCGGATCCACATCCCTGGTACAATCCGATTTTACTTCAAGGAAAATTGACTTCGGAAAACACTCTGTGTGTTATAGGCATGGACCACACTTCTATAATTAGCTACGCAAATATAACTTCTTTTAACAAGGGGACAGTGTTTGATGTTTACGAATCATCTTTGACCATTTATGAAGGAACGATTACTGCAACAAATGGTATCGCAGTTGCTAACTACGGCAGAGATGTAATAATTAATAATGCCACAGTGAAGGCAACCGGTTATTACGGCATAGCAATTTACAATGATGGACAATGCGTAACTACCATAGAAAACGGTGCAAAGGTAACCTCTGACAACGATGACGGCACAAGAGGTACAATCTATGTAAAGGACGGCACTGTTGATATCAAAGGTGGAATAGTAGAAAACACAGCAACGGATGGCATAGCGATTAACAACAATTACAGAGTATCTATCAGTGGCGGAACGGTCTCTACGACAAACCCTTTCAGTACGGCTATTATCAACAATTCCACCGGAACGGTAGAAATTAGCGGCGGTTCGATTTCGGTAGCCAAACAAGAATGCAACGCAATTCGCAACGAGATCGGCGGAACGTTAATCATCGAAAACGGAACGATTTCTGCTGAAGGTGTTTGGAGTAATGCGATTTATAATAAAGGAAAGCTAACTATTAACAACGGAACAATTAAAGCTACCGGCGAAGAAAACAGCGCAATTAACAACAATGGAGGAACGCTAAAAATTTCCGGCGGCACAATTTCGTCAACCGACAATACGATTTCCACTTCCGGAACCTTAAACATGTCCGGTGGAGTGATTTTGACAACCTCCGATAACGGTAATGCAGTTTTCAATAGTGGACATGTAGGTGTTTATGGTGGCATGATACTTGCAAAAAAAGGCTATGCAATTAGCAGTACAGGAACGACAAGTATGGATTTTGGCGGCATACTGTTTGCATACGGCACGAAACTGTCGGATGTCCTCTCTGAAGATGATCCTGAGGTGATAAACGGTGCCGCAATAATTGCATGGAACAAAGATGCAGGAAATACCACCTACGAGTTCGGCACAAGCAATGATATCTTTAAATTTCCCACAGCAGCAACAGTAGTATGGGCAAAAGAGGGAAGCAACAACGGTATTTCGGTTGATGCCGCAGATAAAGGGTTTATTCCCATTGAAGGTATAACGATAACAGGCGTAGGAATTGAAGAGTTACAAGTTACAAGTGACGAGTTACAGGTGTATCCGAACCCGACGACCGGGGAGTTACGAGTGACGAGTGACGAGTTACAAGTGACGAGTATTGAAGTGTTTGATATTTACGGACGTACCGTTTCTACTCACTACTCACTACTCACTACTCACTACTCAATGGATATTTCGCATTTGGCAAATGGCATTTATTTTCTGAAAATCCAAACCGAAAAGGGGATGGTTATGAAGAAAATAGTGAAACAATAGATTTTAATCTCTGTGGTTCTCCGTGTCTTCTCTGTGGTTCTGTGTTGAAAAAGATATTCAGCACAGGGACACAGAGACACAGAGGTTCACAGAGCGAAAGTTTGCACGAAAAAAAATTATATCTTCGCGCCGGTATTAAATCAAAAAAAAAAATCTAAAATCGTAAATCTAAAATCTAAAATCGTAAATCGTAAATCGTAAATCGTAAATCGTAAATCGTAAATCTAAAATCTATAATCTAAAATCGTAAATCGTAAATCTAAAATCTAAAATCTAAAATCTAAAATTTTATGAATACCCTTAATACCAACAAATACCGATGGTCTGCCGCCGGAAACGCCCCTTTGCTGTTTCCCACAGAATTAGTGATGGGAGATTTTTTGTTTGATGATGATACCAAACTGAAGATCATAGGAACCGATCCTTTTGCGTCCACTTGGGGAAAACCGATCTCAATATCACTGTCGCCCGAAAAGTATCTACCTGCGCCAAAGTATATCTTAATGGCTTGGTTCTCCCTCGTTGAAGGCAGATTCTATGGCATTATTGATGCGTTGCCCAAAGAAGTGATCGAGCGCTTTCTATCGGAGAAAAATGAAATAACACAAGCGCCCAAATACAACACGCTCATTGCAGGGATGGCGCCCTACGGAAAATTGGCAATATGGCTGTCGGGCAACAACATTACTACTCAGGTGGCGTGGCTGCATGGAAAAGAGGTCCTTGTGAATTCAAAAGAATTAAACCATAATGCAAAACTTACTAAGGAAGAATACGCTAAACAGGCGCTTGCAAAGTGCAAAGAAGCCTGTGAAAATTTTAGGAAAAACGGCTTGCCACACCCGTCACTTTTTGAACAGTATATGCAAAAATTCAACTACCGCATTACTCCAACATTTGAAAATGCCAAATTTGAAAGAATTGAGATCAACTATTACAATGGAGAATGCAATGCGCTGAACTCCGGAGAACACACCTTAAACACAATGCGGGCAAAACCATCTAAAATAACCCTCCATTGGAGCAAAGGTAAAGAGAGATATGAAGGCAATTTTTGCACCAATGAACAAAAAATAGTGGAGGCTTTCTCTAATTTTTATGGAAATGATGTGGAAAAAGAGGGAGAACTCATCATTCAAATTGATTCCTCCCAAAAAAAATGTCGGATTCTCTTGCAAAGCAAAGATGCTTCCGTTGAGATTCCGGTTGAAGAGATGAAGTATGTTGTCTTCAACAAAAATGAAAACCCTTAAATGTAGAAATCTTAAATGTATAAATATGGAAAATCAAGAAAAACAAGGAATTAAACTACTGTTTTCGTATGAAAACAAAGTATGTGCCATTCGGGTTGTGAACCCCAAAGAGAATATTAAATTTACTATGGAAAAAATAATAGAGGAAGCAAAGGATTACTCCGATAAGTTGTGGATTTTACCCGAAATGGACAATGGCGGCAACCGAATCAAATACTACCTCGGTAGAATGGACGACGACGGCAAAAGCGAAATCTTAAAGGAAAAAAAAGATGGAGAAGAACAGAGTCTTTTCGATTATGGCGTAAAAGAAGGTGATAAACTGATTATTATTAAGAGAGTAATTGCAGGAGGGAGGTGATTTTAGATTTTAGATTTTAGATTTTAGATTTTAGATTTACGATTTTAGATTTTAGATTTTAGATTTTGGATTTTAGATTTATGTTTTTAGGTTATTATTATGCAGGAACAGATTAAAAATAGAACAAAACAAATAGGGTTGAAAGTGATAAAACTTATTGATGATTTACCTAATAAACCATCGGCGTTTGTTATTGCACGACAAATTGTTAAAAGTTCAACTTCGATTGGAGCAAACTATAGGGCTGCTTGCAGAGCAAAATCAATGTCTGATTTTATAAATAAATTAAAAATTGTTGAAGAAGAAACAGATGAAACACTTTTTTGGCTTGAAATATTAGAAGAGAGTACATTAATTCAAAAAGATAAAATATCAGATTTATTAAAAGAAACAAACGAAATACTATCCATTATTGTAGCATCAATTAACACCACTAAAAAAAATCTAAAATCTAAAATCGTAAATCTAAAATTGTAAATCGTAAATCGTAAATCTAAAATCGTAAATCTAAAATCGTAAATCTAAAATCGTAAATCGTAAATCGTAAATCGTAAATCGTAAATCTAAATTATGGAACGCGAAATAGATAATTTTAAAGGGAAAAATTTTATCGGGAAAGAGGCCCGACTTTTTAAAGAATGGGAGATGATAGACCGGAGATACTATAATGATCATCAAGGCTCCTATATTATCCGCAAACGGAATGGCGCAGGACTGCCGATTGTTTTTGATATTATTTTTAATGTAAAAACAATTATCGGAGTAAAACAGGATGAGGATTCAGGGATGAAAAAACCGATCTTCGGAAAGGAACATATAATGCGCATTACGCTGCCTAACAACTACCCGGCAGCAGACGGACAACCGGAGTTCAAGTTTACCACAGACGTTTGGCACCCCAATATCCGCTATTTCGGCGATTTTAAAGGGCGCGTGTGCCTCAATACCGGCGATAGCGGAGTGCATACCCACTTGGTAGATTATATTGACAGAGTGATCGATTACCTCACCTATTCAGAATATCACGCCAAAAATGAATACCCATATCCCGAAGACTTAGATGTTGCCGAATGGGTAATAAAGCAAGGCGAACCGATGAAGTGGGTGGAGTTTAAGCAAAAGGAAGAGGGGGATTTAAGATTTTAGATTTTAGATTTTAGATTTTAGATTTACGATTTTAGATTTTAGATTTTAGATTTTAGATTTGATGTTAAAAAAAACAATAAGAAACAAATGAAATCTCCATGAGTTTAAAAATAAACATACCAAGCAGTAATTAACAATTAACAATTAACAATTAACAATTAACAGAAAGATTTAAGAAACAGATATCAATCGGGCTGAAAGCCCGAAATAATTCAGCCTCGGGGGAATGAAATAATGTACGAAAAAAAACGCCCTGTAAGGGCAACATAATAAAACAAACATACCAAAATCAATAACCTATTAAATTATATTCAAATGAAATCCTATCAATTATAGTAGCATCAATTAACACCACAAAAAAAAATCTAAAATCCAAAATCTAAAATCTAAAATCTAAAATCTAAAATCGTAAATCTAAAATCGTAAATCGTAAATCTAAAATCGTAAATCGTAAATCTAAAATCGTAAATCTAAAATCGTAAAATAATGAAACCCCTACCCCTCCTCCTCCTCCTCTTGTTCGCCTTTACCTTTAAAGGTTTTGCACAAGAGAAAACCATTGAGATACAACCTCAAAAAGAATCTTTTAATTCTGTTACCTTAATCCCTATTTGCGGGAAAGGAGCCGAAACAGAAGTGCCTTTTACTGTCTTTTGGGATAAGAAAACGGAGACTGTCGAAGTATGTTTTAAAAGCAGTAAAGTGGGAGATAAAGTGCTGTTCTGTTTTCCCAAAAAACTCTCTATCAAGAAAAACATGAAATTGAGGAAAGATATTTGGTTTGCCAAAGAGGTGAAAAAATGTCAACGCAAAAAAACAGTGAACCCTTGTGTTGATTTACAAAATCTTGTGAATATAGAAGCGCCAATGCTTGATTCTATCACTGCGCTCGATTTGGCAGATAAAAAAGCCTCCATCGTTTTCCTTTTTAAAAAACCTTTTCAAGATGCCGAAGATATTGTGATCCCTTTTCATCTGTATTTATCTTCAAAAGATACGTTGAAAAAAGAGCGAACCCGAAAAATAGAATATGAGGCATTATTTACGCTCGTTATTAAAAAGAAAACCGAGTCCTCAGCGCCTCAACCTCCAAAAGAAGCCGTAAATTGTAAAACACTCTACAAGGCAAATGAGCAATTGGCAGAACTGCTTTTGGATATAAAAAACAGTAGTCAGGCTAATTTGCCCACTTTGAAAAAAAAGTATGAGGCCATCAAGAAAAGTGTAGCAAATCCGGAATACAAAAATTGCAAGGAGGAATACAAAGCATTTGTAAACCTGTGCAATAAAATAGATAACCGTTTAAAGTAATTGAATATGATGAAATACTTTTTTATTATTCTTTTCCATTTTTCTATTTTAAGTAGTTATTGCCAAAGTATTGACAATCTTCTTGCGAATGCCACACCTGTTCCTGAAAAAAAGAAAGAAAAAGAGAAACAACAAAAGCAAAGTAAAGAAATAACTATGCCTGTTGAGGTTCCTGCCGGAAAAACACCGGAAGAATTAGAAAAAGAACGTCAAGATTCCATTAAACAAGTAAACGAAAAATGGAATAATTATTTATGTAAAAGAATATCGGAAATACAACAATTCTATGAAGATATTTCACAGTTAGATTCTGCAACCCTTACGAAAGAGAGTCTGGATGATTATCAAATAGCAGTTAATAGTTTAAAAGAAAAAGTTGATTTTAAGTTGGGAAATGACCCTTTGTGGAAAGAAAACGATGAATTGGATGAGTTACGTGCTCTTTTTTCTGAAACACATGCCCGCACTCTTAAAAAAATAAAATTTTGGGAAGAGAAAATAGTTCCACCCAAAAAAATGAATAAGTTGATTATTTTAGGCATTATTATAGTTGTGATTGTTGTGATTGTTTCTGTTTTTACTAAATTAAAATCAGCGTATGATGCTAAAAAAGCCCGAAAACAAACACAAAAATTAATAAAACAACAGCAACAAGAAATAGAAAAACAAAGGCTGCTGTCAGATGAAAGCAACATCATTAATATTAATTAGATACAATGAAACAGATCACTCTTTTTTTATGTGCTTTTCTATTTTTTTCAGAATGTAAATGGATTATGGCGCAACAGGTTACTGTAATATCTAATAGCGAGCAAAATACATTAACCATTAATAACAATTCTGAACAGGAAATTATTCTTTTTAGTAATGATGTACAAAATGATGATGAAGATGTTTTTGAGCTAAATTCTTTTAAAAAAAATGTAAAACCATGTGGGTTAGTGTTTTCAAATTATTATATTGTAATCCGACATGAACACTCTCATACTTTTGAAAACGTAAATCCATATCCTATTCAAATTGTTTTTTTTGAATATCAGATAATAGATGATAAATATGTGCTTACTAACAGAAAAACAATTTTAGCTAAAAATTTTAGAGAATACAATGATGAAGTAAATATCGTCTCAACAAATCCTTCAGCAGATACCGTAGTTCTAAAGCAACCTTCTAAAAATACGGAACAGGAAGTTAAACCTGCTGAACCTAAAAAAAATAAACCTGCCTCACAACCTTTGATAAACCCCTATTCAAAGCAAATAGAAGCATTGTTCAATGACAGTAGAGATATAATTTCAAAAGGAAAAGGTGGTCTTTTACTAAATGAGGAGGAAAACCTTAGGGCTATTGAAAAAAAGGCTGTTGCATTACGAGAAAGTATTGCTAATGAAAAGATTGCGATAGAAAAAAAGAAAGCTAATAAAAAAGAAAATTGTAATGATTGTGATCTATATATTAATTTTTCGAAAGAGTCTCTTAATCAATTAGATGTTCTTATCGGAAAAATCCATGTTTTGTTAGCAAGTATGACAGAGCAACAGATTGCTGAATTGATAACTATGTATTGGAATGAAGTGCTAACTACGGCCCCACAAGATACCATTACCTTACAGTTCATAAAAGAAGAAATAGAGAGGCGAAACAAACATTACTTTTGGGGCTGGATTGGAAAAAGTAAGATAATGAGGAAATTAGAAGAGGTCTCTGTTAATTATGAGCAAATTAAAGAGAAGAGTACACTTTTTATTCAACAAAAATTACAGTATTACAATGATGTTGATGATAGAGTCGTGATACTTGATTTAGAAAACGAAATTCCAATCAATTTCTTGGTTATAGGAGAATATGAAAATGAACTCAATAACATAAAAATACCCTACGTAAAACTCTCTTTGATTGGCGTTGTTTTTCTATTGCTTATTACCGGCTTAGCGGTTTATATAAGATCGTTTTTCATTCGAAATAGAATAAAAAAAATAGAGATAGAAAACAGAATTTCAGGAAAAACAGGTCTGCTAATTGAAGAGGACGATAGTTATGAAGCTATTGTCTATCGTATTGGGTTGGATGATATTAAAGAAAAATTTATGGAAGATTATTATGCCATTCAGATGGCTGATATTTTTGAAGATACAAGTATTGAAAAGGTATATTTAAGCCGGGAAGCCATTTTAAGTATCTATAAATTCTTTACTGACTTTTTAAACAATAACGGCAAAACAAACGAAACAGGATGCTTCTTGGTGGGACGTTGGGACTATGTTCCAAATAGCAACAATCTTAGGTATGATATTAGTATTGAAACCATTGTTGAGCCTTCCGATGATGCAGTGTATGGAGAATATACTTTAAATTTCGGCGCCAAAATAGGAATTACTCTCAATTATGACATTGAAAAATTGTGCATACAAACCGATAATGAATATGTGCATACAGCATGGATACACTCCCACCCGGGGTTGGGGTTGTTCTTGTCAAGTCAAGACTTGAGCGTGCAATCTCAATTGGCGCACAGCCAACATCAGGGGCGTATGTTGGCAATTGTGCTTGATACGAATACCCCCGATTTGAAAATGGCGTTGTTTACCCCAAAACAAAACGGCACAATGAATAATGATAAAGATGTGAAACAGTTCCTTTCGTTGGAAGAATTGTTTCAATGGGCACAAGAGATCTCAATATGAAGATGAAAATGATACTATTAACATAATAATTTTAAATATGAAAAGAGTTTTTTTTACCATACTGTTGCTACTGTTCATTATTGCATCATGTGATAACACAAATGAACAGAAAAGTAATATAAATAATGAAATCATAGAACCCCCAAACTATTCTATGAATATGCACTTTGCAAAAAGGGCATGGTCAGAAAATGCAGATTCTCTGTTTCTGCGTTTCAGGATAACAAATACTGACAACAAGAAAGTGTTTTGGGCTGATTTGAACAAAGAGGATTTTGATATTAAAGAAGATGGAAAAAAATCTTCGTTTAAGGATATTATCATTGAAAAAATAGCTCAGAAATCTGAACCCTCAGCAGAAAATATCTCTCAAAATATTGGCTTTTGGTTTGTTGTAGACAGAGGAAAAACAATCTCTCCTTCTGATATGGAAAGTATGAAACAGGCCATTCGACAAACCGTTGAAACTCTCCCTGAAAATAGCGCATATATCTCTTTCTTCAGCAAAAAAGCTACTGATATAAAAATGATTACTAGTGATAATTTCCACCTCTTTGAAAAAGAGTTTGTTGTAAAACAAGAAACAAGAGATCTATACGGAAATATCATCAATTATTTTGAAGAAATTGCACAAGATGAAACTACCAATAATTTGGATTCTAAGTGTTTGCTTATATTTACTGATGGAAAAATTAATCTGTCTTCAGATGAAGAGATAGATAAGTTGGATGAATCGCAGGAATACTTTAAGAAAATTGATAACAACTATCAAAACAGGGTGCAAATCCATGCTTTTCGATATGGAGAAGCGAGCAGTCTCAACGACAAAGTGCTGAGTGATATATGTTTGAACCGCCAAAACCCCGAACTTATTGGTAATTTTTATCCCGCAGCAAACGTCGCCGAAATTGTTGAATCTCTAAAGGGGTTTGTGGGAAATCTCTCTGATGATTATGAATTGACACTCGTTAATAATCATGATAGAATTTATTTCGGAGCACAATTATCATTACAAGTTATTCTTGAAAAAGAGAGTGAAAAAGCAATCGGAGAAATAAAATATGCAATTGCAAGTAAAGAAAAACCAATTGGACCAGGAATAAAATCGGATGATATTTACATTACCCTAATCATTGGCGTATTCATTCTTTTCATTGCTTTTTTCTTTATGCAAGTGGTAATTCCCTATTTTATTTCACGAACCGAAAATTTTGAAAAAAAATATGTAAAGCCTTACGATACAATCCATACCGATGAAGGTGAAGTGCATGAATTGTGTTCGTTTTGCCAGGAACCCTTGGAAAAAGGAGATCTGATTGTAGTCAAATGCCCCCATAAAATCCATTGGGACTGTTGGAAAGAGAACGGCTACAAATGTGTGGAATACGGACAAAACTGCAAAGATGGAATCCAATTCCACTATGATAGTAAACATCCTTTCGATTTGAAAAGAAGTCCTTACTACTTAAAATGGGCTATGTCGGGAATGATCAGCGGACTATTGATTTGGGTTGTTTTTCATTTAAGTTCAAAACTACAACTTTTCCATAGTTTTATTAATAGTTTGTTAAAAGTTTTCTACCCTGAGCGATTAAAAGAATCTATTGAAGGAGTATTGCAAATATCCAATGATGCTAGAACTACCTTTCAAGCAAAAATTGCAGGACTTTTATTAGTTGGGATTTTGTTAGGATTTGTACTAACCTTTCTATTTAGCTATTTTAATGATTTCCGCCAAAAAAAGATGAGAGTTCTCCTCTCTTTGTTTTTTCGTTCTATAATTGGAGCTGCTGTTGGTTTTATTACTTTTTTAATTGGAGCTATCCTTTGTATTATATTAGGAAGATATAGCAATGTTGCTTGGTTGGATGCAATTTCGTGGCTGCTGTTTGGTGGTTTTATAGCCTTAACTCTATCCGTAAAAACAACAATTAAATGGCAAGATGCTTTAATTGGAGGACTAATCTCAGGTATTGTCAGTTTTTTTGTACTCTATTCCACCTATTTTCTACCCTCTTTTGGTGTAATGTTCAGTTTTATGTTGTGCAGCGCCGGGCTGGGAATTTCCATTATTGCCAAACACACTTTGGCTCAAAAATATTACCTTAAATATAAAGGCGGGAAAAAAGAGGGGTTGATTGCCATTCACAAATGGATGAACGATTCAGGGGGCAGCAACGAAGTAACCATCGGGAAATCGAACCGTTGTGTTGTTCAAATGAATTGGGACACTAACGACCAAATTGCCGATATGCAAGTAAAACTCTTTATTGACCCAAAACGTAGAACCCCAATGCTCAAAGTGTTGGAAAGCGGTATCATTTACGATGGTAGAGACGGACGAAAAGAGGAGTTGTATCAGTTGAAACACAATGTGAGGTTTAGGATTGGGGGAACGGAGTTTCAGTATATTGAGAAGTAAGAAGTTAGAAGTTAGAAGTTAGAAGTTAGAAGTTAGAAGTTAGAAGTTAGAAGTTAGAAGTTAGAAGTTAGAAGTTAGAAGTTAGAAGTTAGAAGTAAAAATTACGAATTACGAATTAAATAAACCTTAAATTTTTAAATCTTTAAATTTTTAAATCTTTTTTATGAGTAACAAACAAGAATATACAAAACAATGGGGCGAGGAGGTTTTTCCTTTGCTCTCGTGGTTTAAAATGGATAAGGTAAGAAATGCCAAAGTAATGGTGGTAGGCGCCGGCGCTCTGGGTAATGAGGTGTTGAAGAACTTAGCCCTTTTCGGAGTGGGGAATATAGTGGTGGTGGACTTTGATGAAATTGAGTACAGCAACCTTACCCGTTCTGTTCTGTTTCGCCCGGAAGATGCCGACAAAGGTTTTTTTAAAGCCAAAGTGGCTGCCAAACGCTTACAAGAGATCAACCCAACCATCAATACGCAGGCTATTTGTGGAGACCTGTCAAAAGATGCCGGACTGGGCGTTTATCGCCGAATGGATGTGGTGGTGGGGTGTTTAGACAGTCTAAAGGCAAGGGTGCTGCTCAATAGGATGTGCTTCCGTGCAGGAAAAATTTGGATTGAAGGTGGCATCGGCGATTTAGAAGGACAAGTAACCGCTTACCAACTAAACAAAAACTGCTACGAGTGTAGCCTTTCGCAAGACGAAAATATTCCAGGCGATGGAAATACAGAGGCAAACAGAACCTCCTGTCCGCAAATTGCGCAAGGAAACGCCGCGCGGGGACGAGTTGCCACCACCCCTGTGAGCGCCTCGCTCATCGGCGCCGTTCAAGCACAGGAGGTAATGAAAATTATTCACGGCGATGATTTAAAATCCGGAGGGTTTGAAACCTTAGTCGGCAAAATGTTCCATTATGAAGGAAAACACACACAATCCACCCTCTTTGATTTCTCCTCTTATGAAAACGAGTGCATCTCGCACGAGTATTGGGAAAATATTGTTGAAATCCCTGAATTAAGCGCAGACTCAACCATTGCGGAAGCCTTGGAGTTCATAAAAAAAAGACTCAAAGTAGATTCCGTAACCATAAACTTACGCAATGATAAATTTGTGGATTTTTTGTCCTCCCGCTCCAGCAACCAAAAATATAATACGATGATGCCCGCCTCAAAAATCCCAGATTTTATTGATGCCCACAAGGAGTTGGAGTATCTTACTATTGCAGACGGCGGACTCTATCAACATTCGTATGAAGATATTGATGAAGAGTTTCCCTATCCTCAGTTAACTCTAAAACAAATTGGAATACCCTATCTTGATGTTTTACAACTTACTACGGAAAATGGATATGAGTATGTGGAACTATCAGCAGATATAAAACTGTTTCAAAAACTTTTTGGACAATGAAATATTTGAATAAAAATCAGGAGACTCAGAATATCAATGCGGAAACTTTGCTTTCGCTGTGGGAAGATTTGCCCCATTTGAAGGTTTGCTATGAAAGCCTCTTTGCCCGAAACTACTCAGAAGATATGCTCCGTATAGTTGCAGACAGGGATAGTACAACGGTTTTTTTATCTCAGAACGGCATCTATCACCTTTTGCCTAAAGGACTCTTTTTTACGGAAAATCAATTGAATGAAGAGAAAAAACGAAGGAACGATTTTAAATCTGCCTACGACAAAATGAAAAAGCAGAAGAAAGAGGCGCAATCTTTTTTCCAACCTTTCGACACAGAACTATTTAGACTAGTTGTTGAAAGTGAACGAAAAATTAATACGCTGTTCTTTACCGGAAATAAAATATGGCTCTCCGAATTGCCGGAGGTTTCAAAAAACGAATATATAAACAAACTTATCCCCTTGCTCCCTTACGCAAGCCGTCTAAGAGGAAATATCCAACTTTTGATTGACCTGTTGCGGTTTGTTTTTGAGGTTGAAAAAATTGAAATAAGAGAACTCAAACCTTTCTATTCGCGATTTATCATACACAAAGAAGGATTATCAAGAGAGCAGTACCTTGCTATGAATGAGGAAGTGAAATCTTTTTTTGAATTTTTCTCCCATTGGTTTCTGCCTGTAGAAAAGGAGTACGATTTTAGGATAAAGGATCTTAAGCATACTTTTATTTTGGAGAAAGGGTTGGCGCTGGATTATAATACTAATGTGTGAACAGTGATTTATTTGATAAAATAGTATATCAATAAAATGGAAAAAAATATCTCTACAAACAAGTACAACGAAATTCTTCGTGAGATCATCGCAGAAGTAAAAATGACTCGTATCATTATTGCAAATAGATTAAACGTGTCGATAATACAACTTTATTGGAATATTGGTAAGCGTCTTTCTTCTGAAAAATTAGAAAAGGGATATGGTGGAAAAGTTGTTGAACAATTGTCAGTTGATTTAAAATGTGAATTTCCAGATACCGATGGTTTTTCACCGCGTAGTTTGTGGGATATGAAACGTTTTTACGAATTTTATTCAGAAGATGAGCAGAAACTGCCGCAACCTGTGGCAGTTTCTGAGAGCAAAATTCTGCCACAAGTTGTGGCAGTTTTGCCTTGGGGGCACAATCGACTTATATTAAGCAAAATAAAAAGAAAAGAGGAAGCGCTTTATTATGCAGAAGCGGCTGTTAAAATGGGATGGACACGTAATTTATTACTCAATTTTATCAAAACAGACACGTACCATAATGCTAAAGAATTACCAAAACTACATAATTTTGAAACCACCTTGCCTGAACATTTGCAAGAACAAGCAAATGAAATTTTAAAGAATACATACAATTTAGGTTTTCTTGGGATTACTCATCAACTCAAAGAACGTGAGTTGGAACAACGCTTAATTGAGAAAATCAAACTTTTCCTGCTTGAATTAGGCGAAGGTTTTTCATTCATCGGCAATCAACATCGCTTAATGATCAATGAAAAAGAGTATTCTGTTGATTTGGTATTTTTTAATCGAAAAATAAAATCTCTGATAGCCATTGATTTAAAAATAGGCACTTTCGAACCGGAATTTGTCGGAAAAATGAATTATTATTTGGGACTTTTAGATGATCAAGTGAAGATGCCTAACGAAAACCCTTCAATAGGTATTATCCTATGCGCAGAAAAAAATCACATTGAAGTAGAAGTTGCTCTCCGTGATTTTCATAAACCTATCGGTGTTGCGGAATATAAAATGATATTCCCGGAAAATGAAATTAAATTGCTTATTAGTAGAGAGTTAAATCAATAAATAAACAAATATGAAGAACCAACAAAGAATAAACTGGAAACAAGGAATGGAAATTACACCCGAAATTTTCATCGAATCGGACGAATACCACATTGCAGAGCGCCAATTGCTGGGAACGCTGCTCGCTTCACGCTTGAATGGAATTTTTCCGGAGAGTAAATTAAAGATTGATTATGAATTACACAACAATCAAATCGAGATTTGGATTTCTAATTGCATTGCCCTTACAAGTTGTGGCAATGTTATTCAGATTCAGAATAAAACATCATTTAACAAAGAGTTGCCCGTTGATGATATAGAAGAGTGTTATGTGGTTTTATCAGAGAACTCTGAAAACAAGCAAGTTGATGAGAACGAGTTACATATTATTCCAAAATACGATATTTCATTTAAAAAAACAGATGACTCTGTTGGAAATGGAATCCCTGTATTAAAATTATTCAGAAAAACCGCCGCCTGGGAAGTAGATGCGCCTTATATTCCTCCCTCAATTGCCTTAAATTCTGTAGATTCTTTATTGAATAAATATATTGAAATTAAGAAAGTTATACATAGAATTTTACATTATTTTACTGAAAATGATTCCAATTATTTGCTTGCAATGTTGCTTCAAATAGAGTTAAACAACTTTTCTCCCAAAGAATCGCCAGAACTATTTACACAATTGATGAAGAAGTTTTATTTGATTTTTCAAACAAACTTAAAAATTGTGAAAGAGATTGAATCATTACAAAGTATAAAAAAATTCACGGATATGTTTTATAATCATTATGAAATAGAAAAAATATTGAACACAGGGTATGCAAGTTTTACGGAAATGCTGAAAATATTAGAAGTGGAACCGATTCCTGAAATTGAAGAAATTAAAGTATAAAAACGGCATAAAATGAGCGGATTTAAGATACCTTTAAACTTTTCTAACGGAACCCTTTTTGAAAATAGTTGGGTTACGAATAGAAACAATTACGACAATATTAAGGATAGTATCAAAGAGTCTATCAATGATTTTGTTCGTTTATTGACAACCTCTCCCAATGGAAGTTTTGTGCCTGATTATGAATTTGGTTTTTCACTTAAAAACTGTTACTTTGAAAATACCAACTCCAAAGATGAACTGAAAGGAAAAAAAATTGGCGGAAACAGCGATAACACAAATAATTATGCCAAAGATTTTGAACAGGCTATCAAAAAGTTTGAGCCCCGTTTACAAAATATACAGGTAAAAACCGACTTTGAAAAAAGATTGTCCCAAATGACACTGTTTCTTTCCGGAACTATTGCGGGTACAAAAGAAGAATATGAACAAAAATTAACATTATATATTTGGAAGAAAAATGAAGACATTTAATGATTATTATAAAGAAATAAAGCAAAATATTATTGACCATTGGACACAAGAGGGGCATTCGGTGAAGAATATGGAAAATGATCCGGTGGCAAATCTTCTGCTTTCTGCATTGTCGTATCAGGCATACCATATTCATAACAAAATTGACAGGCTTGAAAATAAAGTGATTAGAGAGTTTCGTGACCGAACACTCCCTTACCATTTGATAAAACCGGTTCCTGCTTTTTCTATTGTTGAAACGAAATTAATAGAGGGGGTCAATGAAAAAATAATGAATGAAATCTATACTTTTGAGTTTCAAAACAATAAAAAACAGAAAGTTACTTTTGTTCCGCTGCTGAACACCAAACTTATTAATGCAGAACTTAAAATGGGATTTCAATTGGAAGACAACGTATGGCGGATTCAATTACAAACTACTGAGCCTCTCTCCGACCTTTCCGGACTCTCTTTCTATTTAGATACAGATCAGCATATTGAAATTGAGAGCATTACTTGTGGCGGTGAACGGCTGCCTTTGATTAATCCATCTCAATTCAACGAATTGCCTTTTACAAAGTGGTTTAACAATAAACATCTGTTCCTGAATCAGAATTACAACCTGTTCGGCTCTTACGATTATTGGCAGGAGATTTTTTTGAACCACGCTGTTAAATTGTATTATGTAGGTAATTTTCAAACAAAAATATCCCAAGATAACCCTAAAGAAATTGAGTTGGACGTTACTTTTAGTTGCGATGTAAGTTCTAATAACTTTATGAAAATCAACTGTATTCCTGTGGTCAATGTGGAAAAAGAGGGGGTGGTTGTAGATGAAAGAAACCCTGTGAAAGA
>JAITUN010000092.1 GCA_031286285.1 Bacteroidales bacterium | reverse complement strand
CTTCTTTAAAGAAGGAGAAGCTGCAAAAACTTATGGACTAAAAAAGTCTGTGGTTAACAATATTGCTAAAGAATCTCTTAAACAGATCAGACAATATTCTAAACAAGAGATTTTTGAATGGTGTGAAGAACTGTGGAAATCAGGTTATATGGAAGAAGCCGCAATTGCCTGTATATGGTCGGAATCGTTGCACAAAGTGTATGATCCTGACGATTTTCTCTTTTTTGAACGCTGGTTGAGCCACTATGTACACAACTGGGCAGATTGCGACACTTTGTGCTGCCACACCATCGGTTTTTTTCTGATGAAGTATCCTGACTATATTACACAACTGAAAAAATGGGCAAACTCTCCGAACCGTTGGTTGCGCCGCGGCGCTGCCGTTTCGCTCATCATCCCCGCCAGAAAAGGAATGTTTTTGCAAGATATTCTTGAGATTGCCGATATGCTACTACTTGATAAAGAGGACTTAGTGCAAAAAGGATACGGTTGGATGTTGAAAGCCGCCAGTTTGAGCGAAACATTTGTAAAAGGAAGTGAAGAGAAGAAAAAAGAACATTTAGATGCCATCTTCAATTTTGTAATAAAAAACAAAACAACGATGCCCCGCACGGCGTTACGCTATGCCATTGAAAAGATGCCGGAGGAAATGAAGGCGGAGGCGATGAGGAAGTGAAAAAATAAAATATCAATGATTATGACTATCGTAGAATCCATTAAAAAAAGACGCTCCGTTCGCACTTTCACCGGCGAACCGTTGAGCCAAGAACATCGTGAACTCATTAAACAATACATTAGTGAGTTGCAAACTCCATTCGGAGAAAAGGCAAGAATTGAACTGATTAGTATTCACTCCAATGATAAACCCATAAAACTGGGAACATACGGGTTTATTAAAGGAGCAAAAGATTATTTGGCGCTGATCTTTGAAGAGGGCGCTTTCACCGCAACTGCAGCCGGATATATGTTTGAGCAACTTCTTCTCTTCTGCACCGGATTGGGATTAGGCACCTGCTGGCTTGGGGGCTCCTTCAGCCGCAGCGATTTTAAAAAACAGATTCAACTTAAAGCCAACGAAAAACTAAAAATCGTCTCCCCTGTGGGCTATCCGAGCTACAAACAGAACTTTTTGGAGAAATACTTTGTGAATGCAGATAAAAAACACGCAACACGGTATCCTTTCGGTGCGCTGTTCTTTGATAAAGACTTCGGTATTCCACTTATAGAATCCGCTGCGGGAGTCTATTTTACCCCTCTTGAAATGGTTCGTTTGGCGCCTTCAGCCAGTAATATGCAAATATGGCGTGTAATTCTTGATGACAAAACGTTGCACTTTTATAAAAAACCCTATTACAACTTTGAATCCAACGACATTGGGATTGCTCTGTGCCACTTTGAACTCACTTGTAAAGAACTTGGCATTAACGGAAAATTTGAAGTATTGAAAGATTTTCCAAAAAACGACAAAGAAAAAATTGAGTATGTGATTTCGTGGGTGTTGTGATCTTGCGATAAAACAAAAAAAAAGGCTGTTCTACTTTTCAAACAGCCTCGTCATTAAAATACTTTCGTTACCGCCCTCATATCCGTGGTTTTTGAATTATCCTGATAATCAAAGATACAAGATAAATTAAGAGTCCATAGATCGGTGTAATTACCGTTAATGCCATGGCTCCCCAAACCAGCGATTGAGAGATTTCGCCGTCTCCGATTGCTTCAATTTCTGTAGCCCCAATGTAAAATCCAATCAAAGCGAAAATTACTCCTCCAACAAGAGCAATAATACCCATCTCTTTAACCCATGCGGGCGCTTTCCATGCAGTCAGCAACAATGCCAACAAAATAATAGTTAAAATCGTCATGGGAGCGATTCCTCCTAAATAAAATAATTTAAACATAATAATAAAATTTTGAGGTTAATAATTCGGTGCAAAGATACCGCGTTCTAAGTTAAGTTACTATGCTCCGGTCAGGCTAAATCCCCCATTTAAACAACAAAATCCCTACATTAACTATAATATTGAAGAGAGGATTTTTGTTTTTTCTATTTTTGCCCCGAAAAGAGCGACAAAGACTCTTCTAAAAACAAGCAAAAACAATGAAACGCTATTTCGAAATAATCTATTGGATCGTCGCAACAGGTTTGATAAGTCTTCTCTTCAGGAGTTTGACAGAAAGTTATTTTGCGGCTCTATCTCTATCTATAATGATGCTTCCGGGTGCGCTTTTTGCCAAGTTTTTCGGAGGCTCAATATCGTTCAAAAACCGCTTCAAAGGGATTATGGATTCAATCTACTTTCTATCTATAATCCTTGTTATCGAATACCTCTTAATTTTTCTCGTTAACTCCTTTTTTATCAAATATAATTTATCCGAACCTTTGGGCATCCTATTCAATCCGCTTTTCATTTGGCTTCTGCTACTTGCTTTTTGGGGATTGGAAAGATTTCTTGCTGCAAAACTTTCTATCGGCGAAGTGCGCAGCAAATTTATTGAGTTTACTTCTGAACGCAAAAAGATAAGAATTGAAGTTGATGCAATATCATATATTGAATCTCGTGACGATGTTGTATTTGTGGTCGTTTCCGGTGGAAAACAATATCGTACCAGAATGAATATCACGCAGTGGAGTAATGTTTTGGATGACCGTTTTGTCAGAGTACACAGATCTTTTATCGTAAATAAGAGATCTGTCTGCGAAATGTCGGTGGGGCGGCTAAAACTTGATTCCGGTGCAAAAATTGACGTTTCAAAACCATATCGCGAAATGGTAGAGGAGTGGTTTGCAGAATCCTCGTTCCCCTTGTCCCGTTAGGGACAGTCCTGAATTTAATTCAGGATTGGTAGAAAAAAATTGCCCATTTACAACAAACATATTTCTATATTTGCAAAATTTAAAAATAATTTTCTTTTTTTGCTTATATTCAATATTCTACAGCTTTGTTTTTATTTTTGATGTTTGATATATGCGATTTTACTATTTTTGCAGCGAAATTAAAAAACTTTCTTCAAAAATAATATAGCAGTATTATGAACACACAAGGCATATTTATAGCACACCCTAGAACACTGGAACAGATAAACGCACTACAGGCTTTTACGCAAGCGCTTAAAATTAGGTTTGAGATTTCTAAAGAAGAGAACTACAATCCTGCATTTGTAGAAAAGGTATTGGAAAGCCGGCAACAGGCTAAAGAGGGAAAGGTAACAAGAGTGGAAAAAGAGAATTTAAAAGAGTTTTTAGGCTTATAATATGGGTTATCATTTAGATTTTACCGATAAGGCGAAAGAGGATATTGCTTTCCACAAAAAAGCAGGCAATAAGGCGTTTCTCAATAAGTTACTTGTTCTTTTGGAAGAATTAACGGAACATCCTTTTGAAGGAACCGGAAAGCCCGAACCGTTAAAGTATGATCTGTCCGGAATGTGGTCGCGTAGAATTAACAGAGAACACAGATTGATCTACGAAGTTGAAGACAATACCGTATTCGTACATTCGGCAAAAGACCATTATTAACGAAAACAGCCTACGTTTCCGCAGGCTGTTGGAAAAAAAGTCTTAATATTTAAAAACATTTTATTCAAGGCGTTGTTATTCAAGGTTGATAATAAAAAAGAAAATCATGTAAAAATTTACTTTAACAATAAAACATAATTCTATGATGGTAAAAGTGATTGTCAATCTTATTAATAAAAATAATTAAAAAAATATCTTCGAAAATCCTAATCATCCGTGTCATCTGCGTGCAAAAACAATCAATATGAAAATCCTACTCCAATCCTCCGAAATCTTCCCCTCCAAAGAGGTATTAATAAAAGCCCTCGGCAGCGTTTTCAACGTTTTGGAAGAGTTTGAAGCGCTCCTTATCCAAGAGCCATTTGCCCTCACTTTCAATTGGCATTATTACGCAGACAGCAAAGCGTGGCTGTGCAAGGTTGCATATAAAAAGAAAACCGTTTTTTGGCTCTCCATTTGGGAAGGCTATTTCAAAACAAGTTTCTTCTTTTTGGAGAGACACTTGGAAGGATTAGCCGCCCTGCAACTCGACGAAAATTGTTGCACATTGGAAAAAGAATGGGGGAAAATGATCCCTCTGATTTTCAATATTAATGACAAAAAACAGTTTCCCGATTTGCTGAAAGTAGTTGATTTTAAGAAGAGAGCGAAATGAAAATTTATTAATATCATAATATCATGGAAGAATTAAGTAACAAAATCAAATTGTTTGAGAACAGAAAAATACGCGCCTCATGGGACGAAAATGCTGAGAAGTGGTGGTTTTCAATAGTAGATATAGTAAAAGTATTAACAGAAAGTCCTAATCCTCGAAAGTATTGGAGCGTTTTAAAAACACGATTAAAAAAAGAAGGAAGTGAGTTGACTACAAGTTGTAGTCAACTGAAAATGCAAGCATCCGATGATAAATTTTATAATACTGATGTGATGGATATTGAACAACTTTTTAGATTGATTCAATCCATTCCTTCCCCAAAAGCGGAACCTTTTAAATTATGGCTTGCAAAAGTTGGCAGTGAACGAATTGACGAATCAATAGACAATGCCAAACAACTTGGTAAGCAAAACTTGTTTCCAAAACAATTTAATGAATAATAAGATAATAATACAGAATCCCCCATTGAAAACCCCACCCCCCTCATTTTCCGAAGACCACCTCTGCATCACCGGCGCACGGGAGAACAACCTGAAAAATATCTCGTTGTCTCTGCCGCAGCAAAAACTGATTGTGATTACCGGCTTGAGCGGTAGCGGAAAATCTTCATTGGCTTTCGATACCATTTATGCTGAAGGGCAACGGCGCTATATGGAGACTTTTTCGGC
>JAITUN010000035.1 GCA_031286285.1 Bacteroidales bacterium | reverse complement strand
CATAAGCGGCGACCGCTTACGGGGGACACGTGGGCATACTATCGGGGTAAAAATACTAAAATCAAAAACAAAACCACACCATCGACTTGTTTTGACTTTAGCATTACACCCACCCGTAGGGTTTTAAGGGTAAGGGTTTTAGCGTAGTCGGTTTTAGAATGGGGGCGTTACGGGAGATAGACTATGCTCGAAGTGAGGGAGGGTGTACAGTGTACACCCTGCACTATGATTGAAAGAGGGAACTTTGAGCCCCTGTCACCAAAAAAGAATTTAAAGATTTTGTTTTTAAAGACTTTAAAGGCTTTGATTTTAACGTTGAGGTCAATTGCCGCCGGGTTAATATTACACCAAAACCTATCCCATAATCTATTAGATCGCAATGCTTGAGCTCCATATCGACGATTACGAGCAAAATAACTCTGAATCTTTATACCAGTCAAGCGAACGATATTGCTCATAAAGGATATCGTTTTCAAAGGGGACATATATACCTATACCGCAGCTTTTTTCAATGGGAAATTCATCTAGGAAATAAGGCGTGAAATCATTGTAAATTACCGTCTTCGAAATCTGTGCTTTTAAAGCCATTAAGTTACTTTCATTCGTAATAGCATGTTCAAGGTAATCTTCAAAATCAAAAAACAGTGCAGGATTTCTGGTATCATATCTTTGAATAAAATTTTTGTTGGGACAAACAAAATGAACTTCTTCTCTTATAGCGCTCCTTACCAAATATGCCAACTGTTCCAATTGCCTTGTATCAATTATAGCTATAGACGCAGATCGCAAATTACCGGTTCTATTTTTATAGTACTCCATATATGTCAACGCGACCTCCTTGTAGTTAGGCTCCGGCATTAGTAAAGGAGGAATCGTTTTTTTGTATGGGAAACCGGCGATAAGCACTTCGGTTGGTGAAGCTATTATTATTTTCGCTTTGTTCCTTAGTTGATATAAAACCTCTATTCCGCTCATCAGGCAAGCGTCAAAAATAATAAAGTCCAAATTTTCAGGGATTGCTTCTGCCAAATCTTCAATCTCCATTTCGCCGTCGTTGCTACTTCCAAATGAGTGGATTTTCTTTAAATTATCATAAGTACCGTCTGGCAGCCAGCCAGTACCATGAGACCAAAGAATAAGGCCGTAGCTTTCCGCCGGAAACAATGAGAAAGCTTTATCTATAACAGATTTAAGAACCTGCCCGGATACAGAACTTTGCGGGTTGTATTGCTTGAGGGTGTCTATCTTTCCCTTTTTGATATTTAATAAATATGGGTTGTCGTACGGCGTGTCTATATATACAAGCAAATTATATCCCCTTGGAATTTCCGCCGCGACCATGTCGCCAATGTTTTGGTAAGCGCTTCTGTATAGATTGTTATCGGCCGCCATGTAAACCAATACCGTTCGTTTGGAAAAATCATGCTCCGATTCTGTTTCTATAATATCGAAACAGGAGAGGCATAAATATGAGGCTGTCAGTAAAAAGATTAGGTTTTTCATTTTATTCCACGGATTGAATGATTTTAATACCTGTCCCGCAATTAAGAGGGTCAAAGGTTACATCGGCGCTTCTTTCTTTTTCTGATTCATTTTTGCTTACCAAAAAAACAACATTGTTCTTATCAATTATATTAATAGTAAACCAATGGTCTATACTGGGATAATAAGGATGATTGTTATTATAATAAATATCTTTATATACATTGTATGTGTAACGTGTTTTTCCATCTCCATACCTTACACCTATAATAGGTTCATTCAACCAAGAGCTTCTATTCGTAGTTACAGTTACGGTATCCAGACCGCCTTCAAAGCTAAATAACAACTCTCCCTTTGATTGCTCTATTACTATTGGCTCTGGGCATTGAACTATAAGTAAACCACCCCTATTTTTGCTACATCTTTCACCTTTGCCGTCGTCTGTATTTATATATACATCACCATCTCTTCTTTTGTCGGTTTCGTTTTGTTTTACTGAAACAATCATGGTGTTATCAGATGCCTTTTTTGCGCTAAACCACGAGCATTCTATTTTTTCAGGCGTAATAAACGTACATTCTTTTATCTGTATGTTCGAAAACCACCATTTATAATCGTAGTTAATCGGGTTATAAACAACTGTTATGACACTATCAATTACCTCTTGCTCGTTAAGCGATAACCCACCTACCGGTATTGGACGACAACTCCACTCAACAATATCTGTACAATTACAAAAACACAAAACTAAGCAAAAAATTAAAAATAAGTATCTCATAATAAATATTCCTTTATTCGTATACAGGGCCTTCATTTTATTCCACGGATTGGGTTATTGAAAATGCAATACCACAATTACCAGACCTCATACCTATGGATTGTTTTCTTTCTTCTCCTGTTTCATTTTGATTTACTGAAACAATCAATGTATACTCACCTGTTCGTGTTACACTAAACCAAGGACATTCTATTTTCATCAAGTCATTACCTCTGCAATAATTGTTATTACAATAATCGGGGTCGCTTTCACGTCCCCAAAACTCACATTCACTGCTATTTTTCATAGATATTTCAAACCACCAATATTGAGTATTCACAACAACGCTATCAACTCCTTCCTGTGCGCTAAATAATAATTCCCTTTTTGATAATTTTGGCGGATTAGAGCAATACCCAGGGTCTTCTGCATAATAGCAAAAGCACAAAATCAGACAAAAGATTAAAAACAGATATTTCATAATAAATATTCCTTTATCTGTACATGGGATTTTCATTTTATTCCACGGATTGAATGATTTTAATATTCGCCTCACAATTAAGAGGGTCAAGGGCTACATAAGCTTCTCTTTCCTTCCCGGATTCGTTTTTGCTTACCGAAAAAACAATTTTTTTCCTATCGATTATATCAATAGTAAACCAATGGTCTATACTTGGATTATGATTATAATAAATATCATTTGCATTGCATGTATAATGTCTATCCCAGTACACACTTATAATGGGTTCATCTAGCCAAGAGCTTCTATTCGTAGTCACAGTTACGGTGTCCAGACCACCTTCAAAGCTAAATAA
>JAITUN010000011.1 GCA_031286285.1 Bacteroidales bacterium | reverse complement strand
ACACATCGCAATTGTCGCACGGTTCGCTCTTGCTCTCTCCAAAATAGTCTAACAACAGTTGACTTCTACAGGTATTTTGGTTCTCAACAAAATGCAAAACAGAATCTAATCTCTTTTTTTTTTTTTTTTTACGTTTTTTATATATCTCGTCCTTAAAGTAAAGATAGTTTTCCGGCACTCTGTTTTGCGAAAAAATGATATGCGGTTGGGCACTGCGTTTTGAATAAAACAGGATATTTTTTTTAGATAACTCTTCTAAAAGAGTCTCAACTTCAACCACTTGCATCTCAGCACGACGAGCGATCTCCTCTTCATTTATTTTAATATAGTTTGAAAAAAGCCCTCCGTAAGAGCGCAGCAATAGTTTTACAAAATCCTGTTTATCATTATTTTTCTGATAATATTGTTGTAAAGTTTCATCATCAGCAATAAAGTGTAAAGTAGATTGTTTTTTCACTTCTTCCGAAAGCGCTAAAACACCCGTTTTTTCTAAAAACGAGAACGCATTTATTAGTTCTATTGGCTTCAATTTCATTTTTTTACATAATTCGTCAGGATCGAAAGGAAAGATTCTGTTTTCCCCCTCACCCAATGGAATCTGATAATGTTCACATAATATTTTGTAAATGTTTTTCATCACATCAATAGGCGGAAAGGTGAGTTGAAAGTTGGTTTTCAGTTCTTTAATATCGTTATTGTCGTACAACATTACTGCGATAGAGGGTCTAAGGTCGCGCCCTCCCCTACCCGCTTCCTGAAAATAGGCTTCTAACGTATCGGGAATATCCAAATGCACCACCCATCGCACATCGGGTTTATCAATTCCCATTCCAAAAGCATTGGTGGAAACAATCACCTGCGTAGCATTACTCATCCACTCCGATTGTTTTTTGTCGCGTGTAGCACTGTCTAAGCCTGCATGATAAAAATCTGCGGAAACCTTAAAGTGTTGTAAATATTCTGCAATCTCTTTGGTACGTCTTCTATTTCTCACATAAATGATTCCCGTACCGGGATTTTTCTCAATCAACCGCAATAGCCGTCCCATTTTGTTCTCCTCGCACATCACAAAATAGGTTAAGTTTTCGCGTTTAAAACTCTTTTGAAAAACATTCTTTTTATGAAACCGTAGCTTTTCCTGAATATCGTTCACCACTTCGGGGGTTGCGGTAGCGGTGAGTGCCAAAATAGGAATTTTTGGAAAAAACTTTCTTATTTCGGCAATTTCTAAGTAAGGGGGCCTAAAGTCGTATCCCCATTGCGAAATACAGTGTGCTTCATCCACCGCAATCAAGGTAATCTTCATTAGCTTCAGATTTACCAAAAAACCTTGAGTTTTCAAACGTTCCGGTGAAACATAGAGAAACTTAAACTCTTTATCGTAAATGCAATTTGCTAAAATTCTGTCAATTTCATGACTGTTCATCCCCGAGAAGATCGCTTCCGCCTTAATCCCTCTTTTTTTTAGGTTTTCTACCTGATCTTTCATGAGTGCAATTAATGGCGATATTACCAAACATACACCCTCTTTTGCTAATGCAGGCACTTGAAAGCAGATAGATTTTCCGCCTCCGGTAGGTAGCAGCGCCAGTGTGTCATTTCCCTCCAACACCGATCGTGCAATTTCCTCTTGCAATGGACGGAATTGATCGTAGCCCCAGTACTGTTTTAGGATTTTATGTAGCATTTTAGTAGTAAGTGGTTAATGATTAATGGTTAATGATTTAAAATTAAATTTTCTTTTAATTTCTGCCACCTTACTTTCATTTCAACTGCTACAAATTTCTAAAAACGAACTCCGACATCATGGTATATAAATGTAGTCTTGTATTTTCGCCGGAGATATTGTGGTTTTTATTAGGGTAGAAGAACATTTCGTACTGTTTTCCTGCATTATTCAAAGCAGTTGCCAAATCTATGGAGTTTTGGATATGTACGTTATCATCAGCCGTACCATGAATCATCAAAAATTTTCCTTTCAGTTTATTCGCCCAAAAAACTGGGGAATTTTCGTCGTAGCCTTCCTCATTTTCTTGGGGAGTTCGCAGAAAGCGTTCTGTGTATATGTTATCGTAAAAGCGCCAATTAGTAACTGGCGCCACTGCAATAGCCATAGCAAAAACGTCGTCACCTTTGCATAGTGATAGTGTCGAAAGATATCCTCCAAAACTCCACCCCCAAATTCCAATTCGTTTAGAATCTACATAGAGAAGCGTTTTTAAATAGTTTGCAAAAGAGATCTGGTCGTCACTTTCATATTTTCCCATCTGTTTGTAGATTATTTTTTTAAAAGCCTCTCCTCTGCCTCCAGATCCGCGCCCATCGGCACAGGCTACAATATATCCATGTTGAGTAAGATATTGATACCACGCTTCAACGTTAAAATTCCTATTTACTTCTACTGATCCCGGACCTCCATAGGTGTATATTAAAACAGGATATTGCTTATCGGGATTAAAATCGGCAGGTTTCATCATCCAACCATCCATCGAAATTCCCTCAGGAGTTGTAAATTGGAAAAACTCTTTATATACGCAATTGAATTTTTGCATTTTAGCTTTAAGTTTGTCGTTTTCTTGCAAAATGCGCAACTCCTTGCCTTTGTAATCATTAATGGTGTAGTATTGGGGTTGAGTAGGAGTAGAAAAAGTGTTTAGATAATAGTTCCCTGTAGCGCTGAACGTTACTAAATTCCAACCCTCTCCTTTTGAAAGTCTGGTTTTATTCTTTCCTGAAAAATCAATGACATACAAATCGCGACCTAACCTGTTGTTTTCATTCGACAAATAAAAGAGTTGCTTAGTTTTAGGATTCACATACTCAATAGAAGCAACTTCCCAATTTCCTGTGGTTAATTGTTTTATATTTCCATTAAAATCAACTAAATAGATATGATTAAATCCGTTTCGCTCCGATGTAAGAATCATGGAGTTGTTACTGGGTAAAAAATGGTAATCCTCCGTAATATTTAACCAACATTGATTGGTATCAGTAAAAATAATAGAATAGTTATTATTCAGGACATTATATTTTACAAATTCTAATTTGTTTTGCAGCCGGTTAAGTTGCAACACCATTAAATCGGTGGAATTTGAGAGCCAAAACAATCGAGGGTAATATACTTCTTCATTAACTCTTATATCCACTTTTTCACTTTTTTGAGTTTCTGTGTTATATACAAATATCTCAACTACAGAGTTATCTTCTCCTGCTTTAGGATATTTGTATTTATATTCTTCGGGATAGAGGTCGCCCCACAAAGTCAGAGAAAACTCTTTTACCTTACTCTCGTCGAAACGCATATAGGATAGGAATTTCCCGTCCGGCGACCAATTAAATGTTTTATACACACCTAATTCCTCTTCATACACCCAGTCAGGGAGTCCGTTTAAAATATGATTTTCTTCACCATCAAAAGTAACTTGCACTTCATTTTCAGTTTTCATGTTCCAATAAAAAAGATTGAGGTTTCGCACATAAGCAATTTTATCTCCATTATCAGAGAATGTGGCAAAGCTGATTTTATCGTTTGGGGTACGGCTCACAGGAGTTATTTTATTTTCTTTAATATCAAATACATAATAAACTCCTTTTGATGTTCTTCTATAAATATTTTCAACATCTGTAGCCAGTAACAATTTATCTTCATTTTTGGAAAAAGTGAAAGAATTAATTTCAGATAAGGTTAAGCTATCACTATATAAGGATGTTAGAATATCGTTAGATAAAACCGTAGTAATATATTCTCCGGTGGCGAAATTATGTTTATCAATAGTATTTTTAGTTCTAACCAAATAACAATCGCTTGTGGGCATAGGTTTAAAACCTGAGAGTCTTTCGCTTTGCAATACGCCTTTTGTGAATATGTCTTCTAAAGTAAGCGTTTGGGATAGCGCAGTGATAGAGGCTATTGTAAAAAAAACGAGGAATATTTTTCTCATAGAGTTCATGATTCTATTTGGAAAAATGAAAAAAGAGTTACTTCACTTCTTCAAAATCCACATCGGTCACTCCATCCTCATTTGTGTTTTGTTGCCCTTCATTGCCACTTCCTGCAGTTGTGTTGTTTTGCATGTTTTCCGGATCAAAAGGAGCGCCTTGTTGCGAAAACGGATCGGCAGCACCCGGTGTTTGTTGTCCTTGTGCGTACATCTTCTGCGAGGCTTCATTCCAGGCAGCATTTAGTTCGGCAGTAGCTGCATCAATGGCTGCTATATTTTTGTCGCCGTGCGCCTGTTTTAACTTTGCAGCAGCCTCTTCTATTTTTGCTTTGTCTTCTGCAGGTACTTTGTCGCCAAACTCTTTAAGTTGTTTTTCGGTTTGGAAAACCAATGAATCTGCGTGGTTCAGTTTGTCGATCTCCTCTTTGGCTTTTTTGTCGGCTTCGGCGTTTGCTTCAGCTTCAGCTTTCATTCTCTTAATTTCATCGTCACTCAAACCTGAGGAAGCCTCTATACGTATTTTTTGCTCTTTTCCGCTGGCTTTGTCTTTGGCAGTTACGTTTAAGATACCGTTAGAGTCAATGTCGAAAGTAACTTCAATTTGCGGGATGCCGCGCATTGCAGCCGGAATGCCATCTAAGTGGAAACGCCCGATGCTCTTGTTCTGGTTTGCCATCGGTCTTTCGCCTTGAAGAATATGTATTTCCACAGATGTTTGGTTGTCTACAGCAGTAGTAAAAGTTTCTGTTTTTTTAGTTGGTATTGTAGTGTTAGATTCGATGAGTCGCGTCATCACGCTTCCCAGTGTTTCTAAACCGAGTGAGAGGGGTGTAACATCCAATAACAGGATATCTTTCACTTCGCCGCTTAATACGCCTCCTTGTATGGCTGCTCCTACTGCTACCACTTCATCGGGATTTACTCCTTTAGAAGGGGCTTTACCGAAGAAATCCTCTACAACTTTTTGGATGGCGGGGATACGAGTAGAACCTCCTACAAGGATTACTTCATCAATATCAGAAGTTTTCATTCCTGCGTCCGCCAATGCTTTTTTGCACGGCTCAAGCACTCTGCGAATCAGTAAGTCGCAAAGTTGTTCAAATTGAGCGCGAGAAAGAGAACGCACCAAGTGTTGCGGTATGCCATCGATCGGCATGATATACGGAAGATTTATTTCCGTTTGGTTTGAACTTGACAGTTCTATTTTTGCTTTTTCAGCGGCTTCTTTCAGACGTTGCAGCGCCATCGGGTCTTTTCTCAAATCTACGTTGAACTCTTTTTTAAACTCATCTGCCAACCAGTTTATAATCTGTTGGTCGAAGTCATCTCCGCCCAAATGGGTGTCTCCGTTGGTAGATTTTACCTCAAAAACGCCATCTCCCAATTCAAGGATAGAGATGTCGAAAGTACCACCACCAAGATCAAAAACAGCAACTTTAGAGTCCATTTTTTTCTTGTCTAATCCGTATGCCAAAGCAGCTGCAGTAGGCTCGTTGATAATCCGTTTCACTGATAATCCGGCAATTTCGCCGGCTTCTTTGGTTGCTTGGCGTTGCGAATCACTGAAATATGCAGGAACTGTAATTACCGCTTCCGTAATCTCATGACCTAAATATTCTTCTGCAGTTTTTTTCATTTTTTGCAACACTATTGCCGATAGTTCTTGTGGAGTAAATTTCCGGTCGTCAATAAGCACTTTAGGAAGATTGTTCACACATTCCACCTTGTAAGGTACTCTGCTCACTTCCTCTTTTACCTGATCGCAGGTTTCGCCCATGAATCTCTTAATAGAGTAAATGGTTTTGGTTGGGTTTGTAATAGCCTGCCGTTTAGCTGGGTCTCCCACTTTACGTTCATCGCCTACAAAAGCCACTATAGAAGGCGTAGTTCTTCTGCCTTCGCTGTTAGGAATCACAACGGGTTCGCTGCCTTCCATTACCGACACACACGAATTAGTTGTGCCTAAGTCTATTCCAATAATTTTTCCCATAGTAAATATGTATTAATTGTTAATTGTTTTCAAAAAACGCATTTATAATTGCAACAATTGTGCCAAAGAATTAATAAAAACAGAAAAGAAGATAATATCTAGAAATATTAATAGTACTCTCAGTAAAGAACTATTTCTTCTAACCTTATTCCCCGAGAACCTTTCATAAGAATCAGCGAGTTTTCAATTTTGTAAGTTTTCAAATATGCATTACAATTTTGAACATCGCTAAAAAACAAAAAATGTTCATTTTTTAACGCCATAAAATTGGTTCCGATAAAGATGGCTTTCAAATCTTCTGTTTTACAGAGATCTATTATTGCCTGATGTTCAGGCAGACTGTTTTCGCCCAACTCTAACATATCGCCAAGAATAGCTATTTTTTGGGGAGCCTTAATCTGCAGGAAGTTATCCAATGCTGCTCTCATGCTCGTTGGGTTGGCGTTGTAATAATCGGCAATGATGGTGTTGCTATCTGTTTTAATAATTTGCGAGCGGTTGTTCTGTGGGAGATACTCGGCAATGGCATCGCAAATATGCTCTTCGGAAACGCCAAAGTATTGCCCAATAGCCACTGCCGCTAAGATGTTCGGCAGGTTGTAGTT
>JAITUN010000311.1 GCA_031286285.1 Bacteroidales bacterium | reverse complement strand
GAAAAAGGCACTCTAAAGTAAAAATTGATATAAAAATGAAAACTAAAACTCGAAAAATCAAAAAAATAAAAGAAAAATTAAGAAGAAATTAGACTAACTCTGTTTTGCAAAGGTCTCATCTTGTAACACTATCCATCTCGCATGAATTATTTAATGTAGAATAAATTACAAGAAAATTCGGGATAGATAATTTTTTTCACAGTATCAAAAAATGATACTCTAACTATGTTTTTTTGCCACGTTCTAATGAGAATAAAGAAAAGTTGTATTTTTGCAATATTATTAACCAAAATTATAAAAAATGAAAAAAATTATTACCTTTTTACTCAGCGCAATGCTATTCATAAATTATGCAACCCTTTCTGCGCAATATTTCTCTAACGCTCATTTCGAGAGTGAATTATGTAACTTTAGATTTGTTTTATTAGATAGACAAGGATTTGGATGGTTTCCTGAATCGGGCATTGAAATTACCGTTGACGGGGTAAATTATGGCTTAATTAATTTGCCATGGGGAACTCCTTACGGTGAAGAAATTAGAGCATTACCGTCCGGTGAAGTTATATTTACTTGGATTGGTAGCTACAATTATATGAAAAACTATTTTGAGATTTATAATTCATTAGACGAATTGATTTATTCAAGTCCTGAAGATGATTTTCTTTATGAAAACCCATTTTTTACTTATCAGAATGAGTGTATTGCATGTATTCCTTTATCTGATTTTGAGGGAGAGTATGATTCGGAAACAAAACAGGTGAATTTAACTTGGATAGCGCCGGAAAGCGATGATTTAACAGGTTTTGAAATTTACAGAAATGAAGAACTGCTAGCTCAAGTACCTCCATCTACTATTTCTTATTCTGATAATACTGCTGAATTGGCAGATGGAGATTATAAATACTGCGTAGTACCCGTTTATCCTTCTGTATGTAATTTAGATGAAAAGTGTTTTGAAGCATATATTACCAATGTAGGTATTGTAAATTATATAGATAATATTTTGATTTATCCTAATCCTGCAAATGATATTGTAACTATTTCCGGCATTCGCGTTTCCAATGTAAAAGTTTTCAATAATGTGGGTCAATTAGTTTTATATCAACATAATACAAATACAGTAAATGTAACCGAATTACAAAACGGAATTTATTTACTCTCAATTGAAGTTTCAACCGGGCACATTATTCACAAGAAAATTATCATTAACCATTAAAGGGTTGTGCGTAAATCTGCGTAATTCCTATACTTAGAAGAATTACAAAGGGTAAAAGTTTTTTCATTTTTTTTGATTTTTGGTTAATAATATTTTTGGTGGTTAATGATTAACTTCTTACTTCTGGCTTCTTGCTTCTTACTTCTTTTTTAGCACACAGATGACACAGATTAAACAGATTTACGCAGATTTATCTCCCCCGCCGGCGGGGGATTAAGGGGGTGGAATTAGTGGTTAATGATTATTTTAGTTTGAAGAATCTGTCTTGTTGAAGTTTCAACAGAGAGTAGATATATTCCGTTTTGTAAATCGGATATGTTTATTGTGTTTGTGTTATTTTGAGATAATATTAATTGCCCGGTATTATTGAAAAACTTTACATTTACAACATCAACGCCCATAATATTTATCACATCATTTGCCGGGTTTGGAAAAATTATAATATTATCTTTAAAATTGTTTATACCCACATCTATAGGTATAGTAACACAGGTTTCTTCTAAATCATCGCATTCGAAAGGATAAACCGGAACTACACAGTATTTGTAATCACCGGTTTCCAACTTTTCTGTACTATCAGAATAAGAAATAATAGAAGGAGGCAGTTGTTCTATCAGTTCCTCATTTCTATAAATTTCAAAACCGGTGAGATAGGTGCTTTCCGGCGCTTTCCAAGTTAGATCAACTATGTTATCTTCAGGAATGTAAGTCCACTCTAAATCAGTTACAGGAAGACATTCCACAAAAAAGGGGCACTCATTCTGATAAGTAAAAAATACTCCTGAAATAGGCTTATCATTAGGACTTGTATAAATAATTTCGCCTAATGTATTGTAGATTTCAAAGCCATAAAGAGTATATGGAAAATTACCACCTACCCAGGAAAAAAGAACTTCACAGGATGGGATTAAAACTGTTTCTTCACCCTCATAAATGTCGAAAGCGTGAGGTAATTTAACAGTACCATAATTCACACCATCCACAGTAATTTCAATCCATGCATTATTCCATCCGGTACCTCCAGTATTCCACATAAAGATTGTAATTTCACATAGATCGCTATTGGAACGATTCGAAGCGAAATCTTGCGCGCAAATATTTACGCAATTCATTATCAGCGCTACGCTGAGAAAGAAAGTAATAAGTTTTTTCATATTTTAAAGATTTTAAGTTAATAATAGTGCAAAAATAGTAATTATGAGTTACGAGTTACAAGTTACGAGTTACTTTTTTTCTTCTTACTTTTGGCTTCTTACTTCTTTTTTTGCACGCAGATGACACAGATTAAACAGATTTACGCAGATTTTTTATTCATAGTTCTTAATGATGAATCCATTCCGAAACCTATTTTTTTAACGCAAAGGCGCAGAGTCCTGAATTAAATTCAGGATCGCAAAGTGCGCAAAGATTTGAATATAAGAGATATATTCTTTGCGTCCATTGCGTAAACACTTTGCGTCTTTGCGTTAAAAATAAAAAAATTTCTCGGATGAAAGTCATGATTCATGTTTAATGGTTAATAATGATTCACCCCTGCGGCGCGACCATTCAGAATAATTACTACTTTTGCCATCACAATAAAAGAGACAAAAATACTATCATGCTCTCCATTTCAAATATTTTCCACCGCTATCAACAAGGTTTAGTCCTCAGCAATCTCTCTTTTGAATTGCAAAAAGGGGATTATTGCGCCATCATCGGTCCGAATGGCTCCGGAAAAACCACGTTGCTGAATATTATCTCCGGCGCACTGAAAAAACAGGAAGGAGAGA
>JAITUN010000282.1 GCA_031286285.1 Bacteroidales bacterium | reverse complement strand
TCGTTGGTTACAGCATCACACTGCACCCGAAAAAGTGATTTTTTGTTGCTTTGATGATGAAAATTACCGCATCTATCGAAAAGCGATGGATGATATGCCTTCTTTAAACAGTTGAAAATCAGTAAATTATTAATATGATACCTGCTATTTGGATTATTGTAGCGGTAAGTTTATCCGCACTTTTTATTACGCTCGGCACGGGAGCCAACGCCGCCTTCAAAACTCCCAATAACTCCTCGACCATAGCCGTGAAGTTTGCGTTTTTCATGGCAGTAAGTTATTTTTCCTTTTACTATATCGGCACATGGATTACGGGCTATCTGCTGAATATGATGCCCAAAGAGATGTGGAGGATGACCTCCGCCATTCTGCTTTTTGCGGTGGCGGTGAAAACGGTATGGAATGTTTTTTCTTACAAATCCGAAGATAATGTTTATAACCTGTCCAAGACCATTATACAATTAATGCTCTCTGTTGCCGGCGGTTTTAACGCCTTACTGCTCAGTATGGGATTGACACTTTTCCAAGTCGGTACAGGATTCACCTTTACCCGCAATCTGATTTTAAGAACTGCTTTAATCGTGATTTTGGGAGCGTTTATTGGCACTGTTTCGGGAGCTGGATTATCCATAAATTCGGCGAAAACCGTTACTAAATTACGTCCTGCCATTGTCGGAGGGATGATTATGCTTGCTCTGGCGGTCTATTTGTTTGTGAGGTGATTTTTATTTCCTCGAGAAGATTTACAATAGGTTTGAAATTTTCACGCAGGTAGGGCCATTCCAATTTTTCTTGTAACAGTAGTATTATAATGTTCTCACGATTTTTTTTCATGAAATCGCTGATGGCGGGAGGTGATACTGACATGTGTGCCGCAAAATTTATTCCTATTGGTTTTTCGCGATTTGCAAGGGTCGCTTTTACTGCATCTTCCAAACGGTAAAGATACCTCTTTATCCTGCCAAATTGCCCTATTTGTTTATCTCTATTGATATCGGAGGATGAAGCCGGTTTAGTTGATGAAACGGTTTTGCTGTCTTCGATATTTTTCAGACCGGCAAGCAAGAAATCATCTAATTTAATGGCTGTTGCAGAGGGATGGCGATTTATGGCAAATTTTACAGCTCTTGTCAATTTATTTTCAAGTTCTTTAATATCCCCTTCAAAGTTTAAAATATCTAATTCTACCTCTTCTGATAGCGATATGTGTACGCCACTCTGACTATTAAGTTTACCCAAAAGAAATTGAACATTATTGAGTTTTTTCCCTTTTACCTGCTGCTGTTCATTTTTTCTATGTTCCCAATCTTTTTTCACGTCGTCAAAATATTCGTAAACGTCTTTCATAAAGCTATGTATTTCATATTCATGTGGTAACATTGTTTTTATTGTTCTTTCCATTAAATAGGAGAGTACCTTTTTATAGTGCGGTAAAAAGTTTTCCACAGCAGTAAGCAATACGTTTTTTGTAAATTTCGGATATAATATAACCAAGTCGTTTTCATTTTGTTCGGGATTGCTCTTACAATAGATAATCAAGGCTTCTGTTACATCATCAAATTTTTTTGCTTTATTATCTTTCTGTGCGGCATCTTTAAAAGGGAGGGTAGTGGTATCTACCCATTCATAAGTTTTTGTCTCTTTCCTTCGTTCGATTGCCCATGGTATGAAATCGGTTGTAGATGACACTTTTTCATTATACGAATACTCTTGTATTACAGGCGAACCATCGTTATAAACACCTATAATGTTTTCTATTATTTCGGAATAAGAAACAGAAATCCACTCTATAACTTTTAAAAGCGGATGAACATGTGAATTTATTACGTTTATTTTATTGTTTGTCCCCATCTTTTATTAAGTTTAATCGATTATTTATTAAGAAAAATAAGCGCTGCAAAGATAGTAATTATTTTAATATTTAAGCAAATTAAATTAAGCATTTTTAATAATTAATCTCCTTAATGTATCTTAATAGACATTTCTTATCTTAAAAAAACATTCGTAATTATTTGATAATATCGTAATTTGCATTCGGAAATAATGTCTTGTTTTTAAAATGAAAAAACAATGAGAAGCGGAATTTTTAAGTCGATGAATGCCAATAAACAAAGATTTATTGAGAAAATTAAGTTAGGTGAAAATCCGAATCCCTTAAGAAATGGGGTAGAGGAGGAGCTTAATAAAGTGGAAACAGCCGTCGAAATAGCAGAAACATCTCTGCTGCAAATCGACAGAGTGTATGACAAAAGGAGAGAGACCGTAATAGAAAGTCTTGGAGCGATGAGAAGAGTGAAAATATTTGAATTTATAAACCGCTCTCGTGAAAACCTCCTGAAAAGGCTCTACGAATGGTTTGAGATTGAGGTTTCTTGGGTGCCGAATGTTTAATAAGATTTCCAAGATTAGTCCTACTAATCCTGAATATTGCACAGAAATCGTGGAGAGTGCTATTACCGAACTTACTGTTACAATGAGGGGGTTATTCTAAATTTCCCAAGAAAATTCTTTGGTCCTTTTTTGCCCTCCCAGG
>JAITUN010000138.1 GCA_031286285.1 Bacteroidales bacterium | reverse complement strand
CCCAAGGCTGACCCCTTGACTTTATCTAACTAGTCTATTAAACTAGTTTATATAACTTAATGAGCCTCCGCAGGGCAAGCCCAGCGGTATTTTTAACATTGTGTTGTAACAATGCGGAGGCTCGTTCGCAAGGAAATTTATTACACCGTCTGGTTTAATACCAACTATCGAACATTTTATGTGCTTTGAACCACGGCAAGCCGTGGGGTATTAAACCAGACTCCCGAATAAAGGTTTAGGAGGTAAATATGTCGAGTGTGCAGATTGGGGTTTTTGAAGCTAAAACCCATTTTTCCAAAGTTATTGACACTGTCGAAAAAGGGGACGATTTTATTGTTACCAGGAGAGGAAAACCCGTAGCAATGATCATTCCATGCGGTAAAGAAAAGAAGATGACTTACAATGAAGCTGTTATAGCATTAAGATCGATGAAAAAATTCTATCATGGAAAACCCGGTGATTTTAACATTCGTAAAGCTGTCGAAGAAGGCAGGCGGTAATGACTTATATACTAGATACTTCTTTTGTTGGAGCAATGATTATCCCTGACGAAAATGATAGGGAAATAGAAAAATTACACGATACTATCAATTCTGAAGATGTAAGATATGCACCTCAATTATTGTGGTATGAAATCGCAAATATTTTTAAGAATTTAATTCGCCGCAAACGCTTTACAAGAGATCGAGTCATAGAGCTTATGCCTTATCTTGAAACATTGGATATTACTACCGACTTTGAATCAGGAGTAAATTATTCCCAAAAACTTCTCCGCTTAAGCAGCGCTTACGATATAAACAGTTACGATGCCGCCTATCTGGAATTGGCGGAACGAAAAAAAGCCGTACTATGCACTTTGGATAGCAGCTTAAAAATCGCCGCCAAAAAACATGGTATAAAAGTTTTGGGAGCTTGAGTCATTTTCAAAACTTGGTTAGTATAAAAAATATTTATATACAGGAGAACTTCATGAAAAAGAAAATTATTATTTTGACTTTAGTGTCAACGCTGTTGTTTACACTTGGAAGCTGCGGCAGAAACAAAAAATCCGGATCGGGGCTTGCTTATGATGACAGCGATTATACTATCTCTATTTCTCAAGTTTCATCTGAAACTACATGGGAAGGAGCAGGCTTTAACCCAAGCAGTCCCGCAGTCGCTGAAGGGAGAACTCCGCCGGCATTCAGAGATATGTCAAACCTGTATGGCAGAATGTCTGCTTCTCCTAATTCCCCGCAAGGGCAGCCAACTTTTTCAGATATGACAAATTCTCCTGATGTGGAGCGAAAACTTGAAAAACGAGCAAATGTCAGAATCAGGGTAGAAAATCTTGAAGAAGCCGATGCCTTTATTTCAAGCTTGATGAATGAATACAATTCCTATCCCGCTTCTACAAATATCGAGGAAAACAATTATTTTTACTCCCTGCGTGTTCCGTCTAAATATTACGATGTTTTTCTTTCCGGAATGAACAGCATGGGAAGACTATTGCACAAACAAGAAACAACCGAAGATGTTACTCTCCGATACCATGATCTCGAAGGGCAGTTGGTAACAAAAAAGGAGCTGCTTAGAACTTTCCAATCTTATCTGGGAAGGGCTAATAACATCGAAGAAATCCTTGCTGTGGAAACCCGCATATCACAGTTGCAACATGATATTGATGGAACAGGGACACAACTGCGAAACCTTGCCAATAGAGTAGATTATGCCACTATCGAGCTGCGCCTTACAGGACCGGCGACTGCAATACCGACTCAATCCGTAACTTTTGGCGAAAGAATTAAGCGACTTTTTGGCGGCTTTGGCGGTTTCCTTTCTACAATTGTGATGGTTATTCTTGGCATTGTAATTTACGGTATTCCGATTCTTCTTGTCCTGGGGCTGATTTTCTGGCTGTTTTTTGGAAGAATTGGGCTTGCAAGAAAGGCATGGGGCTTAATTCGTAAATAGTTTTTTTAATGAATACCGCTTTACTTCGACAATTTATCTTTTCCCATGCCGAAGCAAGCTTTTCCCGCTCCGGAGGACCGGGCGGGCAAAATGTCAATAAATTAAACACCAAGGTAACTTTACGGCTACGAATTGATAATTTGATCGGCGCTCTTTCCGAAGCAGAGTTGGAGCGAGTAAAAACCCTCCTTGCAAACCGTATCTCCAATGACGGGGAAATTGTCATAACTTCGGACGAAGAGCGCTCTCAGCGAGTTAATTTGGACAGGGCATATTTCCGCCTGGAAACGCTGATTACCGCCGCCGCCAGATTACCAAAATACCGCCGGCCTACCAAGCCAAGCAAAGCCGCCAAAGAAGCTCGGCTTAAGGCAAAACGGCGGCAAGCTGAAAAAAAGGCTTCGCGCGCAATACGCCCGGAACAGCCGGAATAATGTTTCACGTGAAACATTAGAGTTGTTCGGCAACTCGGTCAGTTGTCTTGGATTATCAGTCCGACAAGTCCTGCAGTTTCACAAGCTAAATCTAATAAATATTCCGATCTAGCTAGAAAAATCATAGAAGATGACCTAAAATTGATAGGATGGATGTAAGGAGGAAGTATGTACAACTGGGGAACTTTAGGGAATTTTATTGATTACCTTAACCCACCTGCACAAGAGGAAGGATTACCGTGGCAAGAAAGAAACTTAACAGACTCAGCTCCAGCAGAAGCGGTAGAAGGCTTTGAAAGATTCAAAGAATTAATAAAACAACAGCGCGAAATAGAAAAAAGGGATAATGTTGCCATTGATTGATAAAACCATGAAATTACCGTGAAATAATACCATAAACCAAGGGGAGGGGGCATGGAATTAACGAGCCGGCAATCCTCGATCTACAACTTTAATGTTTCACATGAAACATTTTCAAAATCGTCACGGCGGTTGCAAGCTACCAAACCAACTTCAAGCCGTTTTGCTTATACTGCTCGAATTTTTCGTCTTTGCTTATTAAAGTCATGTTTTTTGTGATAGCTTGCCATATCAACATTCTATCAAATGGGTCTTTGTGATCCGCTTTTAACGGCAATTCATGGAACGAAATTGATTCTGTTTCTTGCATATCAATAATGTTAAAACCCATATCCCTTGCATATTGCGGGAATTTATTTATATCAATATTTTGAAATAAAAATTTATCCAATTTTGTTTTAATTGATATTTCCCAGAAAGAAACGGCACTTACACAAATTTTATTTTTTCTGCTATAAATTATTTCTTTAGCATTTTTACCTAAATTGATTGTTTTAAGTAATGACCAAATAAATGTGTGTGTATCAAGCAAAAAAATCATACGCCCAAAAACTCTTCCATAGTTATTTTGCCGTCTTCGGTTTCTTCAAACTTTGCCCTTTCATCGAGAAGTCCAATTTTGCGTTTTTTCTCTTCTTCTTTGTATGGGGTAATTATTGCTATGGGTTTTTTTGCTCTGCCATAAAGTACGCCTACATTATGTCCGTGTTTTACTTCTTCCAAAACTTCCGAGAAACGGGATTTTAATTCTCCAACTGTCATTGCTTTCATGATTATATCATACCTAATACTTGACAACTTGTCAAGTATTGATTTTAAACGAACCTTTCCAAAGACAAAAAGCTTTATTATGATTTATGCAATCTTCTATATTGATATTGAAAAAACGGCGACTTCCTTAGATTTATTTTTGCGATACAGGTTTACTGGCTTATCTTTTAAAATACCCGGATGCAGAAACGCTTATGTCAGGACCTGCCGCCGGGGCTGTATTCGAAAACATGGTTATTATGGAAGCGCTAAAAACAATCAGTAACACCCGCTCCAATGCGGATATTTATTTCTGTAGAGATTCCAATAAAAACGAAGTTGATTTAATAGTCGATAAAGGGCGAAGTTTTGATCTTTATGAGATAAAATCGGGCAAGACCATAAAACCATCGATGGCAGCCAATTTACTTAAATTTGACATAAAGCAGGCAGAAAGGTTTATTTTATCGTTTAATGAAACCGACCTCTTTTTTGCAAATGGATCCGTAAAAGCAACCCCGTGGTGGAATATATGCAGGATTTTTTAATAAAGGGTATAATTATTTTATGTGTATATTTTGTAAAACAAATATTGTAGAGAATAATACTGAAAATAATATAATAGAATGTAAAAATTGTAGCAGTAAAATAGAAATAAATGAAAAAGATATATATATAAAAAAACATCCCAATGGATATAAATATTTTTTGTGGGCATTATTCTTATGTTTACCATTTTGGTTTTTTGTTAATGGTTTTATTGGTTTTCTTCTAAAAAAATATTTTAATATAAATGTTCCGTTATTTATGCTTTGGGGTTTATTTTTGCCTGGTACTATGTCAATGTTTTTCATTGGAATACAAAATATATATAATTTTTTTAAAAATGGATATATGATATTACAATGGATTGTTACAACAAAAGATAGCAATAAAATAAGTATTATAATTGTCTTAATAGCTTCGGCAACATTAGCTATTATGGGATTTATCTCAACATATTATATTTTATATGATTTAATAAAAACATAAAACAAATATTACTTCGCCTAACAAACGGTATATGCTCAGCGCCTGTTCGGCGCTTCGGGTTCCGCAAAAATGTCATATACCTAGAACGTTATGTGCCAGTTTTTTGAAAAATGCTATTGACAATATTTTAAATATACAATATAGTAATTTTAATAATAGGGTAATATTAACCCTAAAAATAAATAATGAGTATTATACTCAAAGGAGAATGACAAATGGAAAAACGGATTGAAAAGGTCTTGTTTATTGTGGTCGGAGCATGGCTTTTCGGAGCCATTGGAGTTGACAGGTTTATGAGAGGTCAAGTTGGGTTAGGAGTTTTAAAACTTTTAACGGCTGGAGCATTTGGTGTTTGGACATTAATTGATCTAATTATAGCTCTCACAAAAATTAGTAGCTATGACAAGGAATTTATTTTTGTTGATGGAAAGTGGCAAAAATAATTTTTACATTGTAGGGCTTGTTGCCCTACAATGTAATTTCATTCAATAAATAAATATTATTTTGGACATATTAGGATCATTTGTATCCTTAGTTAGAAATACCAGATATCCCGTTAATACAGAAGCATATGAAATAATAAAATATTTATCATTTATACCAATAGTAATTATCTTAATAAAATATATTAAATGTTATAAAATAATTAAAGGAAAGGATATAAATTTATTTTTATATTCAATTATACCATTAACTTTTGTGCTAAGTTTTAGGTATATTATTTTAATACTTTTGCCATTAATGATTCTGAATATGTTTATAATTAAATATTTAAACCTAGAAACTAATTTCTGGAATATAATTAATATAGAAATTATAAATATAATAATGAATATATTTTTAGCAGTACATTTTATAAAATATATGAAAAATATATATAAAAATAACACTGGTAATACTATAAATG
>JAITUN010000079.1 GCA_031286285.1 Bacteroidales bacterium | reverse complement strand
CCATTATTCGTGACCATGTATGAATCCTCTTGCAGATATCTCTACACATTTAATGCCTCTAACGACATTTATATGCATTATTACCTAAAGCAAGCAGAGGGCAAAAATAGCAAAGAGCAAAAACACACCCATTTCATAAATGTGCATAAGAAAAAAATAGTGATACTGTTGTAGAAATGAGCATCTGACTGTTTTTATCTGAAACAAAATTTTACAGTGGTATTGCTCAATTAAGTGTGGTTATGAATTCTCTATCTATTTTGTATTTGTATCTTTAAAGAATCTGAAAAGGTAGCAATACGGTGTTAGGTGTCTGTGGTTTCGTCATTTATGTATTGTTCTTGTGTGAATCTTGGTGTGCAGATGCAGTAGAAAACTAGGTCGCAGTTGCCTACGTTTTTTATTCGTTGAGAAATGCCTTCAGGGATAACAATTACGTCGCCTACTGTAACCTCTGTTGGTTCAAGGGTTTTTATGTTTATTATTCCTGTTCCTATCGTCGTTACAAAAAAGGGGTTGTCTAAGAAGTTCACAAAATTCGAGTAGTTCAAAAAATTCCACCAACGACGGCAGGCCGTCCCTTCTTTATGTAAACACGAAAATAGACATCTACATCGGAGTGTGACAAAGTGACGCTCCGCCTTTTTGTTTGTGCTGAAAAAACGGCCGGGGCTTTCCGCGCCGTCGATCTTTGCCAAAAGGGGTCTACCCGGTTAGAGCTGGTTCTGTTATTTTCTCTTTTTTTATTGAAAACTCTCGTAAATTAAGAAGGGCGCCAACAATTACGGCAGTAACGCGGAAAATTCAAGCACGAGTATTGATAATCCCTTCGAAATATTAGGCGTGCCCGAAACCGCCACTGAAAAAGAAGCCAAAGCCGCCTACCGCCATAAATGCACTCTGTTCCACCCCGACAAATTTACCCCCGAACAAAGAAACGATCCCAAATTCAGCAAAATGATAAACGACCAAATGAGCAGGATAAACAACGCGTATGAAGAAATAAAAAAGCTTAAAGGGTGGAAATAATCAGAGCCCTAACATGTTATAAATATTTGTATTTACAGCCGTAGGTGCCTGTAATATTTGGTACGTTACGCAGTGTGCATGTGAATTCTTTGACTTCGCCCGCTTTAAGCTGCACTATTTGCGTATCTTCAATTGTCCGCTCGGAGCCGTTTTGTGTATATGTCATGCTGTATGTAAGTTCCATGACAGCATCCGCATCTCCTTTGTTGTAGTACGTTGCTGTGATAGTGTAGTGGTATCTTGTTTCGCTGCTAAGCAGACCGGTGGATACTTTTTCGGTACTCCATTCGCCGCGAAGGTCGACAAGTTCAACATTTGGTTTGGGCTGAGGGGTTGGCGTTGGTGTAGGCATCGGTGTTGGTATTGGTGTGGATACCGGCGGTACGTATGGGTTATAGTTATTGTTGTCAGGTTGATAACGCGGCGTTGTGTCATGAGTAACTAAATAAATACACGCAACTGCGGCTATGCATACCACGACAACAGCTATAAATCCTATTATATCCGAATCTTTCATTATAGGTTTCTCCTTAGTATCTTTAACTTAGCAATGAAATATTAATAAAAATACTGACTATAAAAAGTTATTCTCAAATTGTGTACTTTTTGGTAATATTTTTTTCTTAAATTGTATCTTATTCAACGCGAAAAATCAATAGTTTTTACATAATTTTAACATGCGCACATCTGAAAAAATACACTCCCGACCCCGGAAAGCCCTTTGAAATCAACATTTTTCCGTTTACCGAAATCTACACCTTTTGGAAATGTTGCTTAGCTGTTTTTCCCTTGTGATATGCGGCATTGGGACAGTCGGCGGTAAAATGTTGTTTGGCTTATGCGGCATCTTTTGAGAATTTCAGTTTTGCTTAACTGTTTTGCGCTGTATTGCCGCACCAATTCCGCAAAGTTGGCAGGTATGGGTTTGGTTGGCCTGCCGAAGCGCACGCCCCGCGCCTTTGCGGCGGCGATCCCCTCGGCTTGACGTTGACGTATATTGTCGCGCTCGTTTTGCGATACAAAAGATAGGATTTGCAGCACCAAATCAGCGATAAACGTCCCCATCAGGTCCTTATGCAGCCGGGTATCCAACAGCGGCATATCAATAACCGCGATGTCAACACCCTTTTCCTTCGTCAACACGCGCCACTGATTCTGAATATCCGCATAATTACGCCCAAGCCTGTCTATGCTCTTAATGTAAAGCAAATCACCGTTTTTCAGCCTTTCAACAAGACTTTTGTAAGCCGGCCGCTCAAAATCCTTGCCGCTCTGCTTATCCGCAAATACATTTGACGGCGGTATCCGCAGTTCACCCATTGCCAAAATTTGCCTGTCCTCATGCTGCTCTCTGCTCGAAACTCTAACATAACCATAAATCATAATATTCACACCCTTTTTTAACTCCACAATAACATCAATTAGCAGGGTGTCAATGAGTTTTAGCAAATTTCAAGCAAAAAAACGGTTGAAATTTTAAGGTGGATGCTATATAATGTTTATACGAGGTGAAAAGCGGTGAAAACAGCTACCGAAAATAAAACATACAAAATCTTGTCATACGTGGTATTATGTATTAAAAAATTTGCCGACGAGTTTAATTTATCTTTTATCGAGGCATATAGATACCTTGAAAATTACGGCGGATTACAATTTATTATAAATCATTACGAAATAGAGCATACATTAAGTATTAATGACGCTATAGACGATATGCAGGCTATTTGCCGTAAAAATGGAGGGCTAATATGATACTCTATCATGGGTCTAACATCAAAATAACAAATATAGATTTATCAAAAGCGCGTCCCTGCAAGGATTTCGGGCGGGGGTTTTATTTAACTGAAATTAAAGAGCAGGCGGAAAGAATGGCTGTTAGGGTTGCCGATAGATTCGGCGGAAGCCCTTGTGTAAGTAAATTTGAACTTAGCAACAAAATTTTTGATGATAAGGATTTAAACATACTTAAGTTCGAAAGTCCAAGTAAAGATTGGGCTTTATTTGTTATGAATAATAGAGAGAAAAGCTTTAGTGATGTTGAAAATGAGCTATATAACGGCAATAATAGATATGATGTTGTTATCGGCGCGGTTGCAAATGATGATTTGGTGGGGACGTTTGACTTGTTTCGAGATGGTTTTATGAATATAGATGATGTGGTTAAGCAAATTACATATAAGAACCTAACCAATCAATATTCCTTTCATTCCGAAAAGGCTATTGTTTATCTAAAGGCGGTGGAGTAAATGGAAATGACGAAAGAACAGGATTTATTGATACAACATTTAGCCGTTGATTTGGCTAACATTCTTGTTGAAGAACAGAAAAAAACAATAGAACAAGCGCTAAACATCGTGTATAACTCTACTACTTTTAAGAAAATTTGTGATGTTAAAACAGGCTTATACCGTGAGAGCGCAGGATATAATTATGATATATTACAAGATGAGCTAAAATATGGCAAATTCGGGCAATATGGCAAGTATGAATAGGTGGCTGCTATGTCCGATTCTCAAGTTATAACGCAAAACTTCAAGGTTGGAGTGCTTAAAGAACTGCACAAACGGAATCTCATAACCCGCGAGGAATTAGAGCAATCCATAAAAGCGATAAAAGTGGAATCATAAGACGTGAATAGACGTTTATGAAGCGCATTAGAATGACAGAGAAATTGTATCTATCCTTATTCTTTGTTATAGCGCTGTCGGTTTCAATTATATCATTATATGTTTTATCAGTATACCCAGATTTTGCTCTAAATAGTTTAGGATACGATTTAGTTTTAATTTTGATGTCAACCGCTATAACGGTTTTCTTCTTGAGTTTAATACCAATCATTAGAGAAGAAAAAGAGTGGAAAAATATCGGTAAGTATGTCAATAGAATGATTGCTTCGGAAAGTACAATGATTACCGGCGAACTTTTGAATTACCTTGAATCTGAAGAAAGCATAACTTGTTTCATGCTGGAACTCTCACAAAACAGCGATAACAAAACTAAGAGCGGTATGATAATCACTCGTTTGCGTGAACTGCAAAAGAAAGAGAAAATAGAATTAAGCGCATACGCATACGACCATGAGTCAAATGATGCATCATTGAAGGTTTTACTTGAAGCAAAATCTCGATTAGCAGATATTCAAATAAAGTATGTCAAACACCTCAAAAACTCTGATATCGTTGAAAGTTTACAAAAAGTTCAAGACGGTATTGCTTTACTAAACCGAAGTAGAGAATTGATGATACTTCCACAATTAATGGCTTCATTTCAAAATATGTGCCAGCAAATGCCACAACCAGTTCGCGATAGTTTTCAAAATATGGTCAAACAGTCACCTATCGACGTAAATAGCATCATTGATGATAAGACTATACCAGACCAGTTCCAAACGGTAATACAATCGTTTGTTGAACTGCCAATAAAAGTATTATTGAACGAAATAATTGCTCTTTGGGATCGAGGCATCACTTTTAGCAATATTTTTTAGCGGCAATAACTATAAACGCGATAAAGCCGTAATATCCTACCTGTAAGGGTGGATATATTTTGAAGCGTGCCGCGGCATATTGCAGGGTTTCAACGGAGCAGGACGATCAGCTAAACAGCTTAGAGAATCAAAAGCGGTATTTTGAAGAATATATCAGCCGGAATCTTGAGTGGGAATTTTGCGGGCTGTACGTGGACGAGGGTTTAAGCGGGACGAGCGTTGAGAAGCGCGAAGGGTTTAAGCGGATGGTGGCGGACGCCGAAGGGCGCAAGTTTGACCTTTTGCTCACAAAAGAAATAAGCAGGTTCGCGAGAAATACGCTGGATAGTATATTTTACACGCGAAAGCTCAAGGAATTGGGCGTTGGCGTGCTGTTTGTGAACGATAACATTAACACGTTGGATTCTGACGCCGAGCTTCGGCTCACAATGATGTCGAGCATCGCGCAGGAGGAGAGCCGCAAAACGTCCGAGCGTGTTCGCTGGGGTCATAAACGGCAGATGGAAAGGGGCGTGGTATTTGGCACAAGTGTATTTGGATACCACTTGAGGCAGGGCAAACTCACCATAAACGAAGATGAGGCAAAAATTGTAAGATTAATTTTTGACTTGTATTTGGAGGGCAATGGTGTGTCGCTCGTCGGGAAAGAGCTTGAACGGCGCGGGATTCCTTTGCCACAAGGTGGCACGCGATGGGAATCGCCGAGCATAATGCGAATACTAAAAAACCCAAAATACGCCGGAATTTTGAAACAGAAAAAGACCATAACCACCAATTATCTAAGCCACAAGCGAAAAATTAACCGCGGCGAAGAAGCATACATCACGATAGAAAATAATCATGTCCCTATTATCAGCAAGGAAATATTTGACAGGACGCAAAAGGAGATTGTACGGCGCAGGGCGAATGTGAAAAGCAGGCACTCAAACCGCTATGTGTGGAGCGGAAAAATTGAGTGCGCCTATTGCGAATCAAGGTTTGACCGCCGATATAACAGCAAAAAGGCCGACTTGAAATATGCTTTTTGGCAATGTTCGGAGTCGGCGCGATATGGTAAGGAGAAAATTAATGCGCAGGGTCAAAAAGTGGGGTGTAATAATAAGGCCGTTCATGAGTGGTTTTTGAAGGAAAACTTTTTGGCGGTTCTTAATACTGTGATTGAAAATAAAGACGTAGTTGTGCGGGAGCTTAAAAGTGCCGTGAGCCAAACGATTGCGAAAAGTCCCAACAACGCCGACGAAATGAGGTCGATCACGGCCGACGTTGAGCGGATCACCGCGCGTAAGGGAAAATTGATCGACGCCTATGTGGACGGCTTGATAACCAAGGCCGAGTTTGAGCAGACAAACAGCCGGTACAGCACGCGGATTGAGGGCTTGAAGGAGCGGCTTTTGGCGCTGGAGCAGGGTAGCGAGACAGTCGAAACCTTGTATCAAAAGATAGAGAAAATAGAAATCGCTATTGAAAATCTGGCGCGGCTCAAGGAGTTCGGCGATTCGGTGTGCGGTGAGTTGTTGCACAAGGTTGTGGTTGAGGGGCGGGAAAAGGTTTCGTTTTATCTTGCGACCGATAAAAACGCCGATTTGTACGTTAAAATGCCTCTTTTGTTATCGCAATCCCTTGTGTGATTATGTAGATTTCTTCTATACCTTTAAGGTGATGAGTAGCTGTTGTGATGCCGGGTTTTACGGTTGCTATGGCTATTGAGACTTTGCCATCTTTTGATCCATAGTTTTCTGCGATAAAGCATCTTTCAGGTGTATAGGTCATGTTTAAGCTGCTTGCTTTAATAACTCGTGGTTTCATCGTTTTCACACAGTATTGTTATTTTGATGTGTAAAAAATGTTGTTTAGTTTGTTTTACTGTGCAATTGTTTGTGTTTCATTTAGTACCGTTAGGGTGCCGTTTTTGCCTAGTCTTATTTGTTTTTCTCCTCTAAAGAGGCAGACTTGGGCGTTTTGGATTTCAATGTTTTCTCCTAATGATATAGTGTTTATTTGTCCTTCCCAGAGGCAAAGTTTTATGGTGCCTGTGTCATCGCCTATTAACGCGTTTACTACCATGGCTGTGTTGCCGAATTGTGTGTGTACTTGTGCTGGTTTAGGTATTTCTTGTACTTTTGCTTTAAGATTTATGTGTCTCATGCCGGAGCGTAATTCTGAGACGGTGTTGAAAATTGTGTCTGTGTTTTGTTTGGCAATTTTTTTGCGTATTTTGTCTGTGCTCATATAATTTTCAAAGGACGTATCGTTACTTCGGGTTAGGAAATCTTCGTCAACTCTGAATTGGGCAACTACGCTGTCTTCTTTTTTAATTAGAAAAATCATTTCTTCTTTTACTTTTCCACGATAATCCACAGAGAGTTCTCCACAAGTGGCTTTGCTGTTCTTTCTAGCATCTATTAATGCTTGAACAACTTCGGCTGGATAAACATTATACCTGACTGATACAAGAGCAAGATGTTCGCCTAACGTGGATTTTTTTTGCCTCAAATGTAACATTCCCATTTTTACTTTTTTAGAAACAGAGAAAAAACGTTCAACCGTTCTTTTCTCAAGAATCCAAACGATTACACTATTATTCTCTGTCTTCCTATATTAGTCTGACTGTTAAAAAACATTTTTTTGCCTTAAACATGCTTAAAACACGTTTTCAGGCTTAAAGCAACAAAAATCTTTAAAATAAAACATACAAAATTAACATTTAAGGTAAAAAACAGAAAAAAATTAGCAGGCATAGAAAAAATTTAAAAAATGCTTTTACCTCTTGCGTAAACATACTTTTTTGGTTCTTATTTGCTGTTTTTCTCAAACAGTGTTTAGGTTAATAGGGTATCAGTTTATAAGCAACGTTGTTACATCCTTTAGTTCGTGTGAGGCGTAATTCTTACACACAAATATAGTAGGAGTTGAAATAGCTAAATGTCATATGGTAATAGAGAGATGCACAAGGCAACCTGCGCAGACTGTAGTAATGAATGTGATGTTCCATTCAAACCAGACGGTAGCAGGCCAGTTTACTGCCGCGAGTGTTATGCAAAAAGAAGACCACCACGAAGATACTAAGCGCAAGCTTTTGCATCTTTAACATCTTCTTATCTTATTCTTTTTTAATTTTTACAACTATCCAACAATTTTTGTTTTAGACACATTTTTAAGAATGGTATAAAGCATTTTCCATTTGCTATTACTAATAATAGATCTCTTGCATAACTTACCGATAACTCTGTCATTCTGAGGGATTTAGCCCAAAGAATCCTATAAACGGCATAGATTTACACAAAGATTTTTCGCTTGTGCTCAGAACGACAGTTATGCAAGAAGTCTAATATGTTTTTCCTGTAATAGACAATGGTTATTAATGGAAAATTTTTAGTAACATTTTTTCCATTTCGTAGGGTGATTAATTACGAAACTATTGATGAGCCGTTCCACTGTTCAAAAGTAACCTGTATTTTATTAATATCGTAGGGTATAGTGAGGGGGTAATTGTCTGTAAAGTTATCATAA
>JAITUN010000067.1 GCA_031286285.1 Bacteroidales bacterium | reverse complement strand
ACACAAATAACACAACTGCCCGATAACTTAACTGTATATGGATACTTTGACCTTAGCAATACACAGATAATACAACTGCCTAATAACTTGGAAGTAAGAGGGGGACTTAATCTTAGTGGCACACAAATAACACAACTGCCTAATAATTTGAAAGTAGGAGGGAGCCTTGATCTTAGTAACACACTGATAACCCAACTTCCCTACAGCCTGACTGTAGGCTGCTCTCTCAACCTCAGTAACACACAGATAAACAAACTACCTGACAACTTGACTGTAGGCAAGGGTCTCAACCTTAGTAACACGCTGATAACTCAATTGCCCAACAATCTGACTGTGGTAGATGGGTTCCTCAACCTTAGTAACACACCGATAACTCAATTGCTCAATAACCTGACTGTAGGCGGGTATCTCGACCTTGGTAATACACCGATAACTCAATTGCCCAATAACCTGACTGTAGGCGGGTCTCTCATCCTTAGTAACACACAAATAACACAACTACCTGACAACTTGACGGTAGGCGGGTCTCTCAACCTTAGTAACACACCGATAACCCAACTTCCCGATAACCTGACTGTAGGCGGGCGTCTCGGCCTTAGTAATACACCGATATCTCAACTGCCCGATAACCTGACTGTGGGCGGTGATCTCTTCCTTTGTGGAACACAGATAACCGAACTTCCTAATAATCTAAGCATAGGCGGAGAACTCATCACTCACGAAGGTCAGCTAACCAATCCTGATAATTTTAAAAAACTGCCACAAAACCACACTCTTATATGGCAAAATGGAAAATATATTAAAATTGATGGAATATTTTCTGAATTTATTAAGAAGAAAGGTAATGTGTATATTGCTAGAAAGATTGGACGGAATGATTTAACATACGTGGTTACAGATGGGGTTAATTTCGCACATGGTGAAACTGTTAAAGAAGCCAAAGAATCATTGTTGTATAAAGTTTCTGACAGGAATGTTTTTGAAAAGTTTTTTACGAAAGAATAAGAATACCACCGACAATTCCTGACGTATCACCATCCTATTTTTGCCGCAAATTTTAAATGATAAAGAATGACAACAAGTGAAATTATTGAGTGTGAATCCCAAAATAATGAAAGAGATGTACCTGGAGAGGTAAACCAATATGGAATTATTGACCAAAACGGCAATACTATTTTCCCCTTTGAATTTGAAACAATGTATGATCCTTTGTATGATGAAGAAAATCCATTTTTTTTAGTTAAAAAAGATGGAAAATATGGCACTATTAACTATGATAGGAAAGTGATTTTACCTTTTGAATATGATAAAATTTCTGCAAATCTCAATTCTGATTTTTATTTTTTGGAAGTTAAAGGCAATTTAAAAGTCCGCCCTAACAATACCCTACGATGGCAAATAGAAGCGCTTTATGGTTACGAGCCCGAAGCGGAACGACCTTCCAACAGAACATTGTTTTCCTATAATTCGGATGGTTGGGTAACAGAAGAATTACTACAAATACGGCAAAAAGGAGGCTGGAAAGATGACCTGAAATATACTTTAACCTACGATGAACAACATAACATAATAGCTCGAACGTTTCTGTCATGGAAAAAAGGAAGAAACGGTTGGAAAGATGTTTTCACCTACGATACACAGAATAATCTGATAACTAAAATAAGACAAGAATGGAAAGGTAAAGATTTGGAAAATGACCAAAAAAATATTTATAGCTACGATGCAAAAAACAATATGATTGGCGATTTATCTCAAAAATGGATAGATAAAAAATGGAAAGATGAGGGAAAAACTACCAATACCTACGATGCGCAGAATAATTTACTAACCTCGTTATATCAAATTTGGAAAGATGGGCATTGGAAAAATGAAAGAAAACGTACCCATACCTACGACTCGCAAAATAATTTGCTAACCCGATTAAATCAAGATTGGGAGGGTGAAAAATGGAAGAACAACTGCAAACATACTTTCACCTACGATACACAAAATAACAGTCTCTCTTTTTTATACCAAAAATGGCAAGATGAGCATTGGAAAGAAAAAGTGAAACATACTGATACTTACGATGCACAAAACAACCTGTTAACGCACATAGAACAAAAATGGCAAGAAGAGCAATGGATAAATGAATATAAAAGTATTTATACTTACGATGTAATTAATAATACGAAAGCCGTATTACATCAACAATGGCAAGATGGAGATTGGAAGAATTTGTGGAAAAGGGTATGTCGGTATAATGAATATAATAACTCCAAAGAGGTAGAGTATTGGAAATGGGAGGGTGAAAACTGGCAGCCGGATACAAGTCCCTTAGGTTTAGAATACAACCACAAGAAAAGTGATTATGTATATGGGTACAGGGTACATAAAGTTACTGCGGAGTATATTAAAATAGTTTTGTAAACAGAAAATGGAATACGGAAATAAAACATCAGTTGAAGCCATGTCAAAGATAGGGATAGTTGGAACACGCAGAATGAATGATTACAAAAAATTCAGAGAGCTAATAGAGCCTGTTTTAACAGATATTAAAATAGACGCTATAATATCCGGAGGGGCAAAAGGAATAGATTCATTGGCTAAACGCTACGCTAATGAAATGAACCTTAATTATATTGAATTTCCTCCGGGTAAAAAATCTCCATTGAAAAGGAATACTAAAATTGCATTCCATTGTGATATATTGATAGCGTTGCCGGATTCTCAAAGTACCGGAACTTATGATACTATCAGAAAAACCAAAAAAATTAACAAACAAGTAATTATTATTAAAGTATAATCCTGTATACCCTATCGAGATTGCTATTCAAAACTGTTATGGAAATACTATGTTTATGAAGACCAAATTATTAATCTGCCAATTTTAAAAGACACACCAATTCCGGGATATATATCAGCAAAAGATGTTTTTTTGAACATTTACAGTTATTTATCGTCGAAGAAAGAGATAAAAATTGAAGATAATCGCAGTGACATTATGAAATTAGAATCGGCTGGTTTTGATAAAATTGTGAGTTTTAGAAATGTAAAATAAATAGGAGGAAACCATCGGGCTGAAAGCCCGAAATAATTCAGCCCGATGGCAACGCCTCGGGGGAACTAAGCAGACCGTTTTGTTACTCATTAAACGGAAAAGGTATTAAATATCATTTCTACTCCTCAAACTCTTTCAACTCTTCCAAACCTTTTTTAATAGCCTGAATATTAGTGTCGTAAAATCTTTTATACATCCAATAAGTTAGCGCTACACCCAAAATAAACGCAACGACTAAAAATGTCCAATATGAAAAATTTGCTTTAACTTCATAATAACATAGTATCCCAAGTATATAATAGAGAGGAATTAATCCAAAATAAACTACTATTTTCTCTTTCCTAATTCTGATAGCGTATTGATTTACATAACATATATTTTCTTTTATAGTTTTCGAAAAATCTATTTTCATCAATGGTATCAATTGGAGACACCCCAAAATTGCTATTGGGATTGAAGTAACAAAAATTGTAACAAACAAAATTTTCGGAAATAAAAAACTTTCAAAACGTGGCAAAAAATAGCACCAAATAGATACCGGTATTGTTAAAAACCAACAAATAAGATTTAAAAAATCAATGTTAATTAATCGATTTAGTGAGCGGTTCGACTTTTTATACAACATTTCCTGTAAAAGTTGCTTATTCAAAATTTCATTATTTTTTAATTTTTTTTCTAATACCATCCAGGTATTTTTTAATTCATCTAATTCCATATTTTTCACTTTTTTAATAGTTTGACAATTGTTTTAATTTTTCTTTAATACGTTTAATTTTTATTGCAATATTGTTTAACGTTAATCCTGTAATATCAGCAATTTCCTGATAGGTTTTTTCATCCAAATAAAGCAGAA
>JAITUN010000058.1 GCA_031286285.1 Bacteroidales bacterium | reverse complement strand
ATAATGTTAGCCCTTGTAGGTGTAACAGCTGCGCCATCTGCAATAAGTAAACTGTTTACTCTGTTATAAACTTTCCCTTCCTGTAGCTTGAAGACATTGATTATTTCTCTTGCATCATTAGCACAATATTTTAGCTGTTCATTCTCCGGCATATTAGCATAACGGTTAACCCCGATTGCCAAAATCCACAAATTTGGAAGCGCAGTCTGTTGTGCTGCCGCTTGCTGGCTAAATACTTCCACACTTCCCCGTCCTTCATGGGGATTGGTTGCTATAACTTCGATGCGGTTATTACCAGAATCTAGAGTCAAGTTTACACTAAATTCTAATCTGTTTAGATTTTGACTAAGGTGTATCCCTGTAGCTTCAAGATCACCGCCACGAATACCGCGGATACCACGCATTTCATCACCGCTTACAAGTCTTCCGTTTACAAGAACTTTAATGTTCCTTATTGGCTGCCTTGATTCAATAATAGCAGAAACGTTTACTTGATTACCAGTTATTCTAGCGCCATCTTGCGGACTGGTAATTCTTACCGTTGGCGGCTCTCCTGCCTGTTGAATTGTCGTGGTAACTTGCACTGGATCGGGTCTACCTTGCAATCGTGCTTCGACAATCTGCGGTCTGTAGAAGGTACTGCGATACTGGTCTATGCCGTAGACATTGTTGCCAACACGGACATTGAGGTGGCGGTCTCCGGCAGGTGAAGCGTTGTAATAGCCGTCGGGGGTGAGAACGATCCATTCGCCGTCTGTGAAGCTGATAAATTGGGCGATTTCTCTGCCGGTGGATAGATCCCAGAGGCGGACAGTGCCATCTGCTGAACCGGAAAGGATTTGCCTGCTGTCAGAGTTAAATGCTACGGATAAAATACGTCTTGCATGACCATTAAATGTTCTTATTTCTTGCCCTGTCATTACATCCCAGAGTTTAATTGTATTATCTTCAGCACCAGAAAGAATCTGTCTTCCGTCAGGGCTGAATATTAACGTATAAATAGGTGATCCATGACCTGTAAAAGTTCTTATCTCACGACCTGTTGCTACATCCCATAGTTTAAAGGTACCATTAATTGCACCAGAAAGAATTTGCCTTCCATCAGGGCTGAACATTGTGGTGTGAATTCCAACAGAAGAGATTACCATTGTATGATCTGTAAAGGTTCTTATTTCACGACCTGTTGCTATATCCCAAAGTTTAAGGGAAGTATGTGCACCAGCAAGAACATGTTTTCCGTCAGGGCTGAATGTTACGGAGCAAATCGGCTTTGTATGTCCCAAAAAGGATCTTATTTCACGACCTGTCGTTACATCCCAGAGTTTAACAGTGCTATCATATCTTCCAGAAAGAGCCTGCCTTCCATCAGAACTAAATGCTAAAGATGTAAACCCAGAATGTTCCGAAAAGGATCTTATTTCACGACCTGTTAATGTATCCCAGAGGCCAATGGCTTCACTACCTGAAGCTGAAGTAGAAAGAAACTGTCTTCCGTCAGTGCTGAACGCTACGGCGGCTGAATTATGGGTATTATCAGAAAGAGTTCTTATTCCACGCCATGTTGCTATATCCCAAATTTTAAGGTTTTCACCTCTAGAAAGAACCTGTTTTCTATCAGGACTGAATGTTAATGAATAAATAACACTTGTATTCCCAGAAAATGTTCTTATCTTCCCACCAGTCTCAACATCCCAGAGTATGATAGTACCATCGTATAAACCAGAAATAAAATGCTTGCCATCGGGAAAAAAAGCGACTGAAGAAACGGCACCAGAATAAACATAACCACTTATTGAAAAAGCTTTAATTTCATAACCTGTAGATGCATCCCAGATTCTTAGAACATAATTATTTGCTCCAGAAAGAATCTGCCTTCCATCTGGACTAAACGTTACAGAAGTAACATCAGAAGTAGATATATTTACTATCTCACGTCCTGTCGCTGTATCCCAAAGTTTTATAGCAGCATTCGCTGTATCTCCAAATGTTATAACAGTATTCTCTGTATCCCCAAGTGTTATAGTATCCCCAAGTGTTATAACGTATTGTGGATAAGCGGAAGAGAGAACTTGCCTACCATCAGGGCTGAATGATATAGATTGAACAGGGTTGGTATGCCCTGAAAAGGTTCTTATTTCACGTCCTGTCGTTACATCCCAGAGTTTAATTTTTTGATCGTATGAGGCAGAAAGCACTTGCCTACCATCAGGGCTAAAAGCCACAGAGTTAACAAAGCCACTATGTCCTATAAAAGTTCTTATTTCACGTCCTGTAGTTACATCCCAGAGTTTAACGGTATTATCAAATGCTCCAGAAAGAATCTGTCTTCCGTCAGGGCTAAAAGCTACAGAGGAAACAAGGCTACTATGTCCTATAAAGGTTCTTATTTCACGTCCTGTAGTTACATCCCAGAGTTTAACGGTATTATCAAATGCTCCAGAAAGAACTTGCCTACCATCAGGGCTGAACATTACAGATGTAACTTCAGATTTATGCCCTATAAAGGTTCTTATCTCACGACCCGTCGCTACATCCCAAAGTTTTAATGTATTTCCACTCCCAGAAAGAATCTGCTTGCCATCAGGGTTAACCGCAACGTAAGAAAGACCATAACTATGCCCCAACTGCGGATACACCTCCACATTTTGTGCTGCCACATTCCAGCAGATACCAGCAAAAAGAAAAGCTATTAAAAAGATTCTTATACGTATAAAATTCATCTTTTAATCCCCCATTTCTTTTAGTATTTGGCGGCATAGATGCCGCCTGTTACTAATGCTGTAGTTTTTACAAAGTGAAAACTACAAGATACAAAACCGCAAGGATGTGGTTTTGTATCACCTCTCACCAAAAAAGCCCTTCACTTCTCTTTCAATCAATGAATTAGGAACAAGAAACGGTTTTTCTGTAATTGTTACATTTACCATATCCGCTACCCGATACTGTCCTGTTATTCCGCTTGCCTGAAAATTTCCTTGCTGATTATTACCGGAAAATGTCCCGCCATTTGAGACAATGCCGCTCCTCACAGACTGAACTGCCTGTGAAATATTTTCTGGTTTGGAAAAAGAAAATGTAAACCCTGCGCCTCTTGTTCTTACACCGGCATTTCTACCGCCAGTATAGTTATCAAGATAATACAATGTGAATTGCACTCTATTCGGCGTTTCACGGGGTACTCTGTAACTTCCCCTGATTCCATTCGTTACATAAAAACCGCTTGTTTCATTTCCTTCAAATGTTCCGCCTTGGCTTAATGCATCATCCCTGATTGCCTCGAACATTTCTCTCATGTCTTCCGGTCTTTCATATTCAAATTCTTCATGAGGTTTTAATATTGTTATTGTATAAACAACTTCACCTTCTCCTGCCGGCGGTCTAATTCTTGTTTCAAGATCACCGCCTCTTGTCCCCCTTACTGCCGCTCTGATTGATTCCGTTGTTGCCGCTGTCCAAGGTGTAATATACTCTTGCTCAATATTAGGAAATTGATCTGTAGAGGCAACGATAATGATGGTCTCTGCACCATAAGGTTCGTACAACATATAACTTGCTGTTTCAAAAATTGATCTAGCCGTATTTGCTCTAAGTTGGTTATTCTTATCATAGCTATTCGGGTAAATCATCTTAATCTGGTTGTTTGCGTCAATATGTATAACTTTGAAATAACAATTTCTGTTTGCCATTACAGACATTTTCAATTCGTCTCTATGAAAAAATGTCCTGCTTTCAGAATCAAAAAATGCTTGAATTGTAATTCCTTGTGTCTGAGCTATTGCACTTGCTTCTGTAGGTGTATCACTTACAATAATTTCAACTTCTTCTAGAATTTCTTGTATTACTTGTATTTCATCAAGATTTTCTGGTACTATTGCTACTCCCAGGATTTCTACAAGTAATTCAGCAGATATTGATAAAATTACTGATCTATCACCGGTACTATCAGGTGTATTTAATTCCAGAGTAACGTCTACTTGCTTGCCGGCTTGGGAAAAATAACCAGTGATTGAAGCGACCTGGTTATGATCTACTCTAAACCCATCAATAATAATATTATATTTTCCTTCATGGTTATTTTCTGCATGATGTCTTACTCTTTCGGCAAGAAAAAGAGACATCCCGGAAGGTATATCTGTATCCGCTAATGAAAACGGTCCAATGATTGTATCAGTTGGATTTTGTAAACCTTCCGCCAGCATATCAATTGCGTTTTTCAGGTCTGTATCAACTTGTTCCAGTCGATTTTCAATGCTCCTTTGTCTTGTATTTCTGTCTTGGTTGCCTCCTGCAAAAACCGCAACTTGTGCAATCAGCACTAAACAAACAAAAATTACCAGTTGTTTCATTTTCATATTAATACTCCTATCCTTTTTTTTATCACTGCATACGCAGCGACTAATGCTCTCATATATATTGACTTCTGATAGGAGCCTTTTTCCACCATAAAACCATCAATTTTTTCTCCAATTACTGTAAATATCAGTACGTGTATAAGTTCCGGAAGTCTTGCCATAATTTGTATATACATTTGCAAAATTTCCAGGAATTGCGTCTTCATCTAAATAAACATTTTCGCCGATTGTTATCCTTGTAAGCGGATTACCATCAAATGCCTTACTTCCTATTGAATTTACATTTCTGGGAATAACAATGCTTCTTATTTGATTGTTTGCGAACGCATTATCTCCAATAAATGTAACTCTTTCCGGAATTGTTACACTTGTTAATTGCCTGTTGGCAAACATACTGTCAAAAATAAATGTTACAGTTTCAGGAATAGTGTTTTGTTCTTGGGTTGTATCTCCACCCCTTGTATAAATACCTGTTTCTTGTTCGGGAACTACTGCTATATAATCATTTCTTGCCGGTTCATTTTGTCTGTTATTCTGTATTCCAAGTTCTTGGACTCTTGTTTCATTGATTACAACTCTTTCTGTATCTTTTGTATTATCTTCATTTTCTAAGGTAATTGATTGTTCAATTTCTACATTAATTTCAGATTCAACATCTTGTTCGGTAACACTTGCAATCCTACTATCAGAACTACGACCTTTAAAATAAATAAAAGACGGAATAAACACACAAAATAAAACCGCAGCTATCCCAACTCCCCACAAGATTTTCTTTCTGCCGGAAAACAGGTTTATTTCTGACTTTTGCATATTATCATTTTTAATTACCGTAAATACTTTTGATTTTTCCACTGTTTGTAATTGTTGTAGTTCTTTATCAATTTTTTGTAATTCTTTATAACGTGTATACAATTCACTATCTGAGAGTAACGCAGCTTCAACTAGTTTCCGTTCTTTTCTGGTAACTGCTCCTAAATGGTATAGTTCAAGTGTTAATTGGGTAATTCTACTAATTTCTTTCATACGCTTTCCTTCCCCAATTTTATCCTCACTAAATTTTCAAGTTTCTTTAACCTTTTTTCCACAGCGGATTTTTTTAATCCAACAACTTCACCTATCTGCTTAAAAGTCATTCCATCACGATACCGCATAAAATAAATATCTCGTGTCTTTTCATCTTCTTCATTCAAAATAGATTCAATTAAAATTTCAGCTTCTACTTGTTCATAATTTACATCAACAGAAATATGTTCATTATTATTTTTTAATTTAATATCAGTGTTTAATAATTCCAGTAATTCTTTTCCCCCAATTTCCCTAACTTTGTTAATACTTACATTAGTTGCAATCGCATAGATTCTATGAATCTCCCTTCTCCTTTTATGGAATTGATTAATACCAAAGTTAGTTGCCATTTTATAAAGTAACGCTCCCGGTCCATTTTTTGCTTTAATTATAAGACGGTTTTCTTCGTTTAATTGCAAAATTTTCATAAAAACATCATGTGCAGCATTTTCTGCATCTTCATTTTTGCGCACTATTTCCAGACAACGCCTAAAAACCATGGGGTAAAATTCTTTATAAAGTGCATCAATGTTGATATTTCCCATTTTCTTTTCACACATATATTGGACATTTGCCATAGGTGGATTTCCACCACCAGGCAGATATACGTCTCCTTATTTGCAATACTACTATAAGATTACTTGTAATTCTATAGTTTGTTGTAAAATCAATCAAGAAAACACCAAAATATCCATAATATTGTATGAATATTGATAAAGAACAGAGAATAAAAGACATTTTAGGGCAAAATGTCAAAATTCGCAGGGAACTTAGAGAGTGGAGCCAGGAACAACTGGCAGAAATGACTGGTGTCTCCAAAAACACCATCAGCGACATAGAAACCGGTCAAAAATTCGCCAGAGCCAGTACCTTAGCCAATCTAGCCGAGGTCTTTGAAACTGATGTTTATGAGCTTCTTAAGCCCGACGATGTCGTTTCAGATAAGGCTATGGATATTATTGTAAATTACATAGGGAAAATGAAAAATGCGGTGTCGGAAATTGAGGAATCGTTTTTGAAGAAGATGGGTGGGTGAAAACGATTCAATCAAGTTCATTATCCTGCATATTTATCCACAAATGGTGTATTGTAATATCTGATTTTGTTAACCTTGGATGAAGTGATTTACTGCGAGTTTTGCCTTTCTTTTCATCATACTCTATGATGTTTAAGCATTCGTTTTTATTCCAGTGAAGACCATCTTCGTCAGGATTGCCACAGATAGTATCAATATATTTATTAATATTTTTTTGCCATTCAGAGCATACACCAGTTTGAATATATCCGATCATACCAACAATGTCATAATCTTTTCCATGTACTTCAAGTTTAAATCGTTGTATTCCTCCTTTGATATCTTTATGCCCTGTAACATACTCGTATTTTCGTTTTCCTGAAATATCATTTGTAAGACGTTTGCACTCAAAAACCATAATAGCATCACTATAACTTTCTACATTTTTATCATAATGACATGCAACCAAATCAATAGCGTGTACTTTTCCCTGTGGTTCTTCAGAAAAGAAATTCACTTCCATTTCGTTAGTACGCGCATGCTTCATCAAATATTTTACCAAATCTGAATTTAATATTCTCTCGCTTTCTTTATTAGACCATTTTTTACTATTACGCCACTTGCACAAGTATTTATACACAAAAAAGATGACCTTTTCGATATATTCTTCTCGTCGTTTTTTAAAATTAAAGGGAGCAAGCACTTTATTATTTCTCCCTCTTGAATATGTAGTCTATCACATCATCTACATCACGAATAGCTGTTGATCGTATCCAGTATCGTAATTTATTAGGTTTAAGAATTATCAATATGTCTCCAGTATATATTTTAATTATTCGCTTGGTTTGCAAATAATATTTTTCATTATTGTTAATCAAAGTAGATAAGGTTTCCAACCAATTTGAATTATCTAGCTCTGGCAATAAATCGCTACTATTTGAAAAAGAAAATGCAATAAGTCTAAAATCTGAATTACTCATTTCCTTTGATTTTTTCATATTTGGATATATTTTGTTCATTAAACGCAAAAATGTTTGGGAATAATTTAATAAATCCTGATCTAATGCCCTTTTTACTAATAATTGAGAATCTTGTCCAAGCCTGACATATTCAGCCATGTAATTACGAATATCATCTAACAATTCTACTTCCCACGGTGTTAAGTCGAAATCGCCATTGTCTGGATAAGGTAAATTCATTATATCTTTTTTTTGAGTTGCTGTTGCACGAGCTGTTAACATTCTCCCACTGCATAATTGGAGATATGAACGTAAAATATCATTATTATTTTTAAACCATTTATAGAAAGATCTTAGTTCTGCTTTTTCATCCAGTTGAGTTTTTATCCCGATAAATTCATGTGTATAAGCCAAAAAGCCATCTTGCCATAAACCTGAATTTAATGTTTCCATTTCTGCTATTATCATTAATGGAGCTTGGTATATATTTTTAACTCGGGGGCATACAAATTCTCGAGACTTAACCCTATCCAATTGTTGTTTATTGATACCAGTTGACGTTAATGCTTTTGATATCAATAATGGTTTATTATACAACCACGTAGCTGGTTTTAAAACATTTCTTTTTTTTCTTTGTTTTTTTCATATTTATATTTTTTTTCCCTAAAATATAACCTTCTCTAGCAATCCATTTTTTCTTGGTAATATAATTTTGTATAGTTGGTAGTTTAATTAGTCGCTTTGTTAATTGTACTAAACGCCCACCCCCTAGAAGATTTGCCTTCCATGTATAGTCCTCATCTATCGATTCCCTCTGTAATACTGAGTGATAATCATAATAATCCAGTTCAAAGCATATTTTTTCATTCACGGTAGCTGTTCGTCTAAATGTTAAATGAGTTATTTTATTACCATCAGCAGGTTCTACCTTTTTTGCTTGTATAGCAATTACTTTAGTGTTAGCATCATGAAAAAGTCCATTTATGGAAATAAAATCATGGACTTTTTCAACTGTATAATTTTTAAAAAATTCGCAACGCATCGGTATTGCTAATGCATTGTACAAAAATCCATAAGGTTGTATCATGCATATTCTACCGGATACAGAGAGATATTTTTTAATACTAACAATTAAAATATAATATGCCATTTGTTTTGCCGGAATATCAATATTATTTCGATACATATCTTCAATAATTGCCGGAGTCAATTCTTCTTTAAAAGGCGGGTTCCCCAAAATAATGTCAAACCCAGTATCAGACTTGCTTGCTTTCAATGCAAGTTTGCCTTTTTCACCAAAATCACCAATAAAAATATTACGATCTATTGTTTTTCCAAATTTTAACTCACGCCAAATAATTTCAGGACGCAAGGCATCACAGACAGCCAATGCAAGACTAAAAGATGCAATATAAGCCGCTTCCTCCTGCAGTTCAACACCAAAAATAGTGTTTTTCAATAATGTTATAAGTGCTTGCGGGGTAATCCGCTGGTTTTTGTTTTTTTGTTGATTTATATATACTAAACGCCGAAATGCAGAAACAAGAAAAATACCCGAACCGCAAGTAGGGTCAAATATTTTTTCATTTCCTTCTAAGTTTTCCAGAGGCATAACTTGATCCAACATCAAATTTACAAGAAGCATGGGAGTAAATACTGCGCCTTGTCCTTTCTCTGTAAAATACTGATAAATATGACTGATAACTTCCACTGGTATATGTTCGAAATTATAGATGTTCCAAAAATATAATTGCCCATGCTCATCAATATCAGCATCAACAATATTTACTATATTTTTTACTATTTCTTTAGTTATTCGTTCATTTTTCTTTCTCGTTAATATAAAAATATCTCCATTAAATTTATTTTCTAAATCTTTTAGTAATGCGTGAAGATTTTCAACTGTTCCATTTTCAAGTACATCATAAAATGAGTTTGCCTCTTTAACATATTTTGAAAAAAATATATTTTCCATGTTGAAAACACCACGATCCTCAAGATATTTTATTAGCAATGTTATCAATAATAGTCGGCGAGCAACAGGTTTTTCTTCTCCATTTATATCTTTATCAGCTTGCTTTATCTTCTCTAGCAAAACATTATGAGATGATTTGTTTATGTTAATATATTTTTTGTTTTTTTCGTCTTCCCAAAATGTACCATTCGCCAATCTAATAGCAGAAAAACGTTTTAATTGTTCATTAATACTTTCAGCATTTTCAGAAATTATATCTAAAGGACAATAATTCCATTTTTCTACTTTTGAAGATACTGGGGCTGCAATACAACTTAGAATGTCAACGCTATTCTCATTGTTTATATATAACAGCGGAACAGTTCCGTTTAGCCAGAGTGTATGGTGTAAGCGCGCTAATGTTTCTTTCGGTAGTTTTCTTGAACTATTATCAATGATGTATGCTACAGCTTGCGATGTTCTAGCATCCCCTTTTATAAATCGGCGAAAAAAAATAAAATCAATATATTTACTAATGTTTAAAGTTTCGTGAATTATCCTCTTTTCGGAATACGGAATATCATCGGGCAATGTCTCACTTACCCGAACCAGGCCTTCATAATTAGAATTTGGGGACAATTTCAATTCAGATAAAATTCGGCTCATTTTCCCCTCCCATTAAATCACTGTATATACTTTACTTCATCTATAAGAAAAAATCAATATGCTATCCGCAATAAAACTCAATTTACCGGAAAACCAGATTTAAGACGGTTTTTTGGGGAAATGCAAAAAATTAGCGACGGTTTTACCATCGCAGTATGCTGTGGAGTGAAGCGGAAGCCTCAACGAACCCGCAGGGCGAGTTCCTAAAACATGGAGCATTTTTGTCTCTTCACTTCTGCTCCACATTAAACCCAATAGATTTATACCCCTTAAGTCTTCTTCTGTACATCTTGGATAATACTGTCACTTTCTCATCAACATAATCATAAACTTGTATTTCCTTTTTACCAAAATAAACACGGTTAAGACGACCTGTATACTGTACCAGCAATCCTTTCCAAGAAAATGGGAAAACCAGAAACAATGTATCAAGACTTGGCAAGTCAAAGCCTTCTCCAAGATATTTTCCTGTAGCAAGAATTACCTTGCTTTTGTCGGGTGGTACATTTTGAATGGCTTCCATGATTGATTTTATTTGTTTCTTCCCAAGTCCGCCTTTTAACATAAAAAGTGATGATATATGTTCTTGTAAAGATTCATGCAGTATATCTAAATGCTCAAGCCTCTCGCTTAGAATAAGACATTCTCGACCTTCACGATATGCATTCAGAATATCTTGAACAATTAACTTGTTTCGCTCTTCGTTTAGGTAAAGATTCTTAAATATATCCTGAATAGCAGGTTCGGTATGGTCATTCTCATTCTGTTCGGCAGGCAGAGTAAAATTGGTATAACGAGGGAATGCTTTTTGAACAAACAATGTACTATTGCGATTATTGGAGTAACGAACATCTCCCAAATTCATCAAAACAATAGGATGTTGCCCATCTTTGCGAATGACAGTTGCTGAAAGTCCTAAGCGGTAATATGCAGGACATTTCCTGATTATCCGCTCAAAAGATGATGCGGAAATATGATGACATTCATCAACAATAATTTGACCATATTCTGAAATCCAGTCTTCAACTTCATTTTTTTTAACAACACTCTGCATGACCGCAATATCAATAATACCGGTACGTTTTTTCTTTGTGCCGCTGTAAAAGCCAATATCTTTTTTGGGAATGTCAAGAAACTGATTTATCCGTTCTGCCCATTGGTCGGCAAGCAATTTTCGATGAACTAATATAAGAGTGTTTATTTTTCGCTCTGCGATTACTTTCAAGGCAACTACTGTTTTGCCAAAAGCTGTAGAAGCAGAAAGTATACCTATTTGATTGACTAATAGTTTTTGCACCACTTCTTTTTGTTCGTTACGAAGGTCTCCTGAAAACTGAACATTGATGCTCTGACCTCTGTTTTGTTTATTATGTAATTCAAGTTTTATTTTATAATGTTCAAGTACTTCTTCTAGGTTATCTATGCATCCCACAGGCAGACCAATATACTCTGGAAAATATTCATAACAGTAAAGAATATGAGGTTTATTCCATGTCGAAAGCCTCATTCTTTGAGCACGATAAAATTCAGGGTTTGCAAAGGATGCAAGGCGTAAAATACGATTTCGCAGTATTGGAGGAAGTCCTGTATGATTTACATACAGTTGATCAGCAAGTATTATTTCAATTTTTTGTGGAAGTGATTCATTGATATCAGGCAAGGCGATATGTTTTCTTTCCCATGGTTTGGCTTCGCCGTCTCTTTCTTCTGAACTATAAACAACAGGCAAAAGCTCATTTTGTTTAACAGCGCTTTGAATAAGAATATCTATATTGCTTTCGTTAATTCGTTTTACAGAAGCAAGATAAGCCCACTGATCTGGGTATGGGGACAATTCTTTATTCAAAAAAACACTGTGATTTTTTTCCCTTGCAGCTTTTTGTAAAGGCAAAGCTATAAGATTTCCAAAACCGCCTTTTGGTAGCGTATCCTGATTTGGGAAAAATCGGTCGAATGAATCAAGTCCGATTTCCGGCCGCCTGTCCAGTGTTCTTGTCATTAGATATGAACCGAGTTTCCGCGCTTTTACCACTGAAACAGGCTTTTCAAAGAAAATCCATATATGAGCACCGTTTCCTGAACGGGAGCGTTCCAAAGCTACCGGAATTTTATCCAGCTCACAAGTATCTATGAATGCTTTTATGTCTTCTTGCCATGTTTCTTTATCAAAATCAACTGCCAGAAAATTGCATGTTTCTTCTTGTAATAAAGGATACACTCCCATTACAAAAGGGATATGACTTTTCCATTCGTTTTTAGATGGGCTAAACCCAGCAAGATGATTTCTAATTACCTCATCAGTTACAGGCTCAAATGCTCGCTCGGTGCAATTACTGCAATTTGTTTTAGGTTTTTCACATTTCCCTCTAACCCATTCATTCTGGCAGACAGGCTGGTAACCCGATTTTCCGGTTTTCTTGCTTTCAAAGCGTTTTGCATAAACATCTTCCCGCCCTTTGAACAATGAACGGAAAAGAGCGATTTTGGCTTCTGGCGATGAGTTATTATCAATTTTAATTTTATTTTCGGGTTGTAAATCATCTGTTAACGGCTTGCCTGCTGCTTTTTCATTACAAACTGATCGTTGCTCCTCAAGTTGGCGTTTTTTATTTGCCAGCAAGTGTTCCAGTTCTTTAATATCATTCTGTAAGGACAAGACTGTATCATCCATAAGTAATTATTTTATCTGTTTATTTGTTTTGTGCCTATGTGTTATCTTCATAATTCAAAAATGTTACAAATCACCTTCTTCTGCTTCCCCATTGGTGGCAAAACCTTTTCGACCAAAGTCTATAGCTATTGTTGCCTTATTAATGTTATCTATAAAATAAGCCAATTTTGTCCAAATTCCGCCTCTGCTTCCGATAAATTCCAACCACCATTTATAAGGTAATCTACACCATAAGAAAACTTGACATAATTTCTTATGTGGTATAGATTTATGAGTATTAAAACATACTACTTACACAAATTAAAATATATTCCAAGGAGTAATCATGAACCTAAAAAAATTTGAATACTGGTTTATTGTCGGGAGTCAGGATTTGTATGGGGAAGAAACTCTAAAAAAAGTTGCAGAACACGCGCGAATAATGGCGGATGAGTTTAACAATGACCCCTTGCTCCCATGCGCTATTGTGTTAAAACCCACAGCTTTAACATCAATAGGAATAAGAAAACTTTTTGAAGAAGCAAATGCCGCGGAAAATTGCGCAGGTATTATTACATGGATGCATACATTTTCGCCTTCCAAAATGTGGATACAGGGGCTTGCGGCTAACCGAAAACCGCTTTTGCATTTGCACACACAATTTAACAGAGATATTCCCTGGGCTTCGATCGACATGGATTTTATGAATCTAAACCAGAGCGCGCACGGAGATCGCGAACATGGATACATTCATGCAAGAATGCGCCTGCCCGGCAAGGTTGTTGCGGGTTTTTGGCAGGACAAGGAACTTCGCCGCAGGATTGGCGTGTGGATGCGGACGGCGGCAGCAAGAAAAGACGGCTTTGATTCCGTGGTACTGCGTTTTGGCGACAATATGCGCGAAGTGGCAGTAACCGAAGGCGACAAGGTAGAAGCACAGATAAAATTCGGCTGGCAGGTGAACACATGGGGTATAGGTGATCTTGCTGCTCGTTATGCGAAAATAAACGATGGGCAGGCGGAAAAACTTGCAAGGGAATATGCCGCATCTTACGAACTAACACCACAGCTTAAAGAAGCGGGCACCGGTAGAACTGCTGTGCTGGAACAAGCAAAAATCGAGCTTGCTATAAAAGAAATGCTTGAGGCAGAAAATGCCGGCGCGTTTACCACAACTTTTCAGGATCTTCACGGATTGCCGCAGCTTCCCGGTCTTGCCTGTCAGCGGCTTATGGAACAGGGTTATGGTTTTGGCGCGGAAGGCGACTGGAAACAATCCATGTTAACCCGCGCGGCAAAAGTAATGGCTGCGGGGCTTTCCGGCGGCACTTCTTTTATGGAAGATTACACCTACCATCTTGAACCGGGCAAGGAAGCGGTGCTTGGCTCTCATATGCTGGAAATCTGCCCTTCGATTGCGGGCGGCAAGCCGCGTCTGGAAGTTCACCCCTTGGCGATTGGCGGTAAAGCCGATCCCGCAAGACTTGTATTTGACGCGGCACCCGGCGAAGCAGTACTTGCCACAATGATCGACCTTGGCAATCGTTTTAGAATGATCGTAAACGAAGTTGAGACAATTAAAATAGAAAACAATATGCCAAAACTTCCTGTAGCGCGCGCTTTATGGAAACCGTATCCCAATCTTACAGATGCGGCAGAAGCGTGGATAATTTCAGGCGGCACTCACCATTCGGTATATTCAACGGCTTTGACTGCGGAGTACTTCCGCGACTGGGCGCAAATGAGCGGTATAGAATTTATTTTGATTGACCGGAACACCATACCGCACAGACTGCACGACGAACTTCGCTGGAACGAAGTTTATTGGGGACGCTGATGTACAAAACCTTGCGCGAAGAAGCGTACGAAGCAAATATGGAAATATTTCGGCAAAACCTTGCGGTATATACTTGGGGGAATTCTTCTGCTTTTGATCCAGACAAGGGTGTGTTTGCAATAAAGCCGTCCGGTGTGGAATATAAAAAATTGTCGCCAAAGTTAATGGTGCTTGTGGATCTAAACGGAAAAATTGTTGAAGGCAAATTAAAGCCGTCGTCTGATACAAAAACTCATTTGGTTTTGTACCGGGAATTTTCCGGTATCCGCGGGGTTACACATACTCATTCGCCTTATGCTGTTTCATGGGCTCAGGCAAAAAAATATGTGCCGGTTTTTGGTACAACCCATGCGGATAATTGTTCGCAGGAAATTCCCTGCACGGATTTTATTTCTGCACAGGCTTTAGAAAATGATTATGAACTTGAAACAGGGAAATTAATTGTAGAAACTTTTAAGATAGGCAATTTGGATCCCGCTTTTGTAACAATGGCACTTGTCGGCGGACATGGTCCTTTTACCTGGGGTGAGAGCGCATCTCTTTCGGTGTACCACAGTGTTGTGCTGGAAGAAATTTGCAAGATGGCATTGTTCACTGTAACCCTTGATCCCCAAACAAAACCACTGCCGGATTATATTGCCAAAAAACACTGGGAGCGCAAGCACGGAAAAAATTCATATTATGGTCAGGAAAAACTAATTATTTAGTAATAAAATTTCCGGTCTGTATTCAAAATGCATTGTATCGATTAGATCCCATTTGCCGCCCCAGATAAAACCATGTTCTTCGAAAATAGCAATAACCGTTTCCGACGGCAGATAATAAACCGGGGCGGTTTTTGATTTTTGCGAATCCCATCGCCAATAAGTTAAACGACCTTTTAAGTCTCTTGGCAAAAGATCTATAGCTGTTCCGTAGGAATGATTACTGCGGCGGCTTGTTCCGGCTATACTGCGCCAATTCCAGCCATAAGTTGGCGGACTTGTTTGCAGTTCATCTATCCATTCATTTATTGATGCATCTGTTAATGCGGCAGTACGGATACTATCGGATATAGTATCAAGCTTAGGTTTGATATACGGGTGTATCAGCATTTTTACACCCAGTAAAGAATATTTTTCCTGTAAATCCCAGCTATCATCTTCCGAAGGGGAAGAATACAGGGCATCAAATAAATAAGAAGAGCCTATTGAATATACAGGATTATTAAATGCCATATTTCTTTGTTCTTCTGTTCCTGTCCAGGGGTAATCATAAAAATCCCAGGGGAAATAATTTTCCCATTGGTCGCGCAAATGTTCGGGCAAGAGCCTGCCATTTGCAAAATAAAAAAGCCTATTATTTATAAGCATTGTCCAGTCATCGTTAAGAAATAATACGGAGCTTATTTTATCGGGGTATGCCTGCTCGAAAGCCTGCAAAAGCCTTTGCTGCGCTTCCGGATCGTCAATAATGGATAGGGTGGAAGGTGCAGGTATCGGCAAAACAGGTTTAATCAATTTTACGCGGCAAGCGGTTAAAGCGCATACCGCAAATACAGAAAAAACAAGTAATTTTACAGTCAGTTTATTCATGTCTAATTATCCATAAAAGACACACCTTGACCAACCCCCGAAATTTAGATATTATTTTGATATATGCGCCCGGACGCAAGCCGGGCGTACATCAAAGCCCGGACATAAGCCGGGCGTTCACAGCCCGGACGCAAGCCGGGCTAAAATAGCCCGGATGGTGGAATTGGTAGACACGCTAGTTTCAGGTACTAGTGCTCGCAAGGGTATGGAAGTTCGAGTCTTCTTCCGGGCAGGAATTTCTTAACAACAATCTATCAACAAATATTCAAAAAAATCTCCCGGAAAATCCAAACTTCCAGCCAAGTGGTATCACGGATTGATACCACTTGGCACCATGAAAACAACCGCTTATTAACGGATTCTTCTTGCTAATTCTTACAATAAAACATAAAATACTCACAATGGCAGGAAAACTCCCTGTTTTCGCCCTGTAGTCTGACAATAATTACTAATGCGAAACATTGAGAGGACAAAATTAGAAAACCGACCACCAACTGGTTAAAAATTCTCATACCCATTGCATATTCAGCAGCCATGCTTGCGGTGGTGCTTTATCATTTTAACGAAAAAAGTATAGTACGCATGGGCAAAAGCAGCGAGCTGTATCATAATCTTATGGAATGTCCCGCCTACATAAAACGCGGCTTTGATATAACAGAAATACAGACGCACCCGGCAGGAAACAACGAATGGCTGCAATTTCAATCGCCGCAGCTTCGAATTGTAAGCTCTTCCTTGCCGGATATGCCCAAACGCAGATTTCTTTCGCCCAGAGGAATGCCGCCCGAAGAATTTACAATTATCATACCCGTAGAAATAAACTCAAAAACAATAGCAAACCTGCCAAAATCGACAATGCCGGGAATATACCTTGCCTATATCGGAGAAAATTGGGAAATATACATAAACGGCGAACTTGTACAATCTGCAATGCATACCACTAAACGCAACTGGCGCGATGTCTATTTCCCCATAGACAAAGACATTTTAATACCAGGAACAAATATACTGGCATTTAGAATTGCGGGAGACCCCACCTATGTTGCCACGGGATTTTATTATTCATCGTCTTACTATATCGACGATTACAGCGTCATTAAAAAACGAAACCAAAATATTTTATTAATGCTGCTCTGCGGTATTTTTGGTTTTACCGGCGCCTGTTATTTGTTTATTTTTCTTTCTATCAGAAAAAAAGACGATATACATAATCTTTATTACAGTGTTTTTTCTTTTTTATTGTGCATCTATTCGTTTATGCGGACAGGCATAGTTAATTCGATAATTCCCAATTCGGATATATCGATCCGCCTGGAGTTTATATCCCTGTTCATGATGATTCCAATACTCTCTCTTTTTATAGAAAGCATGGTATGGCGGAAGATAACAAAATCAAGTATTGTGTATCTGATACTCTGCTCTATTCTTAGTGTTACGCAAATATTTTTCTCGAATCAATATGGAAACGATGTTTTAAGAATATGGGGCGTTACAGTCGTTATTTATTTTTCTTATGTTTTCTTTTACAATGTTGTATTTTCTCATTATTTGATGCGGCAAGAAAACAAAAAACAAAATAAATTCGACAGTAAGATTGTAGAAACATTCAGTATAAATATGCTGGTCGGTTCCGTATTAGTATACATCTGTGGAATTATAGATTTGTTTGATACGCTCTTTTTTCATCATTCTTTTGGTCTTTTTTATACGGTAACTTTGTGCTTCACATTGGAATGGCAATTACATTGTCCCAGCGCTTAAGCGGAATGTACAGGCAGGCAAAACAGTCCAATATTATACTGGAAAAGACTGTGCGGGAACGCACGCGGGAACTTGCACAGCAGGCAGAAATTGCAGTGCAGGCAAGCCACGCCAAAAGCAATTTCCTCGCCGTAATGAGCCACGAAATACGCACTCCCCTGAACACAATAATCGGACTTTCCGAAATCGAACTGCGTAATACAGAAACATCCAGGAACAATATCTTTCAGATACACCAATCCGGCTCGTATCTTTTGGGAATAATCAACGACATATTAGACATCTCGAAAATCGAATCGGGGAACATCGAGCTTGCCCCTGTAGAATACAACACGGCTTCCATGCTTAGCAGTGTGGTAAATCTTAACAAGGTACGCCTTGGAGACAAACCAATAAAACTTGAATTAGACATTAACAGCGATTTCCCTGCAAAACTTGTGGGCGATGAACTGCGGATCAAACAAATACTTAACAACCTTCTTTCGAATGCAATAAAATTCACCGAAACAGGGACTATCAGATTAGAAGTAAAAAAAGAGTTCCTACCCCCCCCCCCCCCCCCCCCCCCCCTCTCTTTTCCTTCTTTTT
>JAITUN010000025.1 GCA_031286285.1 Bacteroidales bacterium | reverse complement strand
AATACTTTTTTTAAGTTAGATTTTGCCTATTACTGGTTTGCCACAGGCACGCCCACATTTTTGGCAAAAGCATTGCAAAAACAAAATTATGATATTCGCAAGTTGGAAGATGATGTAATCATTCCTGCCTATTCGGTAATGGATTACAGAGTAGAAAATCAAGATCTTGTGCCTTTGCTTTATCAAACCGGATATTTAACCATAAAAGAATATAGACAAGAAAGGGATGTTTTTGTGTTAGGTTTTCCAAATGAAGAGGTCAAATATGGCTTTTTGAACGAACTTTTGCCCGCATTTGTACATACACCAATCACAACAGGCAATTTTTCAGTTGTGAATTTTTTACAAGAAATAGACAATAATGATATTGAAGGTTTTATGACCTCTCTACAAGCATTTTTTGCCGATATCCCTTACGATGCCATAGAACTGAAAAACCGCACCGAGCAGTATTACCAGCACGTTTTTTATCTGCTTTTTACGTTGATGGGGCAATTTGTGCAAACCGAAGTGAAGAGCAACAAAGGCAGAGCCGATGCAGTGGTAAAAACCGCCGACAGTATCTACGTTTTTGAGTTCAAAATGAACGACAATGCCACCGCCGAGGATGCCCTTGCGCAAATTAACAGCAAAGATTACGCCATCCCATACAGCGCCGACCACCGTAAAGTTGTAAAAATAGGCGTTGAGTTCTCACAAATTGAAAAAGGGGTAAAACGGTGGGTGATAGAGTAAAACAGATTTTATTACATTTACTATGCTTTCAACATCAAACCCCACTTGCTTGTGCAGATTGGCAATATCGCCGTGTTCAATAAAAGCATCGGGGAGAGCAATGGGAACTACCTTATTAGCGAATTTTTTCTCTATAACATATTCAGAAACCTCGGAGAATAGTCCGCCTGCAACAACGCCATCTTCCACTGTAATAATGGTGTGATGGGTTTGGCAAATTTCATCCAACATCTTTTTATCAAAAGGTTTCAAAAAACGAACATCAATATGGGTTGGAGATATTCCCTCTTTTTCAAGAATAGTAATTGCTTTTGAAACGTTGTTTCCAAGAGGTCCCAAAGATAAAACCGCTATCTCTTTGCCCTCTTTGAGAAGTTTTGATTTCCCGGTTTCTAATTTTTCCAATGGTGTTTTCCAGTCTATCGTCACTCCTACTCCCCGCGGGTAGCGAATGGCAAACGGTTTTGTTCTTTCTGAATAAGCGGTGAACATCAGGTTTCTTAACTCCGCTTCATTAAGAGGCGAGGCGATGACCATATTGGGGATGGAGCGCAGGAACGCTAAGTCGAAAACGCCGTGGTGGGTAGGTCCGTCCTCGCCCACCAAACCCGCACGGTCAATGCAGAAGATTACGGGCAAATTTTGCAACGCCACATCGTGCACGATCTGGTCATAACTGCGTTGCAAAAACGAAGAGTAGATATTACAGAAAGGGATATGTCCCGCCGCCGCAAGCCCCGCTGCAAAAGTAACGGCGTGCTGCTCGGCAATCCCTACATCAAAAACTCGGTGTGGAAGTTGTTCGCGCATAATCGTTAATGAACAGCCAGTAGCCATTGCCGGCGTAATCCCCACCACTTTCTCATCCTTCAACGCCAGCTCCAAAATAGTCTCTCCAAAAACAGTTTGATATTTCGGAGGCATATTTTGCATATCCGGTGCTATGATTTCACCTGTATCCGGATCATAATTTCCGGGAAAATGGTACAGAATCTGGTTCTCTTCTGCCAAACGAATCCCTTTGCCTTTTACGGTAACAATGTGCAATAATTTAGGTCCCTGTATCTCTTTTAAATTGTTTAAAATGCGGACTAATTTGATTACGTCGTGTCCATCAGTGGGTCCAAAATAACGAAACCCTAGTTGTTGAAAAAGATTGCTTTTACTTGCGATCTGTCCTTTAATTGCATTTCCCAGACGGCTGATTGCCTGTACAATAAATTTGCTGAAATTAAAAAAGCGCCAAACCCCTTTTTTTACCCGATTGTAAGATTTTGAGCTTGTAATATGCAATAAGTACTGGCTCATAGCGCCCACGTTTTCATCAATGGCAATACGGTTATCGTTGAGAATGACCAACAAATTTTCCTGTGCGCCACCTGCTTGGTTCATTGCTTCAAACGCCATACCGCCTCCCATTGCGCCGTCGCCGATTACAGCAATATGCTGTTGTGAGCTATTTCCTGCCAATCTCGCTGCTGTTGCCATGCCCAGAATGGCTGAAATAGAAGTAGATGCATGTCCGGTTCCAAAAGCGTCATATTCGCTTTCGCTTGTTTTTGGAAAACCGCTTATTCCTTTATATTTTCGGTTTGTTTCAAACCTTTCTTTTCTTCCGGTAATAATTTTGTGGGCGTAGGCTTGATGTCCCACATCCCAAACCAATTTATCCTTTGGAGTGTTAAATACATAATGAATTGCAACAGCGAGTTCAACCGTCCCCAAACTGGCGCCGAGGTGTCCGGGGTTGTTTGCCGATACCGTAATGATAAAATTTCGCAACTCATCACACAATTGCGGTAATTTTTCAATAGGGAAACATCTGATATCTTCCGGAAACTGTATCTTGTCTAACAGAGGATAGATTGACTGATCTGCCATGAATAGAAGCGTTTAGTACTGTTCTTTTTCGTTTGGAAACTCTCTTTGTTTTACATCATTAATATAATGGGTAACGGAGTTAATAATCTCTTCCGAGAAATTATGATAGCGTCGAAGAAAGCGTGGGGAGAACTGCTGGGTATAGCCCATCATATCGTGAAAAACAAGTACTTGTCCGCTTGTATCGGGTCCTGCGCCAATTCCGATAGTAGGAATCGTTATGCTTTCGGTAACCCGCTTGCCAACTGTGGCGGGAATCTTCTCCAACACTAAAGCAAAACAGCCGTGTTTTTCTAATACTTTAGCATCTTCCAACAGTTTTTCCACCTCTTTTTGTGAGGTAGCGCGTACGGTATAAGTTCCGAATTTGTTGATACTTTGCGGAGTTAATCCTAAGTGACCCATTACGGGGATACCTGCGCTAAGGATACGGTCAATACTTTCGGAGATCTCTATTCCACCTTCCATTTTTACAGCATCTGCTCCCGATTCTTTCATGATTCTGATGGCTGATGCCAAAGCCTCTTTTGAGTTTCCCTGATAAGTTCCGAAAGGCATATCCACCACAACTAATGCGCGTTCCACAGCTCGAACCACCGAGGATGCGTGATAGATCATTTCGTTTAAGGTGATAGGCAATGTTGTTTTGTAGCCGGCCATCACATTCGCGGCAGAATCGCCCACTAAGATTATATCTATTTTGGCTTCATCCAACAATCGTGCTGTAGAATAATCGTAAGCCGTAAGCATAGCAATTTTTTCACCCTCGTTGCGCATACGCTGCAATACATGAGTGGTTACTTTTGTAACATCACGATAAAGATATTGACTTTTCATATAGTATATTTAATTTGAGGCGCGAAAATAGTAAAATAATAAACAGAAATAGCAGATTTGTATTGAAAATAATAAGAATATATTTATTTTCGCCACTTTAATTTTCACACCTCATTATTAGCATTATAAATTAATAACAATCAATATGATAAAAGACGATTTTACTGTTCGACACAATGGTCCGCAAGGCGCGGAGATTGAGAAAATGTTGCATACCTGCGGCGTAAAAACTTTAGACGAATTAATTGAGAAAACCGTACCGGATGCCATCCGCCTGCCGGAAAAACTTGCCCTGCCCGACGGCTTGCCCGAAGGTGAATATCTGCAAGCGGTGAAATCAATGTTGGCAAAAAACAAACTGTTTAAATCCTATATCGGAATGGGATATTACAATACGTTTACGCCTGCGGTAATTTTGCGAAATATTTTTGAAAACCCCGGATGGTACACCTCTTATACGCCTTATCAGGCGGAGATTTCGCAAGGTCGTTTGGAAGCGCTGCTCAACTATCAAACAATGATTATGGAACTTACGGCGATGCCGTTGGCAAATGCTTCGCTGTTGGATGAAGCAACTGCAGCCGGCGAGATGATGCTGATGTTTTACAATAGCCGCAGCCGCGAAGCCGTGAAAAACAATGTATGTAAATTTTTTGTTTCGGAAGATCTGTTCCCGCAAACGCTGGGTGTTCTCAAAACAAACGCCGCACCACAAGGAATAGAGATTGTGGTGGGTGATCCGACAAAAATTGAACTTGATAGCAGTTTCTTCGGAGCAATGCTGCAATATCCGGGCAGTTGGGGAGAAATATATGACTACAAACAGTTTACCGCAGATGCTAAGGAAAAAGGGATCTTTGTAGGCGTGGTTGCAGACATTCTGGCGCTCACTGTCTTAACCCCTCCGGGAGAATGGAACGCCGACTGCGTAGTTGGTTCTACCCAACGTTTCGGCATCCCTATGGGATTTGGTGGTCCCTCCGCCGGCTATTTTGCCTGTAAAGAGGAGTTTAAACGACTGCTCCCCGGACGGATAATTGGAGTTACTGTGGATTCTCAAGAGAACCGCGCTGTGCGTATGGCGCTGCAAACCCGCGAACAGCATATCAAACGTGAACGCGCTACCTCCAACATCTGCACCGCTTCTGCGTTGGTTGCTATTATGTCCGGTTTTTATGGGATGTGGCACGGCGCTAAAGGATTGCGTAATAAAGCCCTCAAAATTAATGTGCTCGCCGGCGTCTTAGCTACAGAAGCAGAAAAATATGGATACAAACAACACAACAAAACTTTCTTCGATACGCTCTGCTTTGAAGCGCCACAGGGAGTAACCACCGAAGATGTTAAAAAAGTGGCTCTATCTCACGAAGTTAACTTCTACTACTGGTGCGAAACTTGTTTTTCTTTGTCGTTAGATGAAACTGTGAAATTGGAAGATCTCAATTTTATTTTGTCCATTTTGGCGAAAGCGGCGGGCAAAGAGTTTACCCCTTTTGTTTGCAAACCGCATGTTCCTGAGTTGAATATCCCGAAAAATCTACAACGCACCTCCTCTTTTATGCAACAGGAGATTTTTACCAAATATCAATCTGAAACAGAGATGATGCGCTATATGAAGAAGTTAGAGGTTAAAGACTTGTCGCTCAACCGCGCTATGATTCCGCTGGGTTCCTGCACTATGAAATTGAACGCTGCTGCAGAGATGTTGCCGTTGAGTTGGGCAGAAGCGGGTGCACTGCATCCATTCGTACCCGTTGAGCAAGCGCAGGGATATTTGGATATGATTAACGAAATGGATAAGTGGTTTCAGGAGATTACCGGTTTCAAAGCGATCTCTTTCCAACCCAATTCAGGTTCGGCAGGTGAGTACGCCGGTTTGATGGTAATTCGCAACTACTACATTGACAAAGGAGAATCTCATCGCAATATCTGTTTGATTCCTTCATCGGCGCACGGCACCAATCCGGCATCGGCGGCAAAGGCAGGTCTGGAGATTGTCATCGTAAAATCAACTCCGGAAGGTGAGATTGACGTGGAGGATCTGCGTACCAAAGCAGAACAGCATAAAGAGAATCTGTCGTGCATTATGATTACTTACCCCTCCACACACGGCGTTTTTGAAGAAGCGATTTTGGAGATTATCAAAATTATTCACAACAACGGCGGTTTGGTCTATATGGATGGTGCCAATATGAATGCACAGGTGGGGTTAACCTCTCCGGGCGCAATGGGTACAGATGTGTGCCATTTGAATCTGCACAAGACTTTTGCTATGCCGCATGGCGGCGGCGGTCCGGGAGTAGGACCTATCGGAGTTGCCGAACATTTGGTTGATTTCCTGCCCAACCACGAACTTTACAAAGTGGGCGGCGAAAAAGGTAGTCAGGTAGCGGCTTCTCCTTACGGCAGTGCCTTTCTGTTGCCTATTACTTACGGCTACCTCAAAATGTTGGGCGGCAACGGCTTAACCGAAGCCACAAAAATGGCAATCCTCAACGCCAACTATATGGTAGCACGTTTGAAAGAGCATTACAAAATTATGTATCTGGGTACTCACGGACGTTGTGCCCACGAGTTTATCCTCGATTGCAACGAGTTTGACCGCACAGCCGGAATCCAAGTGATTGACATTGCCAAACGCTTGATGGACTACGGATTTCACGCACCCACAGTTGCTTTCCCCATTCACGGAACATTGATGGTGGAACCCACAGAAAGTGAACCGTTGAGCGAAATGGACAGATTGTGTGATGCTTTCATTAACATCCGCAAAGAGATTCGTGAAATTGAAGAGGGAAGAGCCGACAAAGTAAATAACGTGATAAAGAACGCACCGCATACTGCCAAGATGGTTTGCGCCAACGATTGGGAGAAGCCCTATTCGCGGGAACAGGCTGCCTTCCCCATGCCTTACGACGACAAATACTGGCCTTCAGTAGGTAAAGTAAATGATGCCCACGGGGACAGAAATTTGGTGTGTTGCGTGGGGTAACGAATGGCTTGCAGGTCTCCCATCACCCTTTAATTACCGCCAACGGAGAGAGTTCTACTAATATCTTTACCAAATCTTTTTGAAACTCCATTACCTGTGTAATATCCTTGTACGCTGAGGAGGCTTCCTCTAAGTCTGATTTTCCACGAATGGAGTGGAGAATGCCAAGTTTGTCAAGTTTTCCCTTCTCCTCTTCAAGGTTGAGGTTGCGGATGGCAGCGGTACGGCTCATTTTACGTCCTGCCCCGTGAGAGCAACTCATAAAACTTTCCGGATTGCCCAGCCCCTCAACAATATAGGATTTTGTGCCCTGCGAACCCGGGATAATGCCGGTTTCGCCCAACTTTGCCGAAGTAGCCCCTTTTCGATGCACAATCACTTTCTTGTCGTAATGGGTTTCCCACGCCGCATAGTTGTGGGCAATGTTGATAATCGGCTCAAAACAAGCGTTTTTTAGAACAGATGAAACCACATCCTGAATGCGCTCCATCATCAATTTGCGGTTGGCAAGCGCAAACTCGGTGCAATATCTCATCTCCTGATAGTATAGATGTGCTTCGTCGGTCTCAAATGGCAGAAACGCCAAATCCGCCTTAGGATTGACCTCTGAATAATAGATTTCGTTCAGTTTTTTAGCCTTTTTATTGTAATATTCAGCCACTTGCAAGCCAAAATTGCGGCTGCCCGAATGCACCATAAGCCAAAGATCGCCCTCATCGGAGCGTTGTAACTCAATAAAATGGTTTCCGCCACCAAGAGTACCAAGTTGTTTCAGCGCAGCAAGATACTGACGTTTCACAATTACCAAATTGTCAATATTATAATCTTGTGGCATAAGCGATTCCTCCTGTCGCTCTTTATGATGGTCAAAACCGAGCGGAACAAGTTCACGAATGCCTGACATTATTTGGGTGATCTGTTTCCGTTCTAAACTGTCGGCTTTAATGTTGGTTCTCACGGCGCACATACCGCAGCCAATATCCACGCCCACAGCATTGGGAACAATCACATTATCGGTTGCCATTACACCGCCGATGGGCATTCCGTACCCTTCGTGCGTATCGGGCATCAAACAGATATGACTGAAAGCAAAGGGCAGATTGGCAAGGTTGTATGCCTGTTTTAGTGCGCCTGCTTCCGGCTCATCCAACCACAGTTTGATGGGAATTTTTTCTGTTGAGATTACTTTTTGCATAGTATTTATTGTAGTAAAATTTTCGGCAAAGATATAACTTAGTTGCGACAAGATATGGCGCGGGGTGTCTGAACTGTGATTATTTTGATTTTTTTGATAAATATGACTTTTTTCTGCACTTTCTTTGTGCGCCTTTGTGAATACCTTTGTGTGCCTTTGTGGTAAAAAACCGCCTCTTTTCTGCAAAAAATTACAAATCTGTGAAAATTTGTGCAAATCTGCGGATAAAACTGCCTCGTTTGCGTGCTTTTTAATACATTGATTATTAGAAAAATAATTTCAAAAAACCAAGTTTTGAGTCCAAACTTTTATATTTTCGCGGCTCGAATTTTTAACCAAAATAAACAGACATGGAGAATAGCATAATCATTCAAAAACAGGAAAACATTATTGAATTAGCCATCATTCAACGCATACACGAAATACGAGGCGTGAAAGTGATGCTCGATTTTGATTTGGCGGAACAGTATGAGGTGGAAACTAAAAATCTCAATCTTTCTGTCAAACGTAATTTGAGACGTTTTCCGCCCGATTTTATGTTTCAACTTACTTCAGATGAATGGAGCAACTTGAGGTTGCAAAATGAAACCTCAAGTTGGGGTGGTACGAGATACCTTCCTTATGCCTTTACAGAACAAGGTATTGCTATGTTATCGGGTTTGCTTAATAGTAACATCGCCATAGACACAAATATTAAAATCATGCGTGCCTTTGTCGCACTTAGGCAATATGTTTTGAATTATGCCGAACTGAAACATGAATTAGATGATTTTATTCGCGAAACTCATTCAAAATTTGATCAAAATGAGATGAAATTTGATGCACTTTTTAATCTGTTTGACGAGTATATTGCGTATAAGAAAGAACTTGAGAAGCCACGGAACCCGATTGGGTTTAATGTGAATAGGGATTGACCAAAATAAACAGACATGGAGAATAGCATAATCATTCAAAAACAGGAAAACATTATTGAATTAGCCATCATTCAGCGCATTCACGAAATACGAGGTGTAAAGGTGATGCTCGATTTTGATTTGGCGGAACAGTATGGAATTGAAACAAAACGATTAAAAGAGGCTGTAAGAAGAAATGTCAGGCGTTTTAAAGGTAATGATTTTATGTTTGAATTGTCAAAAGATGAATGGTGCAGTTTGAGGTCGCAAATTGCGTCCTCAAAAAGAGGTGGTATTCGTTATTTGCCATTTGCATTCACCGAATTGGGAGTAGCAATGTTAAGTAGCGTTTTAAATTCAGAAAAAGCAATTGATACAAATCGTAATATCATGCGTGCCTTTGTCGCACTCCGCCAGTATGTTTTGAACTATGCCGAACTCAAACATGAATTAGATGATTTTATTCGCGAGTCAAACTCAAAATTTGACCAAAACGAGATGAAGTTTGATGCGCTTTTTAATCTGTTTGACGAGTATATTGCGTATAAGAAAGAACTTGAGAAGCCACGGAACCCAATTGGGTTTAATGTGAATAGGGATTGATTTGAAATATTCAGCACAGAGATACTGAAGGGCACGGAGTAAAAAACGCCTCAAACGGCTCCATAAGTTTTAGATAAACAGTATCATATTTTCCTCTTACCTGCCCCACAAAATTGATATACCCTTCCAAACGGTAGATAAAAATTCCCCGCTGCTTGGTAGTGGCAGCCTCTTTAAGATTAAAATGCCGTCGGGTTGCCGCCTCAATGCCGTTGGTGGTCAGGTCGTGCAGCATGGCGCGGATCTTTTTCAGCAACTTTCTATCCACATTTACCTTTTCATTCACGGTTAATCCGGTAACCGTTTGTTTGCGAAACGAAGATTGTAATCTCAGCTTCTTTTCGTTAATTTCAAATCCGTGTTTTTGAATTATCTGTTTGATATTCTGAATAGTATCTTGCGGAATGAGGGTGTTGGACGAAAAAGTCAGGTCGTCGGCATATCGTGTAAATTGTAATTGATTTTCTTGACAAAATGATCGCAAATCGGCATCTAATTCAAGGCAAACAAAATTGGAGAGAACCGGCGAGGTCGGGGCGCCCGTAGGAAGTTTTGCCTGGTAAGTTGTCAGTAACGTCAAAGCAGTAGCAATCTGTTCATTATAATTGAAATAGGGCGATGAAAAGAGCGCTTTTATTCGTCTTGCCGAGATGCTTGGAAAGAAATCTTTCAAATCAATATTCAAAACGTGTTTTTTCCCGGTGTGAACCTCCGCATTGGCAACAATATTACAATGCTCCTCCATATAACGCGGATTGATCACAAAACCATGCACTTCTTCAGGCTTTATCCAAAGATAATAGGCTTGTAAATAATAGTT
>JAITUN010000021.1 GCA_031286285.1 Bacteroidales bacterium | reverse complement strand
GTATATTTTTGCCGCGGGTAAGTCTCCTACGATCTGCTCCCTTTTAACTCCCCCAGGACAGGAATGTAGCAAGGGTACATCGGTTGTAGCGATGCGATAGAAGTAGCTTACCCTTCTTTATTTTACTAATTATGTTTCTTAAAATCTATCCGCAAAACCCAAACCCAAAAGCGATTCAACAGGTGGCTTCTTGTTTGCGTGATGGCGGAATTGTGATTTTTCCTACCGATACTATATATGGGATGGGATGCGATATTTACAAGCCCAAAGCGGTAGAAAAAATCATCTCTATTTTGGGAGAAGAGGATAAGAAAAAGACAGCGCTATCATTTATTTGCCACGACCTCAGCCATTTGTCAGATTTTACGACCCCCATTGAAAACAACATTTTTAAAGCGATGAAACGTGCTCTTCCGGGTCCCTACACTTTTATTTTAAATGCTAATAATCACGTACCTAAAATGATTCATGGAGCAAGAAAAACTGTCGGAATTAGGGTTCCCGATAATAGCATCGTCCGTGCCATCGTAGAAGAATTAGGACACCCTATCTTCTCTACTTCTATAAAAGATGACGACGAAATTGTGGAATATTCCACCGATCCTGAGTTGATTTATGAAAGATACGGCGATTTGGTGGATATTACAGTAGATGGCGGATACGGAGACAATGTGCCTTCTACTATTGTGGATTGCACTTCAGGAGAGATTGAAATTGTGAGGGAGGGAAAAGGGGATTGCACTATTTTTGAGTGATTTTTAAGCACGCTGCTGACGCAGAATTACATGTAAAGTATCAAGTCAAAAACCACTACGACACTTCATTATGGAAACCTATTATAAATATCTTTCCGGTGCGCCATATATGCAAAAATAATCACGCTTTCTTCAAAAAACAAACCGATCCGATAATCTCCTATTCTTATTCTATATGCTGTTTGGGATCCTTTTATTTTTTTAAGATTGGTAACCTCTTGCAATGTATTTGCCAAAATTACATTTTGCACAGTTTGGGCTATTCGCGATTTCAACGATTCGTCAGAAAGAACATCAATTTGTTTGGAAAATGTTTTTGTAAACTCTACTTCCATAGTTCTTTCTATTATAAACCCAATTTTGATAATGTTTCTTTTTTATCAGCAAATCCCTCTTTCCTGGCTTTTTGCATAAAACTCAGCAGTTTCATGCTTTCAATTTCTTCTTGCTCCTCTTGGCTGATAGAAAACATATCAATATTTAGTTCCCGAGCAAGAGCACTTATCAGTCTTAAATCTAATGCTGTATTTGTGTTTAGAACGACTGCTTCCATATATCTTTATATTTTTATGTAACAGCGGCAAAGATAGAACTATTTTTTAAAAATGAGAAATCTTTTTATACATTTGCACCCGATTTACGTTTATACTTTTTTATACTGTTAATCTACAAGATACTAACACAACACCGTAAATCAGCGTTCACGCCAAGCGTGGACTTTACTTTATTTTAGGCAGGTAGTAGACGACCTCAACGACAGATAAAAAAGTACCACGTTTTTTTTGTTAAATTTTCAGAAAAAACCTAAAATTAAACCAAAATTAAGATGAATTATTAGCAATCTTTGAAAGTAAATGCGAACACTTGGAATATCAACTTACACAAGAGGCTTCAGAAAAGGCAAAATTGATGTTTGAAAGAGCATACGTGCAAAGAAATAAATCCTTTGGAAACGCTAGACTTGTGCGTAATATGTTCGAAAAAACAATAGAGAGACAGGCTAATCGTATTGCAAAACTAGCAGTGATTACTAAAGACAAGTTAGCTACAATAGAGGCTGAAGATATTATGTAATTCTTTTAATTATAAGGTGGTTAAAAAACATGCAAAAGAAAAAATAAAAACGTACGACCGCCTAACAAGTATATTGCCAAAATTGCGCCACTACCCCAATATGCCAAAACGATTTACGCAGATTTGTAAGTATAAAATAATTTTACCCATTAGAATACGTTTGTAGAATGTAAATGATTATTAATATGAACGAACCCACAAAACAAACTTGCAACTTGTATGAATTTCTTGAACAAACCGGCATTCACACACAGTTATCAAAAATAAAAACAGAGCGTATTCTGTTAGAAGTGAGCGCCCGCCGATATGCCACCGGTAATTTTCTCAACAGCCACCCTAATTTTCGGAAAGCAGAAAGCGAATTGCCATACCGATTTCATAGATTGTGTATTGAAATGATATCGCCTGAAAATAAGGAGTTCAGCAACTTATTGCCGCAACCTATTGAGATAATACAGATTGAAGAATTGGCGCGAAAATCTTTTCTACTCATAGAAGGCGCGTGCAACAACCTCGGAAAGAGACTTCTAGAATTACAATTCCAATTCGGCACTACAATAGAAAACGAATTGGTAGTTACTGATGTTATTGATAATGATAACTCGTTGAAAGATTTTCAATTTCGGATCCCGAAACAGACTCTCGTTTTTTGGCGCGGCTCAGAAAGCGACAAACTACCCGAAATTAGTAATCTACCCGGATTGACTGTTGAACAACCTGTGATTTCTGCCCACAAAAAACCAACTTACGCCATGGAAGAGTTGGAAAGACTGCACACCGTTTACCCCGAAGGGGGCGTAATCATTGCCTTGGTGGGAATGAGCAATGGGCTTGGTCCCATTCTTTCTGCACGAACAGACTGGCCCGTGATCTCCGTTTGCACTACCGCAAATGAACATCCCGAAGATGTTTGGAGCAATCTCAGAATGCCCAGCGATGTTCCAAATCTGACTGTTCTTTCAGCAAAAAATGCAGTTTTGTCTGCTTTTAATATTTTGGGAGAAAAAAATCCTGCAATCTATGCGTACCGAAGGTTGGCTATTGAGGCGTTGGACAAGTAAAAAATAATCTATGAGAAGTAAAAAATGCAAGCAAACCTCCTTGAAACGCCCATAGAATATTTAAAAGGGGTGGGACCCAAAAAAGCGGAAATTTTTAAAAAAGAGTTCCAAATTTTTACATTTCAAGACCTCTTGCATTATTATCCCTATCGGCATGTGGACAAATCGCAAATTCATACCATTCGTTCGCTTGAGGCGGAGGGGGCATTTATGCAGTTTAAAGGCAGGGTAACCTCCTACGAAATATTGGGCGAGCGCCATACAAAACGTTTGGTAGCGCAATTCAATGACGGGACAGGAACTATAGAGTTGGTGTGGTTCAACTCGTTGAAGTGGGTGGAGAATGAACTTACCCAAAAACGGGAGTTTATTGTGTTTGGAAAACCTACCCTCTTCAACCGCCGCTGGAATATGGCGCACCCGGAAATAATTGACCCCGAAAAGCAATCTAATATAGGAGTGCCGATGGCTTTTCAGCCGTTGTACAGCAGTTCCGAAAAAGCCAAAAAGTCGGGATTGGATTCTCGCGCCATCTCAAAATTGGTGATTACGCTGCTAAACCAGATTCAAATTGTGATTACCGAACGATTGTCGGAAGATATTATTCAGAATTATAAATTGTTATCATTAAAAGAAGCCCTGCTGAATGTGCATTATCCCGCTTCTCAGGAGTTGCTCTCCAAAGCGATGTTGCGGTTAAAATTTGATGAACTCTTTTTTGTGCAACTGCGTTTGTTAACCCAAAAATTGGTACATACTCAAAAAACTTCCGGACATCTTTTCTCTGTGGTGGGCGATACTTTTAACGCTTACTACAAAAATTATCTCCCTTTTGAGTTAACCGATGCGCAAAAGCGAGTAATTAAGGAGATTCGTGCCGATGTGGGGAGTGGTAAACAAATGAACCGCCTCCTGCAAGGCGATGTGGGGAGCGGCAAAACCATTACCGCACTGCTGCTGATGCTCATTGCCAAAGATAACGGCTACCAATCGTGCATTATGGCGCCCACAGAGATTCTCGCTACGCAACATTTTGAATCTATCACAAAGTTGTTGAAAGATATGCCGGTCAAAGTGGGTTTTTTAACAGGATCTTCCAAAACGAAGGCACGTAACGTGTTGCACGAAGAGTTGCAAAACGGAGAGATTGATATATTAATCGGTACTCATGCACTATTGGAAGACAATGTGATTTTCAAAAATCTGGGTTTGGTAGTGATTGACGAACAGCATCGTTTTGGCGTGGAACAACGCGCCAAGATGTGGAAAAAGAACGATATTCCGCCCCATATTTTGGTGATGACTGCCACGCCCATTCCTCGCACTTTAGCGATGACCCTCTATGGCGATTTAGACGTGTCCATTATTGACGAACTGCCCAAAGGACGAAAACCGATCGTTACGAAACATCTTTACGAAAAAAACCGTTTGGGAATGTTTGGTTTTTTGCAGAAAGAGATCGCTGCAGGCAGACAAGTATTTGTGGTTTATCCACTTATTAAAGAATCTGAAAAAATGGATTTGTTTGATTTGATGGCAGGATATGACCTCATGGCGGATTGTTTTCCTATTCCACAGTATCAAATCGGGATTGTACACGGCAAGATGAAGGCAGATGAGAAAGATTTTGTGATGAATCGTTTTGTAAAAAAGGAGATTCAGATCCTGCTCTCTACCACCGTAATAGAAGTAGGGATTGACGTGCCTAATGCCTCCGTGATGGTCATTGAGAACGCGGAGCGGTTCGGGTTGTCGCAATTGCACCAGTTGCGCGGACGCGTGGGGCGCGGCGCCGACCAATCCTACTGTTTGCTGATGACCAAGCACGAACTCTCTATTGAGAGCAAGCAGCGCCTCAAAGCGATGACAGAAACGAACGATGGGTTTGAGATTGCCAATATTGACTTGCGGCTGCGCGGTCCGGGCGACTTGCAAGGCACCCGACAAAGTGGCGTATTGGATTTCAAATTGGCAGATTTGGCGAAAGATGAAAAGTTAGTGGTCTTTACCCGGAATTTGGCAAAAGAGATTTTGGAGGAAGATCCTGACTTGCAACATCCAAAAAATCAATCTATGAGGCAATATTTGGGTGAGGTTATGCGGAGGTATGGTTTTTTTGGGAATATTTCGTAGAGAAATAGATGGATAAGGCAAAATTTACATACCACCATCACATACAATAACTTGACCAGTTATGTAAGTCGATAGGTCGGAGGCAAGAAATAGTGCTGTGTTTGCTATATCTTCAGGGCGACCTCCTCTTCTAAGGGAAATAGTTTTGAAGTATGCGTCTTTTACTTCTTGAGAAAGTACATTTGTCATCTCGGTTTCAATGAAGCCTGGTGCAATCACATTGCAACGGATGTTACGGCTTCCCAATTCACGTGCAACTGACTTGCTTAGACCTACAATTGCAGCTTTAGAAGCGGCATAATTTACCTGTCCCGCATTACCATTTATCCCAACTATCGAGCCGATATTGATTATAGATCCTTTTCTCTGTTTCAGAAAATAGGGTTGTATTGCCTTTATGTGGTTGAAAACAGATTTTACATTTACGTTCATTACCAAATCCCAGTCGTTTTCGCTCATGCGCAATAACAGTGTGTCGCGGGTAATACCGGCATTGTTAACCAAAATGTCAATAGTGTTGAATTTTTCTACTGCTGCTTTTATTGAAGATTCAGTATCTGTATAATTTGCTACATTATAAGCTAAGAATAGAACTTTAGCACCATGACTTTCAATCTCTTTGACTGTTTCTTTAGTTGCATTATTTTCCTGAATATCAGTAAATACAATGTTAGCGCCCTGTAGGGCAAAAGTGAGTGCAATTTGTTTGCCTATTCCGCGCGCTGCGCCGGTAATATAAGCGGTTTTGTTTGTGAGTAACATTTTATTATTATTAAAAATTAAAAAAAATAAAGATTAAAAGTTTATTATATCCGTCTTTCAATATTTCTGTATCTTAATCCAAGAAACTTTCATCAAAAGAGAGTGGCAGCAGTTCGGCGACCGATCTAACAATATAGAGATCTCCTTTTTCTCCTGCCATAATGACTTCGATAGGTTCTCTGAATTTGGTTTCGTACTCTAATAGAGCTTGACGGCAACTCCCGCACGGCGGAACAGGTTGTCTTATCTCTTTTTCATTTCCAATAGCAGTAATAGCAATTTTTGTAATTGGAGTTTCTGGAAATTGAGAAGCAGCATAGAAAAGAGCTACTCGCTCGGCACACATTCCGCATGGATACACAGCATTTTCCTGATTGTTTCCGGAAATAATATGCCCATTCTTTAATAAAATAGCAGCGCCAACTCTAAACTGAGAATATGGAGCATAAGCATTTTTTCCAGCATTTTGTGCTATTTCCAATAGTTCTGCATCTCTATGAGACAGTTTTGTTCTATCAGAAATAACTGTGACTTTGGTTTGGACTATCATTTATTTAAGTTTTTAGTTGTTATCAAGTTACGAGTAATATCTCTTTTTTCTCACCTTCTTTTTCTTCTCGTTTTTTGCTTCTTAATTCTTTATGCTCCCTTCAAATCTACAAACAACTTTGTTCTGATAAAGTAAAAAAAGCTCATTATTGTTTATATAATAATGGGTTATCTCATTTCTAATTACTTTTGAAAATTGCTCTTCTAATTGCATATCAGCACAATACTTTTTAGTAGCACCCTTAAAATCAATTTTTATTCTTCTTTTCCAAAAATTGAATTCACCAAAAAAAAGATTACAGCCAAAATTACCTAAAACTCTAAAATTTTCTTCAAAAATAATAAACGCAGTATCTGATGTTTGGAATACAGGAATTTCTAATATCTCTTTCAAAACCCATTTTGTATTTAAAAGCGGTAACTTATCTACATTTTTTTTATCTTTTGCATACAAAAAAAAGGAAAGAGAAAAAATAAAGATTAGAAAGATGAATCGTTTTATCATTGCTCAAGATTAAATAACTTAAAAGAAAAACTTAATTGAATGGGAAACATCCAAATTCCTTTTTTATATTCTAGTTCTTTTCTCTTTATTGATGATTTTTGGTTAACAGGAACTAGATAAGAAGGAATAATGTTTAACCCAACGCTGAATCTAGGTGTAAACTCATAACAAACTCCAATATGAGAACCAATTCCTATAAAATTACCAGTTTGTTGAATAGTTATCGGTTTATTATTTACTGTATCAATCTCAAAAATGTACGTATGTTTAAGATTGGTATAATTAAAGTCAACGCCACATTGTAACAAAATTCTTTTAGAAAGTCTGATTGAATAGAAAGCAGATATCCCACCACACAATTTTTGATAATAAGGATTAGTAATGTTATCCTTTTTTCTATACATTGACCAGTCAAAATGAGCTCTGAATGTAGTATTTTTTACCCAATTGTCAAAATCAATAGCAGCTCCTACTCCCCAGGCTTTGTTGGCAATTGCATGGTTAGATAAATCTTTGAAAGGATGGACTTCAATACGTTGTGCAAAAAGGATGCAAGGGTATAAGAAAAAAACATAAAGCAGAACTGTTAATTTTGAGTATTGATTTTTAAATTTTGAATTATTCATTGCAATTGTATAGTTTGATGTATTATTTTCAAAATATTTTGAGTTCAGATTTCAAGATTTTTTTTAATTTTTTCCGAGCGCGAAAATATGTTTTTTGTCAAACATTTTTTTTTCTCAGGAATTTTCAATAAAAAAGGATTCTTTTAAGGAAAAAAGGTACTTTAATAAAAACAGTATATATTTGCATTTTTATTGTTAAACGTAAAAAATATTAAATGCTAAAGCCAATTCTATTTGTTTTAATTGTTATTTTGTTTCTTTTTGGATGTAATTCTAGTAAAAAAAATACTGTTGTACAGCAAGTTGACAATGAGGTTATAGAAATAGATACTCTATTTACATCTACTACAGATTCATTAGAATATGTAGTAAAAAAAGGTAGTATTGAAGCAAAATTGCAAGCGCTTAGCGATCTTACCTGGTATTTTCAAAATTGCGATATCTCAAAAGCATTAAATTATGCTTGGCAACAAAAAGATTTAGCAAAACAGTATAATAAAGCCGAATGGTTGGCAGATGCTTTCGAAAATCTTGGGGGCATTTATTTATACGAACAACAAGCAGATAGCACAGAGTATTATTTTATGTCTGCCTATGATCTTTGGACAACTTTGGATAATCGAAATAGAATAGGAGCATGCTTAGTTAATTTGAGTAGTACGATGCGCCTTTATATGATGCCGGATAGTGCACTAAAACTACTTTTTCAAGCACTTATTATCTTTGAAGAAGAAGAAAATGATAGTTATTTAGCTCAAACTTTATCAAATATTGCAGGTATTTATAATGACATCGGTAACTATTCGAAACATGATGAGTACGCTTTTCAGGCTTTAGCAATTCAGGAAAGTATGGACAAAAGTTCTGCTTTAGGAGTAACATTAACTAATCTGTGTCTCAGCATGAAAGCACAATGTCGTTTTGATGAAGCTATTGAGTATGGAGAACATGCTATACAAGTTTTCAAAGAGATTGACCATCCTTATTTTGTATGCATGGCATTAACTAGAGTATCAGAAGCATTATTTGAGAAAGGCAAAAACGAAGATGCCATCAAATATACTGATGAAGCAATTTCGTATGCCGAAGAAATTGGCAGTACACAATTAAAAATTGAGGCATTGAGAGCCAGAGCGCATTATTACTTACAATCCGGACTTCATAATAAAGCAAAAATAGATGCAGAAGAAGCTCTGGTATTGATAGACACATCAAATGCTAGTAAAATGGAGCAGGTTTATATTTTTGATTTACTGACAACAATATCTATTTGCACAAATGAAAAAGCTGATATCCAAAAATATTTACAAAAATACATTGAAATAAAAAATATTGTTCAACAGGAGCAATGGATTGAGCAAATTTCTGAAATGGAAACCAAGTACTCTTCTGAGAAAAAAGAATTACAAATCAATGCTTTAGAAAAAGAAAAACGATTATATTCATTACTAAGCATTATAGGAAGTATTGTTTTGTGCCTTATTTTAGTAGTTTTCTTTTCGCTATGGAGGTTAAATTTACAAAAGAGAAGAGTTTTTGAGCAACAAAAACTATTAGCAGAGCAGCAGTTGAAACAAATTGAACAGGAAAAAATAATTATTTCAGCTCAAGCTCTACTTGATGGTGAAAATTCAGAGCGAAGACGTATAGCAAAAGACTTACACGACGGGTTGGGAAGTATGCTTTCATTGGTCAAACTTACTCTGCCAAAAATTAATAATCCAGAGGTAGTTACAATCGATAAAGAAGAAAGATTTCAAAAAGCGTTCATCATGCTTGATAATTCTATCAAGGAACTACGCAGAATTGCACATCACATGATGCCTGAATCACTAATGCAATACGGAATTAAGACCTCCTTATCAGACTTTTGTTGCTCTTCAACTAACGTTAATTTTCACTATTTCGGCAATGACATGAGAATGGACAGCAAGCTTGAGATCATGCTCTACCGCATTGCTCACGAATTGATTAACAATGCACTAAAGCATGCAGAGGCTACAAATATTAATGTGCAATTGATTCAGGAAGAAAACCGAGTTTCTCTAACTGTATGCGATAATGGAAAAGGATTTGATACTAATATTAAGAGAAATGGAATGGGACTTAATAATATACTTAACCGTGTAGAAACCTATGGCGGAAGATTGACTCTCTTTTCTTCACCTGGAAATGGCACTGAAGTAAATATTGAAATTACAAAATTATGATAAATGTACTACTTGTTGACGACCATAAAGTTTTAGCAGATGGATTGAAAAAACTTTTTGAAGAATCAGGAGATATTAAGATTACTTCTATTGCCAATAATGCGAAAGAATGCCGCTATCATTTGCGATACGGATTGCCTGATGTATTAATACTTGACATCAACCTACCTGATGAAAACGGAATAACCCTTTGTAAAGAACTAATATCACAATATCCTGTACTTAAAATATTAGCGTTAACAACTTATTATGAATATTCTATTGTTAGAAAAATGTTAGAAAACGGTGCTTTAGGTTATGTAACCAAAAATGCCATGACAGAAGAACTCATATTAGGTATTCGTAGAGTAGCCTTAGGAGAAAAATTCCTTTGTCATGAAATAGATATAATGATGAAAAAGCAAGTATTAGTTAATATTTGGCTAACGCCTCGTGAAAAGGAAATATTGAGATTAATAATAGATGGGTTTTCTAGCGCTGAAATAGCAGAAAAAACATCCTTAGGAGTAGAAACAATAAAAGGATATCGTAAAAATTTACTGCTCAAACTAGGAGCTAAAAATACAGCCATCTTAGTTAAAACAGCATTAGAAAAGAAGTTAATTTGGTAGTCAAATTATTGTTTTGTAACTAGTGTAATTAGTTCATGGAGTGTTCTCTTAAACTGTTCTCCGGTTTCCATATTTTTCAAAGTAAAGAGTAACTCTTTCATTTCTTCTTCGCCTGCCATAATTACGTAAGGAATCTGTTTGGCATTGGCGTAACTCATCTGTTTACCTATTTTTGCATAGTCAGGGTAAATTTCAGAAGCGATTCCGTTTTCACGCAGCGCGGCAAGGGCTTTCAGAGCGTACAACTCTTCGTTTTCACCGAAATTGAGGAAAAGCGCTTTTACCGGCGTTCCAATATCATCAGGAAACAGATTGCATTCGGTCAAAACATCGTAGATTCTTTCAGCGCCGTAGGAGATCCCCACGCCCGACATATCTTGGAGTCCGAAGATTCCGGTAAGGTCGTCGTAACGCCCTCCACCCGAAATACTGCCCATGGCGACGTTGGTGGCTTTCACCTCAAAAATAGCTCCGGTATAGTAGTTCAGCCCCCGTGCCAGCGTAATATCCAATTCAGGTTCGCAAATCCCAATCTCTTTACAATAGAAAAACACTTTTTCAAGTTCTTTAACTCCCTTTTTTCCCACTTCGCAATTTGCAAAAAACTGAGATAGAAACGCTAATTTCTCTTCATTTCTACCTTTAAAATCAAAAAAGGGTGCAATTATTCTTATCGCTTCTTCCGGAATCTCTCGTTCACGTAATTCTACAAAAACACTCTCTTTGCCAATTTTATCAATCTTGTCAATGGCAACGCAAATGTCAGTAATTTTTTCGGGCAGTCCGATAATTTCGGCAATCCCCGACAATACTTTTCTGTTGTTTATTTTTATGAGAACCGGAATCTTAAAATCTTCAAAAATTTCGTATGTAATTTGCAATAACTCAACTTCCTGTAGTAATGATTTTGTTCCAATCACATCCACATCACACTGATAGAACTCGCGGTAGCGTCCTTTTTGAGGTCTGTCGGCGCGCCACACCGGTTGCATTTGATAGCGTTTAAAGGGAAAAACAAGTTTTTCACGGTTCTGTACCACAAATCGGGCAAAAGGAACGGTTAAATCGTAACGCAACCCCTTTTCACAGATTTTTGGCGCCAATTGCTGAGGCGTTCCTTCCTGAAAGTTTATCCCTGACATAAAATCTCCGGAGTTTAATATTTTAAACAACAGGCGATCGCCTTCTTCGCCATATTTGCCCATCAATGTAGATAAGTTTTCCATGGAAGGGGTTTCAATAGGCAAGTAGGCATATTTTTCAAACACCTTTCTGATTGTGTTGAAAATGTAGTTTCTCCGAATCATTTCATCCGGCGTAAAATCGCGAGTACCCTTTGGAATGGATGGTTTTTGTATGCTCATTTTTTTGTTTTTTGTATTCTGATTTTATCCACCTTCTTTGTCCCCGCCAACGGAGGAAATATTCTTCTAACTTCTAACTTCTAACTTCTGACTTCTTATTTCACTTTCCAATACCCGGTTTTATCAGATCCGATACGTGAGATAAAACCTTCTAGTTTCAACCGTTTTATCATTCTTTTTATTGTGGCTCGTGATCGCCCTGTTTTTTCAACCAATTTGTCGTAACTGATGTGTGGATTTGCTTTTATCATTTCTAATACATCAAAAGAGTCTACAGGGTCATTTACATGGTCATTTACAGGGTTATTAATTTCAGTTGCGTTATCAATATATTTATACATTGAATCTTCTATCACATCAAGCATAAAATCAATAAACGGACGACAATCTAATATTCCGTTTTTGCTGTTAGATTGTTGCAATGCCTTATAGTATTTTGTTTGATTGAAATAAATCATTGTTTCAACAGGCAGCCATTCAAAAATTGGGTTCCATTTGTTCAAAACAAGTGTTTGCCAAAGCCGCCCGATTCGTCCATTACCGTCTCGGAAAGGATGGATATGTTCTATCATATAGTGTATCGCAGAACTTTTTATCAATGCGTGTGTGTCGGTATTTTTGCCCCATTCAAGCAATTTGGCTACCAAAGTAGGCACCTCTTTAAAATCTGCTCCGGAATGTATTACTTCTCTTTTACTATTCACTACCGCTACACCGACTGAGCGGAACTCTCCAGATTCTAAAACAAGATTATCTGTAATAAATTTATGCGTTTTCAAGAAATCTTCAACACTGTAAGGGTCTAAATCCGGGATTTGTTCATATGCTGCAAAAGCATTTTTCACTTCCTTTATGTCGTGCAATGGAGCAAAAACAACTTTACCGTTAATCACATCAAACACCTGTTGTATTGTAAGCCGATTGCCTTCAATAGCAGTTGTAGATCCAATTGAAAGAATACGATTGGTCCTTCGTAAATGCAATAGATCTTTCGATTGTTCTTCCGAAATCTTTACACGTTCTAAAAGAGCGTATATATT
>JAITUN010000290.1 GCA_031286285.1 Bacteroidales bacterium | reverse complement strand
GCTTAGCGCTTTAAACGCACCATTTACATCTAACTTCGCTTGCGGGTCTAAAATACCAACACCAAGATTGCCACTGATATAAGCACTCCCCATAATACTTGCTTTGTTAGTTGTGAGTGTTCCTGAAATATTAGCGCTTACAGCTTTAAGCCCTCCATCAACATCCAATTTTGCCTGAGGGTCGCTCGTTCCTATCCCTACATTAAGATTATCAGAAAAAAACAATACAGGATAACATGTTGGAGCAGAGCTTGGTATTACATCCACATATTTCCAAAAATTTAGTCCTTTTCCGTCAGTAACAGAGTTGAGATAGCTTATGCCCCAAATGTATGGAGGTACAGGATTACTACCGTTATTACCAAAAATTAAGGACCCATTGAATACCGAAGCAGAATTTATGGGTTTTGTAATGATGATATTGCCATCTGCAACATGTAATTTTTGACGAGGAATATCGGTACCCATCCCAATATTTCCATTGGGGGCAATCATCATTCCGCCGCCGGGTCCCTCAATGGTAAATTTTGCTTGCTCCTGTTGCTTGAAAATAATGTCTTTAGTATCAAAGGAAATATTAAATCCATTATTTGCATTACTACCGGTTTCGGGGGTAGTTAATTGTAATAATGTTTTAACAACCAAATCAGTAGGATCAGGGATGGGTTTACATTGAGTCTGATCAATCTGATGGTGTAAATGCAATGTGGCTTTGGGAGTTGAGGTACCAATCCCAAATAAGGTATTGTTGATTGCTAAGCGCATCCGTTCAATACTTTTGGTTTTAAAAATAAGAGGCTCGCAATCGGTAGTCCCCAGAAAATTTAGTGACGAAGTACCACTATTTCCATTGAGCTCCCAATAATTGGGCAGTGAAATTTGCGCATTCACTCCAAAAATGAGCGCACAGAGAATAATATAAAGAATAGATTTTTTCATAATTGTATAGATTAAATTAATAAAGAATTAATAAAAGAATTTTCGGGTGAAAAATAGAAAAAATACGATTTATTCAGCATCCTCTCGTTTTTTTTTTTTCGATTAATTGTCAAATAGTTATGATGCTGAAAATAGCAGCTATGCTTAGAAGTGCAAGTTTATTAGAAGTTTTTAGTGGAAAAATGTAATTTCGCACCGATTTTAATTTAAAATACTTTATGAAGAAATACTACATTTTTGTTATAGGGATCCTGCTGTTTGTGCCGCTTTTGTCTATTGCACAAATAGAAAGCGGAGACACTCTCAATGCTAAAACACCCGTTGAAAAGAGAGTTAAAAAGAAAAAAGAAAAAAATCCCGATGGAATTAAAACAGGTTGGAATTTCGGAATTTTGCCCAGCGTGGCGTTCGATGCCGATTTAGGATTTCAGTATGGGGTGCTATCAAACATCTATTATTATGGCGACGGCTCGGCACATCCCGATTATATGCACTCATTGTACTTCGAAGCTGCTTATACTACAAAACGTTACGGACTGTTTCGGTTTTCATACGACTCTAGATATTTGATTCCAAAACACCGCTTCTCTTTTGATGCAACTTATATTCCGGATGCTATGTGCGATTTCTTAGGATTTAACGGCTATCAGGCTGTATATAATAATAAATGGCACAATTCAAAAAAATATTCTACCGAAGAAGGATATAAAACACGTGCTTTTTATAAATATAGACGTGATTTATTGAGAATTGCAGCAGATATTCAAGGACCTATTCAAGGAAATTGGAAATGGGCTGCCGGAATAGGATTTCTAGGATATTGGACAGGAAATGTGAATATTGATATGATTAATAAAAATAAAAAAACAAAAAACAAATTACCTACTGATGTTGATGAATTGTATGAAAAGTATGTGAAATGGAATATTATTAATTCAAATGAAGCCGATGGCGGGTTTCACCCCTATTTGAGAGGAGGAATGGTTTATGATGACCGAAACAAGCAAGCAAATGCTTCTAAAGGACTCTATTTTGACGCTTTTTTTACTTATACTGCCGGATTCGGAAAATCATCTGAATTTAATAACTTGAAATTTAATACCGTATTTCAACATTATGTGCCGGTTTACAAAGATTATATCACTTTTGCCTATCGTGTGGGAACCCAATTATTGCTCTCCGGAAAATCTCCCTTTTATATGGATAATTATTTGAATGTACTCTATTATCAAAGGGTTTTATACGAAGTAGTGGGCGGAGGAAACTCCGTGCGTGGACTGCTCCGAAACAGGGTATTAGCCAACGGTTTTGGCTATGCAACTGCCGAATTTCGTTTTAAAGTCTGGAAATTCAAAATTAAAAAACAAAACTTCTATTTGGCGTTTAATCCTTTTTGCGATATGGGGATAGTGTTACAACCCAAATCGTTAAACGAAAAGACTTTGTTAGCAAATATTGCCCATAACGACCCCGATTTTGATATTGATAATGATTTGAAAAATTACTTAAATTTTGACAAAAAGAGAATCTATCTTCCTCATTTCGGAGCAGGTATTGGGATGAAAATTGCTATGAATGAAAATTTTATTCTTTCCGTTGATTGGGCTGTTCCTTTTAACAAACAAGACAATGCCGGTATGGCGAATATTTATGTTAAAATGGGGTATCTGTTTTAACCTTTCAAAATAATTATTTTTGACCCAAAATATTCTTATGAAGAAAAAATTACTTTCCCTTTTAATCTTAAATAATCTTTTTAAGCGGTTGTAGTGAAGATAAAATCACTTCAATTGATGTGTCTGTTGTTAAATATCTACTGCTTCTTTTAGTCGCTCTGCATTTTCGGCAACTTGTAGCGCTTCGATGGAGTCTTGAATATCTCCATTCATAAAACCTGTTAAATTGTACATAGTTAAATTTATTCGGTGGTCGGTAACGCGGTTTTGCGGGTAGTTGTAAGTTCTGATTTTAGCGGATCGGTCACCGGTAGAAACCATAGTTTTACGTTTTGATGCCACATCGTCCAACCATTTTTGGTACTCTCTTTCAAAAAGCCGGGTTCTCAGCACGCGCATCGCTTTGTCTAAGTTTTTGATTTGTGATTTTTCGTCTTGAATAGCCACCACAATTCCGGAGGGGATGTGTGTGAGGCGAACAGCGGAGTAAGTAGTATTTACAGACTGACCTCCGGGACCGGAAGAGCAGTAAGTGTCTTTGCGAATATCGCTCTGTTTCAGATCTACATCAAACTCATCGGCTTCCGGGAGTACCACAACAGAAGCGGCTGAAGTGTGAACACGCCCTTGTGATTCGGTTTGTGGCACTCTTTGTACTCGATGCACTCCGGATTCGTACTTCATCAACCCATAAACGCCTTCGCCACAAATTTCGAAAACAATCTCCTTAAACCCTCCCACTGTGCCTTCTGTCATGGAGAGTACTTCCAATTTCCACCCTTTTTTGTCGCAATAATGTTCGTACATTCTGAACAGATCGCCCGCAAAGATGCTCGCTTCATCGCCACCGGTGCCGGCACGAATTTCAACTTGTGCATCCTTGCTGTCTTGCGGGTCTGATGGAAGCAATAACAGTCGGATAGTTTCTTCCAATTCATCGCGACGCAGTACAAAAGCATCAAGTTCCATTTTAGCCATTTCACGAAACTCCTCATCTTTCTCATTGGCTAAGTGATCTTTCGCATTCTCAATATTTTCGAGTACGTTTTTATACTCTTTATATGCTTCAACCACAGGGTTCAAATCTTTATAATCTTTATTCAACTTGATATATCGTTTCATATCCGACATAGCATCGGGTTGTGTAATCTCTTCACCAATAGCGAACCAGCGTTGGTAAATAGCTTCTAATTTTTCTAACAGGTTATTCATAATTATTTCTTATTCAGGAGCAATTCGCTCAACTTTTTCAACTTGATCTATTTTAGATAGATTTTCTATTAACTCATTGAGTGCTTTTACATTTTGAATATAGATCATTAGCTTTCCGGTAAAAGTGTTACTCTTGCACCATATATCAAATGATCTGATATTTAATTCCATTTGAGAAGAAACCACATCTATAATCTCTTTTACCATCCCTTTTCTGTCGAATCCGGAAATGCGAATACCGGTGAGGAAAGCCACATTTGATTCTTTTCGCCACTTAGCTTTGATTATGCGGTTTCCAAATTTTGACATCTGTTCGATAGCGTGTGGGCATTTGGTTTGGTGTACTTCTATAATATCGTTGGTGATTTGGAATCCCATTACCTGATCGCCCGGAATTGGGTTGCAACATTCGGCGATTACGTAACGTATCACATCAGAAATCTCATCCAATAGAAAAACCTCCGGTTTTCTGTCCAATTGTTCATCAATTAATCTGTCAATCTCTTTATCGTGCAAATGATCGGTTATCTTCTTTCTAAAGTCATCAGCAGGACTTGAGAGAGTTGTTTTCTTTCTAAAAATTTTACGGATACGGTCTTTCGTAATTACTCCTTCTGCTACCAAGTGCCAAAATTCGTAAGGGGATAAAATTCTTGCATCTGCTTGAACCCGACCAATATTAGAAGCATTATTTTCAATTCGAAGCGATCTGAACACCTCTGCCAATATTTTTTTGCCTTCCTCTTCTTTCTTTTTATTTTCTTCACGAAAAGCTTCTTTTAGTTTTTCGCGAGCATAGGTAGTTTTTACATAATTGAACCATTCCGGTTTAGGAATCTGTTTTTTTGATGTAATGATTTGAAGTTGATCGCCATTTCTAAGCACATAGTCAATCGGCACAATGTTGTAATTTACTTTAGCTCCAATACATTTATTTCCAAGATTAGTATGTAAATTGTATGCAAAATCAAGTACGGATGCTCCGGCTGGCAAAACAATTCTTTCTCCTTTTGGAGTAAAAACGATTACTTCTTTGAGATTAAGATTTAGCTTAACTTCATTTAAAAATTCCAAAGCAGTAGTATCTTCACTTTGCAGCATACTTCTAATCTTTGAAAGCCATTCTTCTACACGGTTTTCATATTCTTGCGGACTTCTATTTTCCTCTTTGTATTTAAAATGTGCAGCAAGTCCTTTTTCAGCAATTTCGTCCATACGTTTTGAGCGTATTTGCACCTCCACCCATTTTCCTGATCTGCTCATTGCAGTAATATGCAGAGATTGGTAACCATTTGGTTTAGGGGTTGTTATGAAGTTTCTTTCTCTTAATTGATTGGTTTTGTAAAGTTCCGTAATAATTGTATGAATTCGCCAGCAAATATTTTTTTCCTCTTCGGGATGTGAATCAAACACAAAGCGAACTGCAAAAATGTCATAAATATCATCAAAATTGATTTTTTTTCTAACCATTTTTTGATGAATAGAGTAGATCGATTTTGTTCTACTGGTAACTTCGGCGTCAATACCGGCTTCTGACAATTTTTCGTTGATGGGTTTGGTAAAATCTTCGATTAGTGTATTTCTTTTACGGGCAGTTGTTTCAAGGGCATGTTGAATCTTGTTAAACTCAATCGGGTCATTGTATTTCATTGCCAAATCTTCCAATTCGCTTTTGATGGTATAAAGTCCTAATCGGTGGGCTATAGGGACAAAAAAGAAAGTGGTTTCGGAAGATATTTTCCATTGTTTTTCCTGCGGCATAGCGTTTAATGTTCTCATATTGTGCAGTCTGTCGGCTAATTTTATCAAAATTACCCGCACATCTTCTACAGTAGAAAGCAAAATCTTTTTAAAATTTTCCGCTTGTACCGATTGGTCGGCATCAACTACAATATCTTCAATTTTAGTAAGCCCATCAACAATTTTAGCCACATCTTCGCCAAATAGCCCTCTAATATCTTTCAAAGAAAAATCGGTATCTTCCACAACATCATGGAGGAGTGCTGCAATCATTGAGGTAACGCCTAAGTTTATCTCCTGCGCCACAATTTGGGCTACAGAAATAGGGTGATAGATATAGGGTTCGCCACTTTTCCGGCGCATATCTTTGTGGGCATCTACAGCCAATGAGAACGCTTTGTGAAAAAGTTTGCGTTGTTGCTTAGTGGCGCGTGGAGGAAGTAAACGGCACAACTCTCTATACTTCTTTAAGATAGTTTTTCTTTCTAAAGCCGGATTGGGTATATAAAATTCCATTTACTCTTTTATTTTTAAGTCTAATATTTGCAAAAAATCTTCAAACTCTTCATTTTGTTCTTTAAAATTTTGCAACTTGTCTTTTGTATCGTAAATAATCTTCTTCGTTTCCATCTGTTCGTTTGTTTCAACAACAATATCTTCAATTTGTTCATCAAAGTTTGAACGTAAATATTCTAATACTTCTCTTTTTTTGGCTTCAAAATGTTCTTTTTGAACTTCATTTTTAACAGTAACCTTTATAATATTGTTTTCTATTTCGGGTAATGAATCTTTTAAAGGAATATAAATAGTTGGCACTAAAGCGAATACTTCATTAAACATCGTATGCCAGTGGATTGAGAAATTTTGAATTTTGAATTTTGAATTTTGAATTTTAGTTTCTATGTTCGGCTGAGGCTCGTTCAGCTGAGGCTCGTTCGGCTGAGGCTCGTTCGGCTGAGGCTCTGCCTCAGCCGCTCTATTTCCCGCGCCAACGGGGGATAAAGGGGGTGGAAGATCTGTTTTTCCGTCATCAGGCGGAGAAGGAATTCTCACCTCAGACTTCTCACCTCTCACTTCACACCTCTCACCTCTCACCTCTATAATATCAGTAATATCCGGTGTTTTTTTAACGGGTATAGAGGTGGGCGCCACAAACCCGCGGGTAGATTGCTGCGGGGCTGTAGATGGCACCAAACCGCCTATCCCGACCGGTTGATTTTCTATGTTACTTCTCCCGTGATTGCCTGACGTTGGCTGTTAACTTATAGATATAGTTTCCATTGATTTGCATTAAACAAATTTCAACTGAAAGGCGTTTGTTTTGAGACAGTTTGTAATTAAAATCGCACTGATTGGCTAACTCTAATCCGCGAAGCAACAACTGTTTATCTGCTTTTTTTGCTTGTTCAAAAAAACGTTGTTTTACGGAATCGGAAACCTCCATGAGTTTGATGGTAGAAGCGTTTTGTGCCATCAGCAACTGGCGGAAATGGGCGGCTAAACCGGAAATAAAGTGTTGTCCATCGAACCCTCTATTCAAAATATCGTCAAAAAGCAGCAGGGCATCTGAGACCTCTTCGCTGAAGAGAAAGTCTGTCATTTTAAAATAGTTATCCACATCTAACACATTCAAATGTTGGATTGTAGTTTGGTAAGTAATATTTTTTCCGGAGAAACTCACCAATTGGTCGAAGATAGAGAGTGCATCTCTCAGTGCGCCATCTGCTTTTGAGGCAACCACGCGCAGGGCTTCTTCCTCAGCTTGCACCACTTCACTTTGCGCCACAAAAGCAAGATGTTTCATAATGTCGTTGTCTCCAATACGTTTAAAATCATACACTTGACAACGAGACAAAATAGTAGGGATAATTTTATGTTTTTCCGTGGTTGCCAAAATAAATTTAGCATAAGCAGGTGGTTCTTCCAACGTTTTTAAAAAAGCGTTAAACGCCTGATTGGAAAGCATGTGTACTTCGTCTATGATATACACTTTGAATTTGGCGCCTTGTGGACTGATGCGCACTTGCTCCACTAATGAGCGAATATCTTCCACAGAATTGTTGGAAGCAGCGTCCAACTCATATACATTAAAAGAGGCGGAAGCGTTGAACGATTTGCAGGATTCACACTCGTTACAAGGTTCAAAATCGGGAGTAAGATGTAGGCAGTTGAGCGCTTTTGCAAAAATGCGGGCGCAGGTAGTTTTGCCCACACCACGCGGTCCACAAAATAGGAATGCTTGTGCAACCTGTTGAGTTTTAATAGCATTTTTAAGAGTAGAAACAATGGCATCTTGTCCCACCACTGTATTGAAAGTAGAGGGGCGATATTTGCGGGCGGAAACAATAAAATTATCCATAAACTTGAAATAACAGTTTTATAACCAACATATTAAATAGGATGTTAGTTTTGGCAAAAATATATTTTTATCTAAAACAATTTTTGTTCGTAAATTTTCTGTTAATTGTTTTCTTTAGCGCTACTATTTTTGTGTAGTTATTTCTTTTTTCTGTTGTGCAGAATCTATTCTTTTGTTCACTTTTCTTAGCCATATCGGCAAAACAATCAAACCTAAAGCCAAATAAGGATAATATGAAATTGCTCTCCATAGTACCGCTACTGCAGCATGGGTATGTTCAGGAAATTCGTTTCTAAAAAAGGCAGAGAATAGAATTTCTGCAAATCCACTAGCGCCCGGCGTAGGGCTAATTAGCAAAATAACCCACATAACCAATTGTTTGGCAAAAATAACCAACTGCTGCATGAGACGAAAACCCAATTCGGGATTAAGTGCTAATATTAAAAAATTAAGTACCATATAGCGTGCGGTCCATGTAAAGATAGTAGTCACAAATGCTTTTGCCCAATATTTAAATGGTTTGCCTTTTAATTCAATAGATGTTGCAATGAGTTCATCGCCGGTTTCTGCCATCTTATTTTGCCATTTTTTTAAAAATGAAAAAGAAAAAAGTTTTACTAACAATTTTTTTATTCCTTTAGGTGATACAAAGATGCCTAATAAAATACCTATTGTCATAATAATAATTACCGCATAGCCAATGAAGAAAATGAACATCGGGTTATAACTTAAATCAACATCCATAAAATGAGTTCCCACGCATAATAGGAGCAACGCCACAGCGAGTATATAAAAGATTTCATCTAACATAGCTGTAGTGAACACAATCGCAGTACTTTTTCCTAAAGAAACTCTTTCCTGATTAACAAAATAGATAGCAAATGCTGAGCCGCCAACCACGGAGGGCGTTACGGACGAAGCAAATTCCCAAAGCATCACAACATGCCAACTGTCGCGCCAACTCAACTGCCTTTCTGTCAAAACACGTATTCGAACAATATACATGAAGTCGCGTATTACCATACAAACTAACGCCAAAAGGATATATTCCAAGCTGACGTTGATTCCTTTCAGAACACTTAAATCAAATTGTGAAACAGATAAGGAATAGACAGAAAAACCAAGACCTATGGTAATTGGTATTAAAACACGTTTTATGCTGAAAGTTGATTTTATTTTTAAATTTGTCTTTTCCACTATATTTGTTTTGGCGGCAAAAGTAAATAAAATTAAAGAATAAAATAAAATAAATCTAGTTATATTGAATTAGAACTAATTGTTGAAATTATTTTACAATTAATGGGGAAATTACCTGTCTTGGTGTCGGTAAAATTCCCTACACTTCTTTTTATTTTTACCCCCATTTTTGGGGGTATGGAATAAATGTTTTAATGTTTTCTTTGCGGCTAGAAAAAATATAAGAAATATCGTTCTAAAATTAAATAAATCCCTAATTAATATGAAACAGTTATTTATCAAAATTTTAATCTTTGTTTTTATGATACAAACCGTTGTAGGATGTTCATCAACAACAGTAACAACAGGTATTCGTGATATACAAGCAAGCTTCATTATTGAACAGTTGAATGAAGGTAAACATGTTTATTTGGACAGTTGTATTGTATGGGGTGATTTGGATTTTACTATCCTGAATAATCGTAATCCTATTGCCTCGAATTTAACACAGGTTTTTGTAGAAAGGTCTATCACATTTACAAACTGTGTTTTTCTTGGCAAAGTAAAGGCGTTTGATGGAACTTCTGGTATTAGTGTGGAATTTGCTCATAATCTAAGTTTCACGGGTTGCGATTTTAGAAGCGAGGTTGATTTTTCAGAAGTTATTGTTGGAGGTCCGGCTTTTTTCACCGGCTCTAAATTTAGAGACATGGCACTCTTTCAAGGGGCGCATTTCAGACATAAAAAAGTATATTTTAATGAAATGTTGTTTGAGGGTGACGCTTTGTTCCAAAATGTGATCTTCGCGGGAGAGGTTAATTTCTTACATACTGTTTTCAATGCGTCGGCAATGTTTCAAAAAGTAATAGCAGGTGGATTAATGTTTTTCGGAGACGTACGCTTTGATGGATATGCCGATTTTACTTATGCAAGAGCCCCGGAATCCATTTTTAGATATGCCAAATTTAACCAACGATACGACTTTGGTGATTCAAACATTAATTCTGATTTGTCTCAGTAATAGAAAATGTCTTATCTGTAAAAAAATTATATAATATTATTAACAATTTAAAAACAAAATCATTTATTAACATTTTAAAGCAAACTAGTATGAAAAAATTAAACAAACTTTTCAATTTGCAGCGTACAATTATTTATTGTATTGCACTCTCCCTGTTCCTATTAGCTTCATGCAAAAAGGAACCTTCAAAAAGTAACCCAAGTGGTGATAGTGGTCGGCACAATGGTTACAATTACGATTCAGAAAATCCTGATGAAATTCAAAAAGACCGTACTAACATGTTTGGTGCTGTAATTCCCGGTGGCGGCGGCGGCAGCAGCGATCTTCCAGAAAAGTGCGACGTTATAAAATGGTTGCCTCCGGTTGGAGACCAAGGTCAATATGGTACCTGTGTTACCTGGTCGGTTGGTTACGGTATGCGTTCCTATCTGAATGCAAAGATGAATAATCTAAGTCAACAGCAACTTGCTGACAAAAAAAACCAGTTCAGTCCGGCAGACTTATGGATGGCGATGGCTTCTGATGACAAAGGTGTCGATTGTAATGGCTCAAATTTTGAATCAGCTTTTGAAATATTGGTGAATCGTGGAATTACTACATTACAGACCGCTCCTTATAGCGAACTCCAATGTAACGGAAAACCATCTTCAACATGGACTAACGATGCAGGAAAATATAAAATCTTGAACTATCGTATAATTGATAAAAAGGATATTACTGTGGAAAACTTGAAATGGCATCTTTCGGAAGGTCGCTTAATTTCGTTTGGCGCAAAATTAGGTGATAACTTTATGTCATGGAGCGGAAGTGGTGTTCTCAGTAGTGAAACATATAACAGTCCGGATATGCAGCACGCTTACCATGCTCTTGTTCTTGCCGGTTACGACAATAGCAAAGGATCGGGTGGCGCTTTCTTGGTTTATAACTCTTGGGGCGAAAGATGGTGTGATAACGGATATATTTGGGTAGATTATAACTTCTTTGTGAATAATTTTGTTTTCGCTGCATTTATTGCTACACCCGATAACAATTTAAATCCCAATGAGGATGGCGAAATAAACGAGGAAGACTTAGTACCCGGATTAGATCTTGCCGTGTATGACGCTTATGAAGAACCATGGGATACACCTATCGGTGATCCGGAATATAATCGAGTAATATGGTGGAACGTTTTTAACTGCGGAACAGAGACTGTAAGAGCATCCAGTGATTGGGACATAATATATGCATACTTCAATGCATACGATGCCGATGATTTAGGTATTTCTGTATTTGTAAACTTCACTGATGAAGATTTAGAATATGGAGAGTATGAAGAGTATCTAATTGACGATATGACTTTTTACTCTATGAATTGGGATATTCCTCCGGGAAAAAGCATGGGAATGGATGAGTTTGACATTACTGAAGACTTCCTTATTGGTTTTGAATATAAATTGCCACCGCTTACCGGTTACTACTATTTCCTTGTATGGGTTGACCCTCTAAACTCTTTAGGTGAAGAAAACAAAGATAATAATCTATTCTTCCTTTGCGATGATAACGGCGATCCGTTCTATTTCGTAAATGGGCAAATCCGTTCAAAATCGGGTTCTAAATGCGTTAAATCTCTTGGTAACCCCAATTGCAGTAAACCGATGCATAATCTTACTACAAAAATCAAAAATGCTTATAGCCCTAAAGAATTAAGCATTGTACTCAAGAGAAAGTTCCAATCCGGAGAGTTAAAAATGAAAATGGATAGATCTAAGATGATAAAACAGAAAAAAGCTATTTGGGGAAAAACTCTTCATAATACATATAAAAAATAAATAGTTTTTAAAGATATCTAATAAAAACGCTCATTTTATTGAATGAGCGTTTTTATTATTTTTTATTTTTCACTAACAATTTTTTAATATCGTTTAGTTTCATTAGCGCCTCCACCGGGGTGAGGCGGTCAATGTCTGTGTCAATAATCTGTTCCTTAATATCTAACAACAGTGGGTCGTCCAAGTTGATGAAACTGAGTTGATATCCGGGTTCTCTTTTTTCAATAACGGGTTTGGTGTCAGAGGTAGCGCGGGTTTTTTCCAACTGCTGCAAAACCTCTTCGGCACGCCTTAACACAGAGTAGGGCATTCCTGCCATTCGCGCCACATGGATTCCAAAACTATGCTCACTGCCCCCTTGCTCCAACTTTCTCAAAAACAGTACTTTATTGTTGATTTCCTGAACCGTAACATGGAAATTTTTGATGCGGGAAAACTGTTCAGCCATATTGTTCAACTCGTGGTAATGTGTGGCAAACAACACTTTAGCTCGATACTGTTTATGTTCGTGCAGATACTCCGCAATAGACCATGCAATAGAAACACCGTCGTAGGTGCTGGTACCGCGTCCTATCTCATCCAATAAAATCAGGCTGCGATTGGAAATATTGTTCAAAATGCTGGCGGTTTCGTTCATCTCCACCATAAAAGTGGATTCTCCGGTAGAGATATTGTCTGATGCACCGACCCGTGTAAATATCTTGTCCACAATACTTAAATGCGCACTCTCTGCCGGAATGAAACAGCCCATCTGTGCCATCAAAACAATTAAAGCGGTTTGGCGTAGCAATGCCGATTTTCCTGACATGTTCGGTCCGGTAATGATGATAATCTGCTGATGGTCATTATCTAAATACACATCATTGGCAATGTAGGATTGTCCGGGGGGCAACTGCTTCTCAATTACCGGATGCCTGCCGTTTTTAATCTTCAGCGCCGTACCCTCCTCAAAAATCGGTTTGGTGTAGTTATTTTCAATAGAGACCATAGCAAAACAGAGCAGCACATCCAATCGGGCGATGAGACGTGCATTGAGCTGAATGGTAGAGATATAATCAAGCATACTAACTACCAAATCGTTGAACAAACGAGTCTCAATTTCAATAATTTTGTCTTCCGCACCTAAGATTTTTGTTTCCAACTCTTTCAACTCTTCGGTAATGTAACGCTCTGCATTAGTTAGTGTTTGTTTGCGAATCCACTCTTGAGGCACTCTATTTTTGTGCGTATTGGTAACTTCAAGGTAATATCCGAACACGTTGTTAAACCCTATTTTTAGGGAAGGGATTCCTGTTTTAATCGCTTCGTCCTGTTGGATTTTGGCAAGGATAGCTCTGCTGTTTTTGGTGATAGCGTTCAACTCATCCAATTCCGAATCCACTCCGCTATTAAACACACGTCCTTTGTTGATCACTATTGGCGCATCCTCATAAATCTCTTTTTCAATACGTTTACATAAAGAAACAATGGGGTTCAATTGTTCTGCAATTTTGGATAGTGAAGGCTGTTGGGCAGTAAGGCACAACGATTTCAACTTTTCAACTGCCCGCAACGACCGCGCTAATTGCAATACTTCTTTTGGATTTACTTTTCCGGTTGCTACTTTCGACACCAAGCGCTCCAAATCGCCAATCGGTTTAAAGGTTTGTTTGATATTTCCGGAAAGTTCTTCGTTTTCAATAAAATACTTCACAATTTGCAAACGCTCTTCAATCATCACTTTTTCTTTTAAAGGAAGCACGAGCCATTTGCGCAACATGCGCGACCCCATTGGGGTTTGCGTTTGATCTAAAATTTGCAACAGTGTAACCGCATTTTCGTTGGGCGAATGGATCAACTCTAAATTTCTTACTGTAAACCGGTCTAACCACACATAATGCTCCTCTTCAATACGATTTAACTTGTTTAGATGTTGAATTTTATGGTGCTGCGTCTCGTACAGATAGTGCAATGCAGCTCCGGCAGCAATGATTCCGAAAGGCAGATTTTCTACTCCAAAACCTTTCAACGAGTTGGTTTGAAAATGTTTGGTCAGCAGTTCGTAGGTAAAATCGTGCGTAAAAACCCAATCATCAAAAGTGGTTAGCAGAATTTTATCTCCAAAAAGCTCTTTAAAACCCTCTGTTTTGTGCTTTTGGATAACCATTTCTGAGGGTTTGAAATTTTGGAGCAGTTTATCCATATACTCTTGGTTTCCTTCTGCCACGTAAAACTCTCCGGTAGAGATATCCACAAAAGCGATACCGCACTGTTTTTCGGTGATATGAATAGAGGCCAAGAAGTTATTCTCTTTTTGTTCCAACACTTTATCATTGATAGAGATACCGGGGGTAACCAACTCTGTTATTCCTCTTTTCACAATGGTTTTCGCCATTTTAGGGTCTTCTAACTGTTCGCAGATCGCCACGCGCAGTCCCGCTCGCACCAACTTGGGCAGATACACATCTAAGGAGTGGTAAGGAAAACCCGCAAGATCCACATATTGTGCTGCGCCGTTTGCGCGTTTGGTAAGCACAATGCCCAGTACTTGAGAAGTTTTAACAGCATCCTCGCCAAAAGTCTCATAAAAGTCGCCCACCCGAAACAGCAAAATCGCATCAGGGTGTTTCGCCTTGAACTGGTTGTATTGCTTCATTAAGGGGGTTTCGACGGGTTTCATAATTGGGGCGCAAAGGTATTTTTTTCTTTGGAACATTACATTCGGAGCATTGCATTTGGGGGTATATCCAATATTTTGCACAAATAGTGTGCAATTTTAAGAGTTGGCTCTGAACGGCCTGAAATATAATCATTTATTCGCGATGGACTGATTCCTATTTCGCTCGCCAATTCTTTTTGAGTCATTCCTTTTTCCTCTAAAGATAATTCTATTAGTTCAGAGATAGTAGGTTTTTCAATTGGAAAGTACTCTTTTTCATAAGCTATTACAATATCCGACATAACAGAGAGTTCAACAGCTTCTCTGTTGTAAATATGAGTGTTTTCATTTACCATAGGTAAAAGTTCCTCTATCCTTTCCAAAGCAAATTCATATTGATTTTTAGTTATATTATTCATCCTTATAATATTAAATTGTTGAACAATCAATTTTATCATATTCTTCATGAGTTCCAACAAAACGAATGAAAATGTATCCCATAACAAATTTTATTACAACTACTAATCGGTATTTGTTTCCTCTAATATTGAAAACATAATGTTGGTTTCCAATATAATCAACAGAAGTAAAATCTGTCTTTATATCCGAAAAATTATTCCACACAGCATTTGTTGTAATATTATACCAGCGTTCTAAAGCAACACGCGCATCTTCATGTCCATTTGTTTCGTAGAACTCTTTTAATTTTCTATGTGATACAACCTTCATGTTGGTTTCCAAATTGGCAGCAAAAGTATAAAATATTTTGAATTGCAAAATTATTTAAATAAATTATTTTGAAAAATAGAATATTTTGAGAAAATACTGAAAATAATTATTCTACTTTCTTTCTAAATCTTTATATATCTGCCATTTCATTCCAAACAGCCAGGCATTCGCTTTCCTTTTCATGGATTCCATTTCAGGAGTACGTTCAACAGGTTGCAAAAAGAAATTATTGTTGTACCATGTATATGATTGGGATTCATTGAGGTTAATACAACCGGCTTTTCCTATTATCCACGAGGATTGTGTAATTACAAATGCCTCTTCGGCAGTGGATGCATCAAAAATATTGTCTCCGGTAGCTAAGTACTCGTAATTGGAAAAAGCTAAGTTATAAATTGTTGGAAGAATATCTTTGTGAGAAACAAGACGTTGGGTATCAATATGTAATTGTTGTGCATACTTTTCAGGGATGTAAAATGCCAAAGGAACTGCCCACCGATACAACAATTCGTTGTCTTGGTATAAAAATCCGCCTGTCATGGAATGATCTCCGGTAATCACCACAATAGTGTTTTCTGCAAAAGGTGAATTACGTACAACGTTCAGAAATCTACCCAGGCAATCGTTGGCATACTGAAATGTTTGTATCGCGCTCATCGTTTGACGTAAGTCTGTTGTTGTACGCGAGAGAAGCGAATCCGGAAATTCTAAAGGATAAGGTTGATAATTTTTGGGGATTTTATGAGGGGAATGATTGGAAATAGTCATGCAAATCAGAAATTGCGGTTGAGAATTATTCTCTTGCAGTTGTTTATAGACAGCGTCAAACATATACTGATCAAAGACGCCCCAGTCTGTTTTTTCGGCTTTAGGAAATAACGTTTTCATATACTCTGCCCCATAAACGTTGTCAAATCCTTGTGTGCGGCAATAGTTGCCTATGTTTCTCCAACCGTTGTAACCTGCAGTAAAGTATGATGTTTTATAACCTTTTTGTTTAAATTTTAAAGCCGTCGAACTACTGAGAGGGATGCCGGAATATTCAGACATTGAGAGTGGTGAACCAACATTATTTGTAAAGAAAGTTTCCATAGCCGCAACTGTTCCATAGTTAACAGGAAAACAGAACGGATAAAAAAACAGATGCGAAATCTCATCTTCTAAAGCGCCTTGCAGATTAAATTTTTCACTGTGATAATTGAAGAAGTCGCCGCTCCAGCCTTCCATAATAACGATAACTATATTAGGCGGTTCGCTTTCCAATAAAGGATTGTAATGCGTGGTCATGGATTCAAACAATGTACAACTGTCTTTAATTGTGCCAAAATCCCAATCTTTTTTTGCATCTTCTAATGAACAGAATCCATGAAAAGATAAAAGGTCTTTAGCGTTCAAATAAAGACGATTATTCATTCTTTCAGAAATAACTTCCTTGAGTTTATAAACTCCATTTGCGGCAGCATCGTTCAAACGCAAATTAACAGAAAACACCAAGTCATTCTTTCGGAAAGGAAAAACAGATATTGAACTCCGTGCGCCCAAAAACCATAGCGCTGTAGTAAGAATTATTACAGCAATGTGAGCATAAATATTGCTAAAACGAATCCAGGTTTTTCCACGATTTTGTAAAAAATTAACAATTTTTATCCATCCATATAGCATTACTATAAAAATCAAGATTACAGTAACCACAGGATAATCAGACCAAACCGAAGCTATAACCTCTTTTGTTCCATCTTCAACAATACCAAAAACCCGGTTGTCGAAATGGGTTTGAAAATTTCTATAGTAAAAATAATCCATTACATTCACCCAAAAAATAAAAAGGAATAACAGGATATAATAAACCTTATCGAAAAGATGTGCAAAACGATTGAATTTATAGGTCAGGTTCTTTTTAAAAGCGAACAAAAACCCTAAGATATTGATTGCCAATATAGGAGTAAGGGAAAAACACAATACTACCGTATCGCAACGAAACCCAATCCAAAAAGTCTTTAATAGATCGATTTTGTAGTTTTGAAAAATGTCGGATAGGTCTCCGTAAGTACATAAAAATATTATTCTGAATATTAAAAAAACTCCGAGTAAAAGCAAATAGATTTTAATTAATTCCGATAGGCGTTTGTAGAAATGTATGGACATTTTTTTGAAATTTAAAGGTGCAAAGGTATTTTTTTTTAAAATACCTTATTATTATGATTAGTTTTTTATCATTAATAATATTGTTTACCTAACTATGTCAGGAGTAAAATTTTAAAAAATCAAAATTTATATTTTATTTATGTTTGAAAAAAATTTATCTTTGCTGCCGATTTTATTGGCGAAATTTTGTGCTTGTTTCTACCACATAAAATTGCCAATAAAAAGAAAATTTGACGACGGAAAACCGCCAAAACATATAAGACAGAATCGTAACTGTTTCCCAATAAATACGAAGTGAAGTTGCAATAAACACTTTAAACTTTTTTTGCTGGGAGGGCAGAAACTCCTAAAAGCGGGCGAACTATTTCCTACGAAAAGCCATACGAGTAGAAGGAAAATTACTAAAAAATAATAAATATGAATAAAAAAAATTTTTTCTATTTAATTGCAGTTCTTGCAATATGTACGATCTTTGCATGTGGTAATAGCGGAAGTTCTGATAAAACCCCTCCTTCACAAGAAGATATTACAATAACCGAAGATATGGATACTAATAAGGATGATGGTGGTTTATCTTCTATAGATGAGGATGAGGATGATGAAGTAGAAGTACAAACTACTACTAAAAGCAATACTAATTGGGATACCGTTCTCAAAGATTATGAAACTTTCATAGACAAGTATATTGCTTTAATGAAAAAAGTTCAAAAGGGCGATACATCTGCTTTATCAGAATCTGCAACAATGATGGAAAACGCAACTGAGTTGGCAGATGAATTATCAAGAGCATATGGTGAACTTACTCCTTCACAAGTGTCAAAACTACAAAAACTACAAACGAAATGGGTGAATGCGATTGCGAACGTTGATTAATTTTTTTCCATTCTTTTTTGCTTAATAATTAAAGTTTTTTCTTTTTGTTTTTAATTTCTCTCTTTTTTCAATTCTTTGGTATTGGAAAAATGCTATTTTTGCCGCTTCATTTTTAAAAATTAAAAACTTATATAAATATAAAATTAATATGGCAGCAATAGGTTCAATTCGCAAACATGGTATCCTTTTAATGTTTATTATTGGAGTAGCTCTTCTCGCTTTTGTTATGGGAGATGTTACAAAACTTACTAATTTCTACTCCGATAAGAATATTATGGTAAAAATTAATGGTAAAAAATTAGATGAGGAGTATCGCGCTCGCTTAGAACAAAATACTGCTCTTTGGAAAATCTATTACAATAAACAAGCGCTTGATGAAACTGAAACTTTTGGTATACATGATTGGACTTGGGACCAGCTTTTAGAACAAACTATTTTGGAACAACAGTTGGAAGACTTAGGACTACAGTTTACAAAAGAGATGAAAGAGGAGATTGCTGAAGAAATGGTTGCCAGCCTTAATACCCAACAACCCAATCAATTATTGAATTTTTTGGTTAATTTCCTTGCTCAACGAGCGCCAATTGAAGAGGCAATCAATTTTATCGCAAATATTGAAGATTATAAAAACAAGAAAGAGGCACAAGAAATCTATTCTGCATATAAAGCTATTGAAAATATTGCACTTTTAGAGAAACAAAAAGTTCGTTATATGGCATTAGCAAAAAATTTGATTGTTTTTTCTGACGAATCTGCGAGATTTTTTGCGGAAAACAACAATTCCTTGTTGGCAAAAGTTGTTACGATAATGCCTTCTGCCGCTCAATTCAACGAAATTCAAGCTACTGTTACCGATAAAGAGATTACCGATTGGTTCAAAAAAAATAAAGAGCGCTATCTTGAAAAAAATGATTCACGTGATATTGATGTAGCTTTCTTCCCTATTAAACCTACGCCGGAAGATTTAGCCGCTATTAAAGATACCGCAACAAATAGAGCTGCCCGCTTAAAAAATGCACTCTCTATTGAAGAATATAACATTTCAATGATGCTTGGCATGGTAGACAGTATCTATTATAAAAGAGAAGATATTAGTAGCGATACATTAGCTAAATTAGTTTTTGACAGACCCGTGGGCAGTTTTATTGAACCTTTTGAAGAAAACGCTTTTTGGTTATATGGAAAAACTTACGGCGCCGCAAAACGCTCTGATTCTGTTCTCGTTGCTTTTTTGGTTGTGGATTATAAAACCGACGGAAATCCAAATAGTATGAGAACTAAAGAGGAGGCGAAATTTGTTACCGACAGCATTAGCAATCTACTTAGCGCCGGCGCTAATATTTTTACTCTATTGCCCGATTACCTTGGGGGTAGAAGTGCAACAGATACTACAATATGGGTTGCTGAACACTCCGTCCATCGCCAATTCTATGATTCTTTATTGCATAAAAATCTTTATACACAAGAATTTTCCTCTGCTTATTTTGTGTATCAAGTATTAGAACGTACTCTCCCCGTTGAAAAACGTCTCTATGTTATCTACAAAGAAGAAATTAAACACTCCGATGCTACTGAACAGGCTATAAAAAATGAAGCTAGACAACTACAAGCTGAAAGTATTTCTGCAGAAGAATTAATGACCCATGCAGCTCAAAAAGGAATACAAGTGGTACAAGGAAAAAATATCACTTCTATGATGTCAAGTATTTCGACATTGCAGAATGTACGCGAAATTATTAATTGGGCATTTAATCCTAATATATCGGTAGATGCTGTTTCTGATGTGTTTACTTCTAACAAAAACTTTTTTGCGGTTGCTGCTGTGCGGGATACAAAGAAAAAAGGAATACCAAAATTGGAAAAGGTAAAAGAAACTATTGAAGCAGAACTTACTGTCTTAAAAAAATTAGAATTAGTTCAAAATAAACTTTCCGAAGAAATAAACAGCGGTTCTTCTATTGAACAAATTGCTGAAAAATATCAGGTCGCTTTTAAGGACAGTATTACATTAACTTTTGGAAGAGAAAACTATCAACATACAGAAATTGAAAGTGTTGCATTAGGAAAAATATTTACACTCCCTATTGGTCAACCAACTGTTGTTGCAGGAAAAACTAGTGTTTATGCTGTTTCAGTATATAACTATTCCGAACCCCCGGAACACTCCCCTAATTTTGCTTTAGAAAAATCTATTTTAGTAAATGCAGTTGTAGGTAGAAATAATAACGAATATATCATTTTGGAGGGGTTAAAAGATAAAGCAAATACTCTTGACCATAGGTATTTACACTTTTCAAGGTAGGGCATTTGAGGTTTTTGTTTGCTTTTGTATTAAAATGGTTATTTTTTTATTTTGACCTAATATTCTTTTTGTAACTAATTTATCACTTTTAATGTGTTCCGAAAATAGAAGAATTACTGATTCTTATTTTGTCAATTAAAACTAAACATGATCACTATTATCATCTGTACCTACAATCGGGAAAAATATATTTACAATGTGTTGAAAAATTTGGCACAGAACGACTTCCCTCCAAATCTATATGAAATCGTTTTAATAAATAATAACAGTACGGACAAAACCGAAGCGCAATGTATGGCTTTCCAACATGATTATCCGCAAGTTGTTTTTCGTTATTTTATTGAAATTAAACAAGGATTATCATTTGCAAGAAACAGAGGAATAAAAGAAGCAAAAGGAGAAATGTTAGTTTTCTTAGATGATGATTCTTTTGTAAATTCCAATTATTTGAATAATTTGGATAATTATTTGAAAGAATATCCCGATATGGCAGCATTTGGAGGAGAAATATCCCCTCGCTTTGAAACCGGAAAAACACCCCCTTGGTTGTCAAAATGGAGCTATTCTTGGGTGTCGGCTATTAGTTTGGGAAATACTGTTACTCTCTTTACCGGCAACAAATATCCAATTGGAGCTAATATGGGATTTAAAAAAGAGTATTTTGAAAAATATGGATTTTTCAACACCGCTTTGGGAAGAAGTAAGAAAAATTTGATGGGTGGGGAAGAAAAAGATATTTTTAATCGTTGTGATAGAATTATTGAAAAAATTTACTATCTGCCCCTTCTTAAAGTAGAACATGTGATTCCTGAAAATAGAACTACAAAAGAATATATTAAAAAGTTGGGAGAAGGGATAGGGATGAGTGAAAAATTGAGAACCTTGAACATTTCAAAGAGTTGCTATTTAAAAAGAATTTTTTCTGAAATTATTAAATGGATAGCTTCTTTTGTTCTTCTTTTTGGTTTTGTTATTAAGTTAGAATTGCAAAAAGGAACTGTATTGTTGCTTTTTAGATGGAATGTAACCAAAGGGTTAGTGGTTAGTGGTTAATGGTTAATGATAAATGGTTAAATATGAAAAATTCAAAATTCAAAATTCAAAATTCAAAATTCATTTTTTTCTTTCTTCTTTCTCCTTTCTCCCTTTTCGCCCAATATACCGAAGCGGACATCTACAATTACATTGACACCTACAAAGAGATTGCCATTCAGAAGATGGCGGAGTATAAGATTCCGGCAAGTATTACTTTAGCGCAGGGAATATTTGAAAGCGCTTGCGGCACAAGTCGTTTGGCAACTGAAGGAAACAACCATTTCGGAATTAAATGCCACAAAGAGTGGCAAGGCGATACGATAAAACATGATGACGATGAGTTGCAAGAGTGTTTTAGAAAATATACAAAAGCGGAAGAATCTTACAACGACCACTCGCAATTCTTAATTACCCGCCCGCGCTATTCTAAACTCTTTACCCTTGATATTATGGATTATCAAAGCTGGGCGCGGGAACTGAAAGCAGCAGGATACGCCACAAACCCACAATACCCCGATCGCCTCATCAGTTTAATTGAACGCTTTGACCTCGCAAGACAAGACACCATTTGTATGCAATTATATGGAGATAAAATAAAACAGAAATAATTCTGTTTTTATTAGATAATTTCTATAAAAGTGGCTCGAAATTTCTATTTCTTCAACCCCGATACTATGTCGTTTGAACAGGCAAAACTATCGGTGTGGACTATTGTTAAAAGAATTATTTGGCTTGTTACAACTGCTATAGCGTTTGCAATTTTTGTGCTTTGGATCGCTTTTTATCTTTTTGATTCACCAAAGGAAAAAATGTTGCAAAAAGAAAATAATGAATTAAAAGAGCAGTTGAGGGCGATTAATAAAAATTTGGAGGTCATGGATGTAGTCCTTGAAGATATTCAAGACCGTGATGATCAGGTGTATCGAGCTATTTTTGAAGCTGAACCCATTCCTTTGGAAACAAGAAACCCCTGGTTTAATTTAACAACCCGCTATGACTCTATTCCTCAAAGCGAAACTGTAAAGTTGTTGAAAACAATTGATTTAAAAACTAAAGGGCTGTTTATTAAACTCAAAGAAGAGCGCGAATCTTTAGATTCTCTTTTGTTATTAGCTGAAAATAAAAATGATATGTTGGCAGCTATTCCTGCCATTCGTCCTATAAAAAATATGTATAATGTAACCTCCGGTTTTGGATTACGGATTCATCCCATCCTGAAAACCTACCGTAAACATACGGGTGTGGATATTACGGCGCCGCGCGGAACACCAATATATGCTACTGCCGATGGAACTGTTTCACGCCAACAAGCCGCAATGGGATACGGCACTAACGTAATTATTGATCACGGTTTTTCTTACCAAACTTTATACGGACACTTATCGAAAAAAATAGTAAAACCCGGACAAAAAGTAAAAAGAGGCGAATTGATCGGCTATGTGGGAAATACAGGTCTTTCGATGGGCCCGCACTTACATTATGAAGTTTGGAAAAACGGAATCCCCGTAAACCCCGTACAATTCTTTACCAGCGATATCACTCCCGAAGAATATAATGCAATCTTAGAATCTTCCAAAAAAGTAAACCAAGCCTTGTCGTAATCAGTAGCTCTATGAATTTTAAAAATATTAAATTTTTCTGGAAAAAATTAAGAAAGTATTGGACACACCGCTTTCGGCTCATTATTAGAAATGAAGAGAACTTATCCGATGTTTTTGTTTTAAAATTAACACCAAGAAGAATATTTGTTCTTGGGGTCGTTTTTTCTTTAATCATTATCATGCTTACGGCGATACTCATAGCCTTTACTCCGCTTCGGGTTTATGTTCCGGGATACACAAGTCCAATTGAGTATAAACTCTATAAACAAATGCTTATCCGTGTGGATTCTATTGAGAGATTGAGCGCTATGCAAAAAATTTATTTGGACAATTTTTTTAATGTTTTAAGCGACAAGGTAATCTCTGAAGAGATGAACGCCCCAATGGAAAATGTTTCTGAAAAAAGGATTAAAGATCAGGAAAGGGCAGAAAAGGCATTTAAACAGGTAAATGAAGCCGCAGAAAAGATCTCTATTGAAATTACTGATAGAAGCAGTAAATCATATATTTCACTATATCAAAACGTTTCTTATCCAACTTTCGCATTTACCATGCCGGCGCCGGGAAATATTACAAAACTGTTTTCTATTCCGGATAAGCATTTCGGCATAGATATTGAAAATGAGAAAGGAACGCTCGTTACTGCCGTTGCAGACGGCGTAGTAATCAGCATTGAATCTGCTGAGAGAGAAAGCAATATCTTTGTTCAACATAGCGGAAATATTGTTTCTCAATATAAAAACTTAGATCTAATATTAAAAAAAGTGGGCGACAAGGTAAAATCGGGAGACCCAATAGCCACCATGGGTAATCGGGGAAAAGAGTCTCAAAAACCTTATCTGCATTTTGAAATCTGGTACAATGGAACACCGCTAAATCCTATAGAAAATTTTTTACAATAAAACATAAATTTTTTTTGACATTTAGTTATTAATAATTTTATTTTTGCCACAATTTTAAAACAAAAAACTATGACCGCTTATGTATTTCCAGGGCAAGGCGCCCAATTTGTAGGTATGGGAAAAGAGTTGTATGACTTCTATCCTGAAGCTAAAAAAATGTTTGAAAAAGCCAATGAAATATTGGGTTTTTCTATTACTGATATAATGTTTAATGGTTCTGATGCTGATCTAAAAGAAACAAACATTACACAACCCTCTATATTTCTTCATTCGGTTATTGCTTGCAAAATGATGAATGATGGCATTGTCCCTCAAATGGCTGCGGGACACTCTTTGGGTGAATTTAGCGCATTGGTTGCTATTGGTGCGCTCTCGTTTGAAGATGGATTGCGTTTAGTATCTCAACGTGCCAATGCCATGCAAAAAGCCTGCTTGCAAAATCCTTCCGGAATGGCAGTGGTGATTGGCTTTGATGATGATAAGGTGAAAGATATTTGCAATACCATTGACGAAATAGTAGCTCCAGCCAACTATAACTGCCCTGGACAATTAGCTATTTCGGGAAGTTTTAAAGGCTTAGAGCTAGCAAGTGAGGCATTGAAAACTGCCGGCGCAAAACGGGTATTAATGCTAAATGTAGGCGGAGCATTCCATTCCCCGCTGATGTTGCCTGCACAGGAAGAATTAGCAAAAGCTATCAAAAAAACTGAGTTCCAAACTCCCGTTTGCCCAATCTATCAAAACTTTACCGCACAACCCAATACCAACCCTGAAATTATTAAGACAAACTTGATACGGCAACTCACAGCACCGGTATTGTGGACGAAAACTATCCAAAATATGGTGACAAATGGAGCTACACGATTTGTAGAGTTTGGCCCCGGCGAGGTTTTGCAAGGGTTGATTAAAAAGATATGTTCAAATGTTGAAGTAGGAGGGGGAAATTAAGGTTCGGATATTTTTTAAAAAAAATAACGTGTTTTCAAACATTCTCCTGAAAACTCTTTTAAAACTCAATGGCAAATTTTAAATTAATCAACCTGGGTGTTAAATAATTGGGGATAGCCCAATATTGGTTGTTAATATCTTTGATCCACATATAGGAAGAAACATTGTTAGTCCCCAACAAGTTAAATACTTCAAAATAAATACCCGCGTTTTTAATAGCACGGATAAATTTGCTTTTGTTCCTAAATCTGTCTCTGCTTTGTTCTAAGAAAATGTAAGAAAACCCTATATCCACACGAAAATAATCTTTCATTTGAAGGGTATTCTTTTTTACGCGTTCCCGTTCGGGATTCCATAACGGCAATCCTGTAGAATACACAAAGTTTAAGTTCACACGTAATGGTCGAAATCCGGGAATATGATCTTGAAAAAAGAGATTTAAAACAAAACGTTGATCGGTAGGACGTCTTTTATACGTAGGTTTCACTAACTCCCCATTATTATTATAGTAAGGTTTGTTTTTGTCCATAGTATTCATTATAGAAATAGAGAGCCACGACTCTAACCCCTCAATCAATTCACCGCTAAAACGTGCGTCAAAACCGGTTGCATATCCCATCGCATCATTTTTTCCGCTATAAACAATCTGAATATTATCAACATAATAAGAAATCAAATTATCCAAATATTTGTAATATCCCTCCATTGTAAATTTAAAAGGACGATTCCAAATTTTAAAATTGTATTCGCTTGCTAAAATAACCTGATAAGAAAATTGAGATTTAATATTAGGATTTAATTTTCCTTGAATATCTCTAAACTCTCTATAAAACGGGGTTTGATAATAAACACCTGTTTTTAACCAAAACAACCAATCGTGTTTCCAGCGGGGTTTATAAAGCAAAGAGAGACGTGGGGAAGCATTAAATTCTTTATTATATGACCAATAGTGAAACCTTACTCCTGCATTGAGGGTAAAACGGGGTTTAATATCATTGTCTATTTTCCAGGTATCTTGTATAAAACCTGTGATGCGAATAGTATTTAAAAAATGAGAGGCATCGTAATAATTAAATTCACCCAACGTCAATTGTCTTGAAGGATCTCCAAATGGTACCGAATCTCCGGGATTGGGGTTTGGAATATATGGTAATGTATATCCTGCCGAATCATTCATATGCCATTGATTTAATTCATCTTTAATCCTTTCGTTTTGTACTTTAACACCCCAGAAAATGCTATTTCGCTTATGAAGTTGGTGCTCCCCACGAAAATCGGCAGCAGATACAAAGAAATTTATATAGTTTCTAGCGTGATCAATATTAGTCCCAACGGCACGAACCGAAATTTCCTTGGAAATATCTTTGCCTTCGCTTCCAAGATCCGCTTCAATATCACTTAGCCAATATTGACTTTGAATGTCAAAAGTTTCACTTTCTTTTGCGTAATATGAGGAAAGGATTAATTTGAGTTGATTTTTAAAATTGGGACGATAAGTAAAAGTCAACCCGCCCAAATAATTTTCATATTTATCAACCTCCTGACCATCAAAATAGACTTTAAAACTTTTCAGATCTTCAATAGTTCCAAATCGTGTTTCTCTATCAGAAGGAACAAAAAGATATTTGTTAATAGATATATTTCCTAACAAACCTATTTCAAATTTTTCGGAAATATTCCAACCCAACAACATTTGTGCATCAAAGAAATTAGGTTTATAATCTCCTTTTGTTTCCATTGATTTAAGGAGATAAGAGTTTGTTTTATATCTCACTCCCACAAGATAAGTAAAAATGTCACGTGTTTTTGGTTTGTTTTTCACACAGCCTTCAATATGTGCGGAAGTTCCCAAAAAGCCAATCATGAACGAACCTCCAAATTGTTTGGGGGTTTTATATTCCACATCCATAACAGAAGAAGTTTTATCTCCGTATTGGGCTGGAAAACCGCCTGCGGAAAATTTTACACTTTGTGTAAGATCCAAATTTACAAAACTTAGTCCCTCCTGGTTCCCATTACGCACTAAGAAAGGACGATATATTTGTATATCATTCACAAAAATTAAATTTTCATCATAATTGCCGCCTCTTACGTTATATTGCGCACTCAATTCATTTACAGAAGAGACTCCGGGAAGCATCTTTATTAGACTTTCTGCGCCGCCAGTAGGCGAAGGCATAGAAAAAGTAAGCTTCGGATCTACTCTTGTGTAACCGTCATTATAAGTAGTAGATATATCCACGCTTTGAAGTTGTGAACCGGTAGCCGCTAAAATAATATCTAATTTTATGGACTCCTGCGGTTCCCCAAGTAAAGTGAAAATAGTATCACGAAAAGCAATATGCTTGAAATAAAGTTGTACTTCTGTATTGGCCGGAAGAAGAATCTGATATTTACCATCTTTGGTAGAGATAACTTTATTTTCAGTATGAGGAGATTGAACCATTACATTTTCAATGGGATTGAATTGAAAGTCAGATATGGTCCCAAACACCGTAATTGTGTTTTGCGCATACAAAATCGAAAACAGAAAAGAAAACAGAAAAATGAAAAATGTTCGCAATTTATTCAAAAGATACTATTTTACCAATGCAATTATAAAATACGAAAATTCAAGGTTTTTATTGTGTTTTGAGAAAAGATGTAACAGAAATCTCTTTGTTCTGAAAGTTTATATTTTTGCGCCTCTTTATCACTTGTATTTTTTTAATAATAACAATCAGTAAATCATAAAAAAATGGAAAAAATAAAAGAAACAGGACAGTTTTTAGCGTTAAAATTGAAAAAAAATCCAAAAATTGGCATCATTTTAGGTTCAGGTTTGGGTGGATTAGTAAAACATCTGAATATTGAGGAAGAGATTCCTTATCATACAATTCCTAATTTTCCGGTTTCTACCGTAAAAGGACATCGCGGTTCCTTGATTTTTGGTAAAATGAATGGCGTAGATATTATTGTGTGTAGCGGACGTTTTCATTTCTACGAAGGATATACAATGCAGGAGGTTACTTTTCCTATTCAAGTAATGAAAGAATTGGGAGTTAATAAGTTAATACTTTCAAATGCTGCAGGGGGAATGAACCCTACTTTTAAAATAGGGGATATAATGTTGATTCGGGACCATATTAATCTGTTCAGTGGAAATCCGCTTCTTGGTCCTAATGACGATACATTGGGACCTCGCTTCTTAGACATGAGCGAAGCCTACTCAAAAAAAATGTTAAAAATAGCATACCAATGTGCAAAAGAGTTGAATATACACGTGCAAACCGGTGTTTATGTAGGAGTTACAGGTCCGTGCTTTGAAACCCCGGCTGAATATCGTATGTTTGCTATCTTAGGCGGTGATGCTGTGGGGATGTCCACTGTCCCTGAAACTATTATTGCTCGCCACCGTGGAATAGAAGTATTTGGTTTATCGGTAATTACAGACTTAGGTATTGTGGGACAGGTGGAAAAAGTTTCACACGAAGAAGTACTTCAAGCCGCTCAAATCGCAGAACCAAAAATGGTACAATTGGTCTATGAAATGTTACCGAAATTGTAAATGGAACCAAAGCTTTTTTCGGTCGCATACTTTCCTCCCATAGACTATTTAATAGAAATGAAAGGCGCTGATTTAGTGTTTATTGAGGCTTATGAAAATTATCAAAAACAAACGTATCGAAATCGGACAACCATTTTAACCGGTAATGGATTGTATGATTTAATTATTCCTGTGGTAAGAAGTGATACTAAACAGATTCGGGAGGTGAGGATCGATAACGGCTGTGCCTGGCAGCGCCATCATTGGAAAACCATTGAATCCGCCTATAATAATAGCCCTTTTTTTCTCTATTACAGAGATTTTTTTGAACCTTTTTTTCAAAAAAACTACTCTTTTTTATTTGATTTTAATATGGAATTATTATATCTTTTAAGAAACTTGTTTTTAATTCGAAATACACTTTTATTTACAGATTTTTTTTACTTACATCCCCAAAAAATGGAAGATTTTAGAGATGTTTTTCTGCCTAAAAACAGAACTTTTCGACAAAAAAGAATAGAATACCTGCAAGTATTTGCAGAGCGCTTTAATTTTGCTGAAAATCTTGCATGTATAGACTATTTATTTACAAATGGGAGAGATTTTTGACATTTAATGAAAAAAAATGCAAAAACCCCTTGACAAACGCCTTTTGAAAGTGTATATTTGCACTCTCAAAAAATGACCTGATGAAACTATCGCAATTTAAATATTTTTTACCACAAGAGTTAATAGCGCTGCACCCTTTAATAGAAAGAGATGTTTCTCGTTTAATGGTACTTAACCGTAAAACTCGCACAATAGAACACCGTATTTTCAAAGATATTTTAGAATATTTTGAAGAAGGAGATCTGTTTGTTGTGAATAACACGCGCGTATTTCCTGCTCTACTTTATGGCGAAAAAGAGAAAACCCAAGCTCAAATTCGTGTTTTTTTGCTTCGTGAATTAGATGCTAATAGTCGTTTATGGGATGTTTTAGTTGACCCTGCAAGAAAAATAAGAATCGGAAACAAACTCTATTTTGGTGAAGATAATAGTTTGGTTGCCGAAGTTATTGATAACACTACTTCTCGGGGACGAACTTTGCGGTTTCTTTTTGAAGGTAATTATATGGAATTTCGTGCAAAGTTGAAAGAATTGGGAAATACACCGTTGCCGGAAAATATTTTACGTTTTAGAGATGTTGAATCGGAAGATGAAGAAAATTATCAAACACTTTTTGCTACCATCGAAGGAGCGGTTGCAGTACCCACTTCAGGGTTGCATTTTAGTCGAGAAATTATTAAACGTTTTGAATTACATGGGGTTGATATAGTTCCTGTTACTTTACACTCCGGATTGGGAAATTTTCGTGATATTGATGTAGAAGACCTTACAAAACACAAATCCGATTCCGAACAGATGATGATTACCGAAGAGTCTGCAACAAAAATTAATTATGCTAAAGATCAAGAGAAAAAAATATGTGCTGTAGGTACAACAACTATAAAAGCCCTAGAATCATCTATGTATCAAACCGGAAAAATTAAATCTTATGATGGATGGACTAGTAAATTTATTTTTCCGCCCCATCGCTTTCTCTCTGCTGATGCATTGGTTACGAATTTCCACCCTTCTGAAAGCCCAATGCTTATGATTGCTGCTGCTTTTGGTGGATTTGAGTTTGTTATGAAAGCTTATAAAGAAGCTATTGCTGAAAAGTATCGCTTTTTGACTTATGGCGACGCTATGCTAATAATATAACTTATTTTCTTTAATATGTCGCATTCTCAGCCAATTGAAATTTCAGGAGTGTGTTATTTTGCATCTGACTTTCATTTTGGAGCACCAAATCAAGAAGAGAGTAATAAACGTGAAAATCGAGTTGTTGATTGGTTAGATAAAATCAAAATAGATGCTAACCATTTGTTCCTTTTGGGTGATACTTTCGATTTTTGGTTCGAATACTCCGGAAAACCACCTGAGTTTTATGCACTTTTTTTAGATAAAATTGCAGAACTGAGAAATATAGGAATAGAAATCTATTTTTTTACCGGAAATCATGATATGTGGATGAAAAATTACTTGTCAAAACATTTAGGAATACATATTTTTAAAAATAGACAGACTTTTTTAATTAACAATAAGAAATTTCTTTTAGGACACGGTGATGGGTTGGGAAGAGGTGATTTAGGGTATAAGTTTTTAAAGGCTTTCCTTAATTGTAAAATCAATATTTGGTTGTTTGGACTCATTCCTTCAAAAATCGGTTTTACTATAGCATCTTTTTTTTCAAGAAAAAGCAGAGCCATGACACCTTATCACAAAGAGTTGTTTTTGGGAAATGAAAAAGAACAATTAGTTCGGTTTTGTACTGAATATGTTGAAAGTAATGATGTTGATTTTTTTATTTTTGGTCATAGACATTTGCCTTTAGAGATTGCTATAGAAAAAGCCATCTATTTCAATACAGGAGATTGGCTAAACTACAACACTTATGTTCAATACGAAAAGTATCCTGTTTTGTGCTATTATGAACAATAGTTTTCTAACAACTTTTCTCTTAGGGTGATGAGTTGTGGAATTATTTTCTTTCTTTTGCTAATAGGAATAGTAAGGTGTTGATTTTCAATACTTATTGTTGTGCCTGTTAATGCGGTAATATAAATAATATTGATAATCATATTCCTCTTGATTTGAAAGAAAAAATTTGTTGGTAAAAAACTTAATAATTCGCCTATTGTCATACGGAAAATTATTTCTTCACCATTTCTTATTTTTAAAACCATATTATGCCCCACCACTTCTAAATAAACAATATCCTCTAAAGATATAGTTTTATTTTTGTACTTTTTGGGAAATATGCGTATCTCATTTTTAGATAATTGTTTTATTCTATTTAACACCGCTTTCTCCTTAAACATGTTTTCGAAACGTGTCATTATTTTTGGAAAATAGTATGAAAATTGGGATTTATTGGAAAAAAAAACAAGATCCTTATCATAATATTGATGGGCTTCAATGCTATATTGTTCAACATATGCTGTGAGAATTACAACAAAGATATTTTTTGACAATGACTCCAAAAATTGAAAACCATTCATTTCCGGCATCCTTATGTCTAAAAAAATTAAATCAACTTCATTTGTTTGTAAATACAATAAGGCTTTTTGGGGATTTTTAAAGGTTGCAACACATTGATATTTAGAATATGGCATAATGTGGCGACGTAAGTTTTGATGAGATTGATGCTCGTCATCTATAATTATATATTTATATATCTCCATTTTATTATTTTTTGGTGTGCAAAAATATTTTTTTTTATTTTGCAAAAATTTTATTACATGAAAAATGAGAGAAAAAATTATTTGTTCATTAGAATCATCTTTCTTTTATTTAAAATATTCCTTTGGATTTGTATTGGTTTTTTTTATACAGGGTTTTCTGTCTTAATACCTACTAAACCAAGTAATATAATTCAAGAGATAATGGTTTTTCTATGTTTGGCTATTGTATTATCTGTTCTTGTATCTTATTTATACCCAATCGTTTTTAAAAAAGGGAAATGGTTATATGTTTTAATAGTAGCATTGTCAATTCTATTTTGTGCCGGATTTGAAATGTTCGTTTTTAATGAGAACTTTAAAACTTCCTATTATACGTTTCCTAATAAAGAAAAAATTTATTTGATAACATTTGTTTACGTTATCATAAGAGATTTTTCTATTTTTATTTTTTTCTTCTGGGTGGAATATTTCAATCGACTGCTTTTATTTTATTACAAAAAAGATATTATTAATCAAAGAGAACTTTTATTACTTAAAGAAAAACAAGAGTTTGAGAAAAATTTCTCAAGAAAATCATTGTTCCCGCATTTTTTCTTTAATATTTTAGAACTCTTATATACTAAAAAGTTAACAAATAAAAAAAATAGTGAACTTTTTAATAAATTAAAATTTGTTTTATATTTTTTTCTTATTGATTTTGAAAAAGATGTTGTTGAGTTAGATAAAGAAATTGCGTTTTATTATAATTATGTTGAATTAGAAAAATTAAGACATGAGAAAGAAATAAGGGTAAATATAAATGTTCTTGGTAATATTGAAAATTATATGATTCTTCCTCTTTTGTTTGAACCAATTGTTGGAAATGCAATGAAATATACCTTACAAGATGGCACTGGGTGGGTTGATATTTTATTTAATACAACACAATTTCCTTTTTTTAAATTTGAGTGTCAAAATAATTATTTGCCAAATCAAAACAATATTGTCTCTTCTAAAAATGGGTTAAAGATTTTAAAACAGCGGTTGGAATTTTGTTATAAAAATAGGTATACCCTTGAAATTACTCATGATGCTGATTTATATGGAGTTCGTTTGATTATAAAAATGAAGTAGCTTGTCAGAATTACTTCAGGACATTTTCACGACATTTATTAATAAAAAAAGCGGTTTCTTTTTTTAAACATATTATTTTGCAATTATGTTTAACTTAAATTCATTATTATGAAAAAATTATTGTTATTGTGTTTTATTATTGTATTTCTGCTTACTGTAAGTTTTGTTGCTTGCAATAAAAACGAAATAGTCTCTTCTACAGACCTACTCTCAAATAGGGAGAGTGATGAAAAAATTCAAAATGAAGCCACCTGGATAAGTCTTGGACCCGAAAAGGGTTTGGGTGTTGGTTTTAAAATATTTCTAGGACACTCTGTAAAAGACTGCGGAGGTTCGTGTATCAAAATATTGGGTGAATACGGTCATATTGATTGTGTTGGTTTTGGAAATGTTTGTAAACAAAAAGGAAGTGCATATTATTTTGAAGACGGGGAGGAAGAAGGAGGTGTATTAGTTCTTGTTGAGGCTACTACATTTGGAGATTATTTAGAATATCCTTTTCCTAATAGATCGTTGTTTATTACCAACCCTCTAAACAATACTGATTTATGGTTGAATATTCCAAAACAAAATTTAGTAAGAAATGATTTTGAAGAATCTTTTATGCTTTATAATGTTTGGTTTTCTGAGGATCCGGAATTAGAAAATGAATAACGTTTTTTTAGTTAAGTAAGGGTCTATTTTTATAATAAATAGACCTTTTTTTTAATTGTTAATAAAATTGATGTTTCTTTGCCAAAAAAAATATGGCTTTGTTACGTTTAACACGTGTTTTTAATTTTGATATGGCACACGTGCTGTTAAATTATCCCGGTAAGTGCAACAACATTCATGGACATACCTACAGATTAGAGGTTACCGTTCGGGGAACGCTTTGTAATGATGAAACATCTCCAAAAAAAGGAATGATTATTGATTTTAGCGATTTTAACGATTTGATTCAGAGTAAGATAATTGATGTTTGGGACCACGCTTTAATTATTCATCAGAATTCTGACCCCGCCCTGTTGAATGCATTAAAAAATAATTACAAGAAAATAATAATAACCGCTTTTCAACCTACTACTGAAAATATGGTTTGTGAATTAGCATCCATTATTAAACAAATATTACCTTCTGATTTGCAATTATTTTCATTGAAATTATGTGAAACTGATAAATCGTACATTGAATGGTATGCTTTAGAAAATATAGATTAATGGTTAAAAATAAAGTATGATTCTCTTTTTTTCTGAAACAACTTTTAAAGTAAGACAAAAAAAACCAATAAAAAATTGGTTGATTCAAATTGCTAAACTAGAAAATAGAAAAGTTGGAGATATTAATATTGTTTTTCTTAACGATGAACAACTTTTAAAATTTAATAAACAATACTTAAAACACAATATGTTTACTGATATTATTACATTTGATTATTCTGAAGGAAATTTTATTCATGGTGATATTTTTGTCTCAGTAGATCGGATAATTGAAAATTCTCAAAACTATGGTTGTGGGTTTGAAGAGGAATTAAGAAGAGTAATGGTGCATGGTGTTTTTCATCTTTGCGGCTATAAAGATAAGGAATATCGGGAGTCAAAACTCATGAAACAAAAAGAGGAAGATGCATTAGTATTATTCAACACAATTTACAAGTTATAGAAAAATAGGTAATTATATAAATGTTTCACGTGAAACAATGAAAAAAAAATACGATATTATTGTAGTAGGTGCAGGGCATGCCGGCTGTGAAGCAGCAGTAGCTGCCGCAAGGTTGGGCTCACAAGTGCTCCTGATAAATCATAATATATATTCTGTTGCTCAAATGTCGTGTAACCCTGCTATGGGGGGGATTGCAAAAGGGCAAATAGTACGTGAAATTGACGCGCTTGGTGGAATGTCAGGAATAGTTACAGACAATACTATGCTCCAATTTCGAATGCTAAATAAGTCAAAAGGACCTGCTATGTGGAGTCCTAGAGCACAAAGTGATAAGTACGCATTTTCATCTTTCTGGAAAAAAGTATTAGTGAATCAACCAAATTTAGAATTAATCAAAGATTGTGTCGTCAATGTTGTGGTTGAAAATAATAAAATAATTGGCATTAAAACGAAACAGGGTAATATAATTTTCGGAGAAAAAGTAATTCTAACTGCTGGCACTTTTCTAAATGGCCAAATCCATATTGGAGAAATTTCATTCCCCGGAGGTAGAATAGGAGAACCTAATTCGCCATTTTTGTCAGAAAAACTTGCTCAATTAGGATTAACTGTAAAACAACTGAAAACGGGTACTCCGATGCGTTTGGATGGTCGTACCATAGATTTTTCAGTAATGGAAGAACAAAAAGGAGACGCTGTACCTGCAAAATTTTCCTTTACACAAACACCAAAACTTGAAAACCAATTAAGTTGCTGGATTACTTATACAAACCAAAATGTACACGATATCTTGAGAACAGGATTTGATAAATCTCCAATGTTTCAAGGAAGAATAAAAGGAGTAGGACCTAGATATTGCCCATCTATAGAAGATAAAATTGATAGATTTTCCGACAGAGAAAAACACCAACTCTTTTTAGAGCCTGAAGGAAGAAATACTTATGAGTTTTACTTAAATGGTTTTTCTTCTTCCCTCCCCGAAGAAATACAAGCAGAAGCACTACGATCTATTCCCGGATTAAAAAATGCACACATATTAAAACCAGGATATGCAATAGAGTATGATTACTTAGACCCTCTTGATATTTACCCATCTTTGGAATCAAAAAAAATTGGTTGCCTCTATATTGCCGGTCAATTAAATGGAACCACCGGCTATGAAGAGGCTGCTTGCCAAGGTCTGCTTGCAGGTATTAACGCACATAGAGCCTTGAAAGAAAAAGAGCCAATTGTTCTGCCGCGGTCAAAAGCATATATTGGGGTACTCATCGACGACCTTACCACTAAAGGGGTACAAGACCCATATAGAATGTTTACTTCACGTGCAGAATATAGAATTCTATTACGACAAGATAATGCTGATATCAGGTTATCGCCAATCGGACATAAAATAGGATTAATTGATGATGAAAGAATAAAAATGCTAGAGAAAAAATATCAACGACAGCAAGACTTAGAACTGTTTTTAACAAAAGAAAATATCAAACCTGAAGAAATTAATAATTGTTTGGAAAATATTGAAACACCTGCAGTAAGTCAACCCATAAAAATGGCGCTGTTATTACTAAGACCTCAAGTGGACTTTCAAAACATTATAGAAAACTCTGCCTCATTAAAAAATAAAATCATGCAACTAAAAATGAATGCAGAAGAAATTGAAAATGTAGAAATTTCTGTTAAATACGGTCCTTATATATTTAAAGAAAAAGAGTTGGCTGATAAAATGTCTAAAATAGATAATATTAAAATTCCGACAACGATAGATTACAGTACTTTTGTTTCTCTTTCTTTGGAAGCTCGTGAAAAATTATCAAAAATAAAACCACAAAATTTGGGACAAGCGGCAAGAATAAGTGGGGTTAGTCCCGCTGATATAGCTATTTTACTATTGCACTTGAAATAGATATAATAGAGGAAAAAAGGAAGAGGGTGAGATTGTAGCAAAGGAGGATCATAGTGCGCCAAATTTCTGAATTTTAAAATTAATATTTTCTAAATTGTTGATTTTCAGTGGTTTTTAAAATATTGTTATAGGGCGGTGAAAAAAAATAATTAATATAAAATATCCATATTGGTAAACAATGCCTTAAATAGGCTTATTTTAATTATTAGGTTAAATTGAAAAATTCAACTCATAATTTATGGTTAAATGCTAATAACCGTAAGAGTTATTCAAAAAGATTATATTTTTGCATTTAAAAAGCAAGATTTCTAAACGTACGGCTTTATTATAATAATAGAATGAGTATTTTTGAAGTTTTACTGCTTATTGGGTTTGTATGTATAGTATCATAGTTGAAAATCTTACTAAAAAATTTGGAGACTTTATTGCAGTAAATAATATCAATTTTTGTATTAAAAAAGGAGAGATTTTTGGCTTTCTTGGTGCAAACGGCGCTGGTAAAACTACTGCAATGAAGATGTTGTGCGGGCTACTTCTGCCCACTTCAGGAACAGCTAAAATAGGTGGATACGACTTAGCTACCCAATCGAAAATGATAAAGAAAAATATCGGCTATATGAGCCAGCGATTTTCGTTGTACGATGATTTAACGGTATCTGAAAATATGCAACTTTTCGGGACTATTTATAAAATTGAGAAAAAAATATTAAAACAACGCATCCATGATAGTTTGAATGAATTGAATATGAAAAACTTTGCTAATGAATTGGTGTATTCTATTCCACTAGGGTGGAAGCAACGTTTGGCTTTTGCAACTGCGTTATTGCATCAACCTCAAATTATTTTTTTAGATGAACCTACCAGTGGAGTAGATCCAATTGTGCGAAGAGAATTTTGGGGGCTTATCTATAAGACTGCTGCTAAAGGTATTACAATTTTTGTAACCACACATTACATGGATGAAGCTGAATATTGCGAAAGAATCTCTATTATGGCTGAAGGAGAACTCAAACTTATTGGAACACCAGCAGAATTGAAAAAAAACATGGGCGTTTTAACCACTGACGATCTCTTTGTAAAATTTGTAAACAGATGATTATGGGAGCGTTTTTTGCAATTTTACAAAAAGAGTTAATCCATATCGGGCGAGACCGAGTTTCATTGTTCTTAGTTTTAGCAATGCCCATTGCTCTAATCTTACTTTTTGGATTTACAATAAGTTCTGAAATTAGAAATGCAAGAATCTCTATTCTTGATTTCTCTAAGGATACTAAATCAAATCAATTAATTGAAAATATTACAGCATCGGGATATTTTCAAGTTGTCAATTTTTTAGAATCAGAAACTGAAATTGACTATGATTTTAAAAATAAACAAATAAAAATTGCCATGATTATTCCGCCAAGATTCGAAGAATCGTTGGCAATAGATCGGGTGGCAAATGTTCAAATAATAAATGATGTGTCGGATATTAATATTGCATCTATTTTAAACAATTATTTGAGGTCTGTGTTCAATGATTATATTATTGAGTACAACCTTAATAACAATGCTCTCGAAACTCCTATTGCTATTTTAACTACTATGAAATACAATCCTGAACTCAATAGTGTGTATATGTTTGTTCCGGGAATTATTACACTCATTATGATTATTATAACAGCGCTGATGTCGTCCATTACATTAGCTCGTGAAAAAGAAACCAACACCATGAATATGATGCTAATTACTACCGTTAAAAAAATAAATATCGCTGTAGGAAAAGTTATTCCGTATATGCTACTTTCTCTGATTAGTACGGTTTTTATTTTGCTCATTAGTGTTTTTGTTTTTCACATGCCCATAAAAGGAAGTATTGGATTGTTGATTTTTTTATGTATTATTTTTATGTTTACCGCCGCATCTTTCGGATTGTTGATTTCTGCCGTATCAAAAACTCAATTAGATGCTATGATGGTAACGATGATGGGCTTGTTTCTTCCTACCGTTTTGCTTTCCGGATTTTTGTTTCCGTTAGACAATATGCCGCTCTTTTTTCAGTGGTTAGCCGATATTTTCCCCGCCAAATGGTTTATTATTGCCATAAAAGATGTTATGCTAAAAGGCGCAAGTTTTGTAGAGATTGGTAAATATATGCTCATCCTTACCGGTATGTCAGTTTTTATGGTGGGTTTTAGCTTGTCGCAGATAGATAAGCGGTAATGTAGTAGTGCATTAGACATGCCGGTTTTTAGGCAAAAAAATTAAGAAATCTCTTGCAAAGTAATTTTTGTACTTTCCACATATAAATTATAATTTGCGCCTAATTTTAGGGCTACATTTTGCTCGGCATGTCCGGCAGGAAAATTAAAAGCAATGGGAAAGTTATACATTTCACAATGTTCAAGAATAATTTGTTCAATTTGGCTTCCAAATGCGACTTCGTTGTCTTTCATTTTATTAAAATTACCCACCAATAAACCGGCTAAGTTTGCAAGTTTTCCGGCGCGTTTCAAATGTAACATCATTCTATCAATATGATACAGATATTCATCTACATCTTCTATGAAAAGAATTTTATGAGTTGTATCCCTATCTGAAATGGAGCCGGAAAGAGCATACAACAATGATAAATTACCTCCTACAAGTTGTCCGGAACATTCGCCGCCCCTGTTAAGTGTATGCGGTTTGCACTCATAATGGATTTTTTGTCCGGTAAGCGTTTTGTAAAGTGTTTCAAGATTTGTCAAACAGCTTTCATTCATAGAAAAAGGCATCGCAGCGTGTATTGTGGCAATTTCATAGATATTGTTTATGTGGGAATGCAGCGCTGTAATATCGCTAAAACCGCAGATCCATTTGGGTTCGAAATTAAAACTAAGATACTCTAATTTGTCAATAATTCGCAACATTCCATATCCTCCGCGTGCGCAAAAAATTGCTTTTACATCACTGTTGTCTAACATGTTTTGCAAATCATTAGCCCGTTGGTCATCGGTTCCCGCATATTGAAAATGTTCAGCAAACAGATGTTTTCCAAGAAGAATCTTAAACCCTTTCTCTTTCCACCAATGAATGGCAAAATCCAATTCATTTTTAGTAACTTTTCGTGCCGGAGCTACAATACCGATAGTATCACCATGCTTCAGATAAGGAGGGCAGATCATATTGAAATATTTTTTTCGCGTAATAAGTCTTCGGTCAACTTTCTAAGCATTTCTCTTTCATTGTTTTGCAATACGCGATCTAAAATAGGAATCTGTTTTACATTTTTGAAAAAGCCGCCTGAAATATTGCCAATATTTTCATTTAAAGCTAAATATATTGCAGTTTTTGCTCCATTTTTGGGGGATTTCATAAAAGGACGAGCAAAAAAATCACAAATAATATCAAAAAAACGATTATTCATAGCGATAATTTTTGTTCCTACAATTCCGGGATCACTTACATTAATGGTTATTTTCCTCTCTTTGAGTTGTTCTGCCAAATCTAAAGTAAAATATAAAAGCGCTAATTTTGAATTTGAATAATTCTGAATTTGTTGGAACAACCTATTTCTACCACATTGAAAAAGTTGAGGTTCAATTTTACCGTACCGATAAGTAAGCGAAACCACATTAATAATTCTTGCCCCTTCGCGAAGAGTAGGTAATAACTTGTTTGTCAACAAATAATGACCGAAGTAGTTTACCATGGTAGTATAATCCCATCTCCCATCCAAATTTTTTATCTTTGGATTTAATACTCCGGCGTTGTTAATCAAGAGGTCTATTTGCCCATAATCTTTTCTTACTTTTTCAGCAAAATTAAAGATAGAATCTGTTGAGGCTAAATCCAAAGGAAGAAAAACAAGTTCTTCGTTAATCTCTTTTTTTATTTTTGAGAATGCTTGTGCGGCTTTTGGACTTGGGCGGCACGCCATGATAACAGAATAACCGGCTTTGGCAACTGCTTTTGTAATCTCTCTGCCCATGTCGCCATTTGCTCCTGTAATGATTGCTATTTTGTTCATAAAGATAATGATAGTGGTTAATGGTTAATGGTTAATGATTAATGGTTAATGATATAATACATTCATTCTTCTAAATTAAACCGTCCTTTTTTTCTTCCTTTCATTCCACAATAGAATTTTTGAATCTCCTTTAGATCAGCCTCATAATCTCCTGTAGGGTAAAAAACGGGACCGATTCCCCCTTTTCTATCACGGTAATCTAAATAAGCTAAGGCTATGGGTACGCCTGCTTTTAAGGCTATATGATAGAATCCTCGTTTCCATGTTTCAACCCGCCTACGTGTTCCTTCCGGAGTGATTAAGAATACAACTTCCTCTTTTTCTTTCATATACTCGGCTATTTTTTCTGTCAAATTTTTGGAATGTTTTCTGTCCACCGGATAGCCGCCGATATAAGTTAAAAAATATCCCAATGGAAAAAAGAAAAACTCTTTCTTAATAAGGATAGTTGGTTTAACGCCCATGGCGGTCAAAGCAATCTTACCAATCGCAAAATCTGTCCAACTTGTGTGCGGTGCAAATAGTATTACATACTTTTTTTCTTTCGGAATATTTACTACATCTAACTTATAACGAAAGAGTTTCAAGATGATCAAACAAATTTTTCTCATTCCTTTTTTTGTTGCTTGCAAAGAAACATTTTTTTATCATCCTAATTCAATATAATAAATCAATTTCTGCGTTGTTAAAAAAAACTTTCTTTTTCTTTCCGAATCAAAATTATTATATTTTCGCGCTATCAAAATGATATCATAATGAGTACAAAAATTCTCTTTCAGGAACAGCAAAAAGCCAGTCATCTCTTGTTTTTAGTAGTTCTAATTTCAAAGAATATTAACCTTTAAATAGTTTTATTTATGGAAAAAAAAGAAAAATTTATCTCGGGCAAAAACGGATTTGGTATGCTTACCATTCTGTTGCTCTTTGCTATTGCAGGTATTTTAGCGCCTGTACTTATTGAAGTATATGTTCCACAAACTTCTGGCATTCAGTGGCTTATGCTTATTCTAACCGTAGTTTCATTAATTATGTTAATAGGTCTTTCTATTATCAAACCTAATGAAGCCTTAGTAGTAACTTTCTTCGGCAAGTATCAGGGAACCTGTTTCAATAATGGGTTTTTCTGGTTTAATCCTTTTACTTTGCGTCTAACAATCTCCGTTAGGGCGCGAAATGTAAACGGCGAGCCTATAAAAGTAAACGATAAAATGGGAAATCCTATCATGATTGGTATTGTTTTAGTTTGGAAAGTGGAAGATACTTTTAAAGCAAATTTCGATGTAGATAACTATATTAAGTTTGTGGATGTGCAGAGTGAGGCGGCAGTAAGAAATTTGGCAGGCTCCTATCCTTACGATAATATTGAAGATGAGCATGCTGAAATTACATTGCGCGGTGGCGGTGAGGAAGTGAATAATATGCTCGAATCTGCTTTAACCGATCGTTTGGCAATTGCGGGTATTAAAGTGATTGAAGCGCGTATCAGCTATTTGGCTTATGCTCCGGAAATAGCAGGCGCCATGTTGCAACGCCAACAAGCCACCGCAGTGGTAGCTGCACGTTTTAAAATTGTAGAAGGTGCAGTAAGCATGGTTGAATTAGCTTTAAAACAGATGTCAGAAAAGAAAATTATTGAACTAGACGACGATAAAAAGGCTGCTATGGTAAGCAATTTGATGGTTGTACTTACTTCAGACCGTGCTGCTGCTCCTGTAGTGAATACCGGAACACTTTATAATTAATATGGGTAGCGAAAAAAAGTCTTTTATTATTAGAATAGATGCTGAAACATTGGCAGCAATTGAAAAATGGGCTGCCGATGAGTTCCGCAGTATGAACGGACAAATTGAATGGATTTTGTCGGAAGCGCTGAAAAAAGCCAAACGTCTAAATATCCACTAAAAATACTTTCCTATTACTCCCACTCAATCGTTGCCGGTGGTTTAGCGCTGATATCGTAAACCACACGATTTATTCCTTTCACATTGTTGATAATATCGTTTGAGATTTTTGCCAAAAACTCGTAAGGGAGTTTTGCCCATTCAGCCGTCATCGCATCTGTGGACAACACTGCACGTAGCGCTACTGCATTCTCGTAGGTTCTTTCATCGCCTGTAACACCTACCGATTGAACAGGTAACAAAATAACGCCGGCTTGCCATACTTGCTGATACAAGTCGTGTTCTTTCAAGCCACTAATGAAAATATCATCCGCTTCTTGCAGAATGCTTACTTTTTCGGGTGTAATCTCTCCCAAAATTCTCACACCTAATCCGGGTCCCGGAAACGGGTGTCTTTGGAGCAACGATTCCGGAATCTGAAGCGCTTTGCCCACTTTTCTCACTTCATCTTTATACAACAAACGCAAGGGCTCAACTACTTTTAACTTCATTTTTTCGGGAAGCCCGCCTACATTGTGATGTGATTTTATAGTTTTACCTGTTTCAGAGAAAGATTCTATAACATCAGGATAGATAGTTCCTTGTGCCAACCATTTAATATCTTGTAATTTATGTGCTTCCTCATCAAATACGTCAATAAAACTTTTTCCTATGATTTTGCGCTTTTGTTCAGGGTCGGTAACTCCTTTTAGCGCTTCGTAAAAACGGGTTTCCGCCTTAACACCAATTACATTTAAGCCTAAAAACTTATAATTTTCTAAAACAGTTTCGAACTCGTTTTTACGCAACAAGCCATGGTCAACAAATAAGCAGAAAAGGTTTTTGCCAATTGCTTTATTTAGTAAAACAGCAGCTACAGTAGAATCTACGCCTCCCGACAATCCAAGCACAACACGGTCATCTGCCAATTGTTTTATCAACTCTTTAACAGTTGTAACAACGAATAAATTTGGTGTCCAGTCAGGCTGCGTAATTTGCGAACGAAGATCTAAGATGGTTTTTTTTTCATTCATGGGGCAAAATAATATAAAATTGATTAACTATTGAATATCTATATATTTATGGCTTTGCAATGAAATGCGCCATTGTGGATTTTTCAAAATATAGTCCACAACTTTGGGTATTATCATCTTGCGGTTATTCCATTCCGGTTGGAGGAGCAAGTGGCAATTATTGTTTACAAATGTTGCATTTTCTTCTGCCCAAGCAAAATCTGATTCATTACAAACGACAACTTTAAGTTCATTCGCTTGGAGTAAAACTTTGTGTAATGGTGGGTGATTCCTTTTAGGAGAAACGCAAATCCAGTCCCAATTTCCTGAGATAAGCTCCGAGCCGGAAGTTTCCAAAAACAACTCAACACGATTCATTTTCAATTTTTCACACAAATAATCCAAATTATACAGCATGGGTTCTCCTCCGGTTACTACTACAGCCTGAGAAGGATTCTCAACAATTCGTTGCACAATTTCATCCACAGAAGTTAAAGTGTGTTTGTTAGCATCCCATGATTCTTTTACATCGCAGAAACGACAGCCTATATCGCAACCACCAATACGCAGAAAATAAGCGGGTTTTCCGGTTTGAACACCCTCGCCTTGCAGAGAGTAAAACTCTTCCATTATGGGAATTAGGTGTGGGGAATGGTTTTTTACAGTAGAGGTGATCATATTTTTTTTATAGTAAACGAGTAACTTAATAATTAGTTGTAGGTGGTAATAATAATCTTAAAAAAGTGTTTCTTTGCAAAAAAATGAGTAAGATGAAAAATGTATCCTATAAAACCTGTTTTTTAACGATTATCCCGTTATTATTAAGTGTTAGTTTTTGCAAGTTATACGCCCAACAAGAGGCGAACAAGACTAGTTATTATTGTAAATGGTGCGGAAATAAATATTCAAGCGTTTCGAGTTTAACCTCGGGTTCTTGTTCAAAAAACCCCAATGGAAAGAAGCATGAATTGTACGAAGGGGCTGAAAAAAAACAGTACTATTGCAAGTGGTGCGGAAACAAGTATTCAAGTATTTCAAGTTTAACGGCAGGTTCCTGTTCAAGAAACCCTAACGGAAAGAGGCACGAACCTTATGAAGGAAGTGAAAAATCCCAATATACCTGCAAGTATTGCGGAAACAAATATTCAAGTATTTCAAGTTTAACGGCGGGTTCATGTTCAAAAAGTCCAACAAAGCGGCATCATCCGGCGTTGTAGTAGGGAAATATCAAACATTTCAAACAAAAAAAGGCTTCCGGGTGGAAGCCTTTTTTGTATATAAAGAGGAATGAATTGAAGTAGCAAACAAATTGTTTCGAACGAGTTGCTCCAGAAAGGAGGTATTCCAGCCACACCTTCCGGTACGGCTACCTTGTTACGACTTAGCCCCAGTTACCGGTTTTACCCTAGGCCGCTCCTTTCGGGCACGGACTTTAGGTACCACAGGCTTCCATGGCTTGACGGGCGGTGTGTACAAGGCCCGGGAACGTATTCACCGCACCATGGCTGATGTGCGATTACTAGCGAATCCAACTTCACGGAGTCGAGTTACAGACTCCGATCCGAACTGAGATCGGCTTTGGAGATTGGCATCCCCTCGCGGGGTAGCGGCCCTCTGTACCGACCATTGTAGCACGTGTGTAGCCCCGAACATAAGGGCCGTGCTGATTTGACGTCATCCCCACCTTCCTCTCTACTTGCGTAGGCAGTTCACTTAGAGTTCCCACCT
>JAITUN010000276.1 GCA_031286285.1 Bacteroidales bacterium | reverse complement strand
AGCACGAGATAAATTAGTATGGAGCAAACCCCTCCCCAACGGAGAATATGATATTGAAATGTGGGTACTCTTTGAGAACGATCAAGAAACAACCATAGAAAGCACTTTAAAGGTTGAAGTTTTTTGGATTAAGATAAAGAATGTGAAGTATTAAGGAGTTTTAAAAAGAGTGTTTTTTTCATAGATTTTGATATATTTTGTTTTATTATGTTGCCCTTACAGGGCGTTTTATTTCGTACGTTATTTCCTTCCCCCGAGGCGTTGCCATCGGGCTGGATTATTTCGGGCTTTCAGCCCGATGGACATCTGTTTCATCCTCTTCATCTATCTGTTTTTAATAGAAACGCAAAATGCGCCGGAATATCCCCCGTGCGCACACTCCACCTCTTTTTCCCCTCTTTATCAAAACAATACAACGTTCCGGGATTTACATAGTTTCCGGCATCCGTTACATAGATCTCTTTCGAAACCGTATTCACTGCAATACCATAAGGCATTTTGATTCCGGAATCCGTGCCATCTGTAATAAATTTCTTGGAAACAACCTGTTTTGAAACTACATTCACCACACCATACCCGATTTCGTTGTTCATCGTTGCATTATTCCATACTGAACTGATAATATAGAGTTTGTCATCATCTAAATAGAAATTTGAAACAGGAATGTTGATAGAGTCCGTAAGTTGGTCGGTATGAGAATCAATACAATACAATTTTGATGGAGCGCCGTAATAATCTCCTCTTGCACTCACCCACACATTTCCGTATTTATCTGCACAAACATGATGCAAATTCACAGCCACTTTAATTTTCTTCATCTCCATAAAAGAAGCAATATCAACAATCGACACCGTAGTTTCATAATTAGGAGTAAGATAGCCGCCCGAATTGGCTACATAGATTTTACCGTTAGCAACATCCAAACCATCGGGCTGCATGCCTACCAAACATTGAGCAACCACCTGCAAAGAGGTTGTGTCAATTTTGGCGACATACCCAATTTGTTGATATTCAGGATTGGTTTGCACCGGTCCGGCATAAGAAGTAACATACACAAACCCATTATAATACGCAATATTCCTGCAATTGGGAATCTCAATTTGCGTAATGCGTTTGGCAGTTTTAGCCTCCATCACTTCTATTTTATTAGAACCGTTAATAACCGCATATAACTTGCTGCCATAAATAGCAATATCATTTCCCACATCGCCCAACTCTTTGGGAACGTTTGGATTGACGCTTGCGTAAATATTATGACTATACTCCTCTGTTTCATAGTCGTAATAGTCGAGCGTGCATTTGTTGCTCCCCATGTTCCCTTCATTGAGCAGGTAGAAACCGGTTGTGCTGTCAAGCTCCTGTGGGTAAATTACCGTATCTTTCCTGCAAGAAAGTACACAGATGATGCAGATTATCAGGATTAACGCTGATTTAATTTGTCTTAATTTTCTCATATCTCAAATCTCAATATTACCTTAAAGTTCGTTCCGGGCATGGGGTAGTTCAGCACTACCTCATATTGCTGGTTTAAAATGTTGTTTACTTCCGCCGAAATTTTGAAATTCCATTTCTTAAAACGAAACTCTTTTCCAATCGAAATATCGTGGGTGTACCAAGGCTGTTCATAGTTTTCACGAATGTTTGCAGAGGCGTGGTAGCGTTCGCCCACATAGATAAAACTGTAGTTCAATTCGTAGGTTCTAAAAGTGAATTTCAGGGTAAATGAGCCGTTGTGCCAAGGGATATAGGCAATTTGCCCACGATATGTACCAAAATAAGGGTCATTATCAGTAGGATCTGAAAAGTCTTGTGCCTTTTGGAACGTGTAGTTGATTTGTGTTTGCAAACGAATGTCGTAGGGAAACTTCCAATTGAGTTGCGCCACCGCATCAATACCGAGAATCTTCACAAACCCGATATTCATCATCATCCATCGAAACTGATTGTTTCCTTTGGGAACCGCAATTATTTTATTGGTAATCTCGTTGTAGTAAGCATCTGTTTTGAGCATCAACATCTCAATAATCCCTTTTTTGAAAAGTTTGTTGTATTGCAAGCCAAAATTGTATTGCGTAGCATGTTCAGGGTTGAGCGCTGCGTTGCCTATATCTGTATAATACAATTCGTTAAATGTGGGCATCCGAAAAGCGCGTTTATAAAATGCCCTAATGTGAAACTCCTCTTTTTTTATAGGTTTACAGGAAATGAAAACAGCAGGCGTAAATGCTTTTTTAAATAATAATAAAACCTCCGTATCCAAAGGTTTGTGGGGATTACGCTCCGTTTTGTCGTTTATGAAAGTTCCCAAAATGCTTGCCTGCAGTCTAATCCGCCAAACCTCAGCTGCCGTGGCAAGTGCAACTAAGGTGGTATAACGTTGCGGTTTAGCAAAGTTCTTCAAGTTAGTTTCCAACGTATTCCATTGAAAATCGGTTGCCAAAGAGATCTCCCATTGTTTATACAGGTTAACTTTTTGGGCAATACAGGTATAAATCTCTTGTTGAACATACTTATTGTTAATAAATAATAATGTAGTGTCGGGATTGAGATAGCGCAAATAGTCATGGGCATATTTAACGTGCGCCAACAGTTCGTACCTGCGATGCAGCGGCGCTGTGAAAGAGGCTTGTGTAAAGAAATTTCTATCCCACTGTCGTTGAGAGTGATGCCACACGTTGTTCACGATGGCGCCCGGTATTCCTCTTTCCGAATCGTAGAAATAAACTTTGGCATTCCAATTCATTTTTTTTGCTTCGCCAAACAGACCTGCTTCTATTCTAAATGCTTGAATATCTCCATTTTGACGAATAGCAGTGGTGTCCCACGCAACAGAACCATCCGGATTTACTTTGCGGTATCTGAATTTGTATTTTCCTGTTGAAAAAAGATATTCTGCGTTAATAGAGGAAGATATTGTTTTTGTGATTTTCTGTTCCCACAGCACGGATGGGTTTGCCAATCCGAACGATCCGGTACGGAACAAAGCTCTGATGTTAAACTTCTTATTGTTTTCAAATTTGGGGCGGCGCGTGCGGAGGTAAACATTTCCGGCAGAACCGAAATCTTTGGCAGATTGGAAAATCTCACTTTTTTGTCCATTATACAAGGAGATCTCTTCTATGTTATCTAATGAAAACTTACCGAGATCAATCTGTCCGTTTTGGGCATTTCCCAATTGGATACCGTCGTAAAACACCCCCACATGGTTGGTTCCCATGCTTCGGATATCTACGGTTTTGATACCGCCGATACCGCCAAAATCTTTGATTTGGATACCGGAAAAGTAGCGAATAGCATCGGCAACGGAGTGGCTGTTGAGGCGGTGTAGCTCTTCGCCGGAGAGTTTTTGGGCGGGGATAACTTCGATGGATTGAGTGGCAATGATTTCTACTACTTTGATTTCGATGATTTTAATAGAGTCTTGTTCTGTTTGTTGGGCGAAAAGAAGAGAAAAAATGTTTAAAAAAGCAATTATTATTAACCGCAAAGAGCGCAAAGATTTTTCGCAAAGAGCGCAAAGATTTGACATTAAAGTAATTTTTCTTTGCGTACTTTGTGCAGCCTTTGCGTCCTTTGCGGTTAAAAAATCAAAAATAATCTGTAAGCTCATAATGTACAACGCTTTGTTCCTCGAAAGGTTGATAACTATTTTTTTTGCGTTGGCAGGTCTCCTGACTTATCACCGTTTTGAGCAGCCTTCCCGAAAACATCTTCTTGCTTTTGGCGACGCTGATCGTCGCCTTACTTTCAGTGGCGTTTTGTTGTCAAAACGTTGCATTATGATTCACAGTAGCGGGTCTGTTCAGGATTTTCACCTGATTCCCTCTTCGTCAACTATACTTACAATATAGCTGAAACCAATGCGCGGCGAAAATATAAAAATATTGGTTGGTTCAAACGATGTGATAAGATGTTTCGACAGGGCATGAAGCGTAAAATTGTCTTTTTCGTATAAACAGAAAATAAATGTACAAGTTTAACCGTTTTTTGCGATATGGTTTTTAGCAGTATTCTTTTTATTCTTTTTTTCCTACCGGCGTTTATACTTACCTATTATTTAGTTCCGAAGAAACTGAAAAACATTGTCATATTATTATTCAGTATTGTTTTTTACAGTTGGGGCGGTCCTCGTTTTATTTTTGTGATTTTGGGAACCACTTTCCTTGATTTTCATTTGGTAAAATGGATGTCGCAAATGAAAGAACAGCGCTAT
>JAITUN010000261.1 GCA_031286285.1 Bacteroidales bacterium | reverse complement strand
AATTTATTATTGGCTGAAGCCAACGACAATTTATTATTGGCTGAAACCAACGGCAATTTATTATTGGCTGAAGCCAACGGCAATTTATTATTGGCTGAAGCCAACGGCAATTTATTATTGGCTGAAACCAACGGCAATTTATTATTGGCTGAAGCCAACGGCAATTTATTATCAACCTCTTAAGCTCTTAATCTTTTTTCTCTTTCTCCCCATACAGCACCGGATTCAGGTTCGGGTCGTTGTACATTTTCATCTGCTTATACACTTTCATCTTTTTTTTGCCGGCGGCGAAGTCGTTCAGTAATTGTTCTATGGCAACGGAGAGATCGATCTCTTGTTGTAAAAGCACGTCCAATTTTTCGCGGCATTTTAGGATATGGGATTCATCAACATCTGTGCGGATCACTTCTTGCTCCATGTGATAGATTTTGAGTTGTAAAATGGAGAGTCTGTCAAACGCCCAGGCAGGAGTTTCTGTGTTGAGGGGCGTATCTTTTTCTGTTTTTACATCTTTATAAAAATCTAAAAAATAGGAATCCAAATATTCCACCATATCAGTTCTTTCCTGATTGGAAGCATCAATTCTTCGTTTTAGTTTCAGTGCTTCTACGGGGTCGATGTTTGGGTTTCGGATAATATCTTCCAAATGCCATTGCACAGCATCAATCCAATTTTTGTGATAGAGCAGAGCGTCTAAACTGCCTGCCGAATAAGGATTTTGCAAAGGATGGTCAACACAATCAAATTGATGATAATCTTGAATAGATTGTTTAAAAATAGAGTTTGCTTTATTTGTCATGAAAGTTTTTTTTTGAATGTAATAATAATAGTTAATGAAGCGCTACTCCTTAACTTTTTCTATAATTTCTATAATTTTAGTGATAGGTAAATCCGTAATTTTTGCAATATTCTCTATTGAGAAACCGGCATTGTGACAATTAATAACTATCAATTTTTCTCGCTCCCTCAATTTTTCTTCACCTTTTTTCAATCCCATCTCTTCACCTTTTTTCAATCCCATCTCTTTACCTTTTTTCAATCCCATCTCTTCACCTTTTTTCAATCCCATCTCTTCACCTTTTTTCAATCCCATCTCTTCACCTTTTTTCAAACCCATTTCTTCACCTTTTTTCAAACCCATTTCTTTACCTTTTTTCAATCCCATTTCTTCGCCTTTTTTCAAACCCATTTCTTCGCCTTTTTTCAAACCCATCTCTTCACCTTTTTTCAATCCCATCTCTTTACCTTTTTTCAATCCCATCTCTTTACCTTTTTTCAAACCCATTTCTTCGCCTTTTTTCAAACCCATTTCTTCGCCTTTTTTCAATCCCATCTCTTCACCTTTTTTCAATCCCATCTCTTTACCTTTTTTCAAACCCATTTCTTCGCCTTTTTTCAAACCCATCTCTTTACCTTTTTTCAAACCCATTTCTTTACCTTTTTTCAACCCTTCGGCAACACCTCTTTTTATACCCTTTTTCTCGCCTCGTTTCAAACCTTTCTCGAGTTCTCTTCTTAGGAGTTCATCTCTGATTTCTTTTTTCCAACGAATACCATCCCAATAACGGTCATATAGATCCACAACATCTGGGGTAAAAGCTGCTTCTTCACAAATATCAGATGCTCTTCTTATATATTCATTTTCTTCCAATTCAGGAGGTAATCTCCGCAACTCTTCACCTACTTCATTCAGAAAACGAAGCCATAAGATAGCCAATTTCCGATCAGATATGGCTTCGGGTTTAAATTTCTGAAGTTCAACAAATATAAATTCAAGACCTGGAATAATTTCATCCGTGTTCTCTCGATTTACAATTTGAAAATGATGATAGAATTGCTCTGTTTTATGGTCAAAATTTTCATTGAGTAGCGCAAGGGTATATACAGGCTGCAAAAGATGATATTTCTCTTTTTTATCTAATTGCCTTACATAAACCTTGCCTGCATTGAATATTACACGATTGTAAAATGATTCATACCAGTATATTTGCATTTCAATAATGAAGTTGCGTCCGTAGTTATCTTTGCACCTCACGTCAACGATAGAATCTTTTTTTCCAGGAGTATCCGGCACTAATTCGGGAGGCAGATATTCCAGCGATACAATATGCCTGTCGGATTCAAAAGGCATGAGTGCATTTAAAAAACTCATGAGCAAATCGGGATGTTCACCGAAAATAAGTTTAAAGATCAAATCATTTTTTGGATCAAGATAGCGCGCCATAGTTTTTTGTTTGAGAACGTTTTTTGTTTTTGTGTTTTTCATATAGTATTAATTTAGTGATTGATAGCATTAAGAGTTTACTGTTTTCGATTCTTTGAAAAGGCAAAAAACAACGCAGCAAAAATAATAATTTAATTCACACTTATACTAAAAAATTGAGTGAGAATATTTTTTATTTTATAAGTACAAAAGAGATTTTAGGACTAAATCTTTTAGAAATCGTAAGGCTTCTTGAACAGGAACAAAATCAGAAACGCGCTCCTTCCCTTTGTAAACCGCCACTTTTTCGTTTGTACTCCCAATAATTCCGAAATCGGCATCTGCCATTTCACCGGGTCCATTTACCACACACCCCATTACGGCGATTTTTAAATGAGGATAGTTTGAAAAATGCTTTTTTACCTCAGAGAGAACGGCTTGAATATCGTATTGAGTACGCCCGCACGAGGGGCAGGCAATAATTTCTGTTTTCGTTTTTTTAATCCCGCAAATTTGTAATATGCAATCTCGCAATCTCTCTATTTCTGTTTTAGAAAAGTGATGGTTTTCAATCTTTAAATCTTTAAATTCATTATGTAACCAAATTTTCCCAACCAGCGCCCCTACCCCAGCCCACCATTTTTCTTTATTCGTTTCTAAATAATTGATATGCAAAACATCATTCTTTTCAGATACAAAATTAGCATCCTTAACATCTTGAACTGCCTCAACCAAAAGTTTGGAAAACATAATTTCTTGTACAGGGTTTTCGGTTAATGAAACCCTGAACGTATTTCCTAATCCGCTGAGCAGCAACCCTCCAATTCCTATAGCTGATTTTACCCGTCCTTCCATTTCGTTGGCGGCTTCTGTAACCCCTAGATGTAAAGGATAGACTCTGCTCCGCTCTTTCATTTTTTTATAAAAAAGGAGATTGGCATCCATCATTGTTTTTACACTACTTGATTTTATGGAAAAAAAAATTCTGTGATAATCATATTTTTCTGAAACATCCATCCATTCTAACGCAGAAACAACAAGCGCCTCGGTAGTATGACCATAACGGGAAATTATCCTTTCGGACAACGAACCTTGATTTACCCCTACCCGAATGATAGTGTTGTGCTTTTTGCAAATTTCAAACAATGATTGTGCATTAAGAAGCAAATTTTCAAAGTCAGGAATGAGAGGTGAGAAATGTGAGGTGATGGATGAGGTGAAATTGCCCGGATTAATTCTTACCTTTTCAACAAAAGTGGCAGTTTCTTCAGCAACTTTGGGTAAAAAATGGACATCCGCAACAAGCGGGATTTGGATATTTTTTTCTAATAAGGTGTTTTTTATTTTGCGTAATGATGCCACCTCTTTCATTCCGGGAACCGCCACGCGCACCAAATCCGCGCCGGCGTTTTTCAACTCAATAACTTGCGCAACCGTCGCCTCAACATCATTTGTATCCGTATTGGTCATAGATTGCAGCAAATAACCTTGCGATGAATCTGCGTCAATCTGTAAAAATTGCGTCATCTGCGTGCTACTTCAAAACTCCCAACTCTTTCCCCACTTTTGTAAAGGCAGCAATACAAGTATCTAAATCTTCCACTTCGTGAGCGGCTGAGATTTGAACTCGGATACGGGCTTGATCTTTCGGCACTACCGGATAATAGAAGCCGGTAACATAAATACCCTCCTCTTGTAATTTGGCTGCCATATCTTGCGACAGTTTTGCATCGTACAACATAACGGCGCAAATTGCCGAGCGTGTGGGTTTAATGTCAAAACCAATCTTCAACATCTTATCAATGAAATATTTGGTATTGCTGTGCAATTTATCTTGCAGTTCGTTGGTTTCCGACATAATCTCTACCATCTTAATTCCGGCAGAAGCTACTAATGGAGGAATAGAATTAGAGAAAAGGTAGGGTCTTGAGCGTTGACGCAGCATATCAATAATCTCTTGTTTTCCGGTAGTAAAACCACCGATTGCGCCACCGAATGCTTTGCCCAGAGTACCGGTAATAATCTCTACCTGACCTCTTTTGTTGAACAGTTCGGTTACCCCACGACCGGTTTCGCCCACTACTCCGGCAGAGTGCGATTCGTCTAACATTACCATACAGTCGTATTTATTAGCAAGTTCCATTATTTTATCTAATGGAGCCACATTTCCGTCCATTGAAAATACTCCATCTGAAACGATTAATCTAAAACGCTGTGCTTGTGCGGCTTGTAACTGTTTTTCCAAATCTCCCATATCAGCGTTAGCATATCTGTAGCGTACTGCTTTGCAAAGGCGTACACCATCAATAATAGAAGCGTGATTTAAGGCATCGGAAATAATAGCATCCTGCTCGCCCAAAAGAGGTTCAAAAACGCCTCCGTTGGCATCGAAACAAGCGGCATACAAAATCGTATCTTCCATTCCGAAAAACTCAGCAATTTTCTGTTCTAATTTTTTGTGCAAATCTGATGTTCCGCAAATAAAACGTACAGAAGCCATTCCATATCCGTGAGAATCCAATGCTTCTTTCGCTGCGGCAATCAATTTGGGATTATTTGCCAAACCAAGATAGTTGTTTGCGCAAAAATTTAATACTTTTTTCCCATTTTGAAGCGCAATTTTTCCGCCTTGAGGGGTAACAATAATTCGTTCTTTTTTGTATAATCCGGCATTCTCAATGTCGGTTAACTCTTGTTTTAGAAAGTTTTGAAATTTGGTGTACATAAATAATTGATTTTTTTTAAAATTGTGGCAAAAGTATTTTTTTTTTCTTATTAATAAAAAACTAAATTTGCACCCAAATTAATTTATTCAAAAAATAATAAAACATATTAAATAATAACAAATTAGATATTTTTTTATGGAAATCATTGGAAAACTTATTCAAAAAATGCCGATGCAATCGGGCATTAGCAAAACCGGAAACAGTTGGCAAAAACAGGAATTTGTCATCGAAACATTAGAACAGTACCCGCGTAAAGTATGCGCCAACCTTTGGGGTGAAAGAACCGCCGTATTGGAAACACTGAATATTGATGATAAAGTAGTTATGACTTTCGACATCGAATCTCGTGAATTTCAAGGCAGATGGTACACCGATGTGAAAGCATCTAAAATTGAACCGGTTACTTCAAGTCCAATACAAGCACAGCAAGCCCAGCAGGTAACACAAACTGCTACACCTGCTAACGAGTTGCCACAAGAATTTGATACTTTTACCGATGAAGGAGTTGGAGACGATTTGCCGTTCTGAAAAAATAATAGTTTATTAAATATTTAATTATGAATAAATATAATATTCCATTTGACAAATTAGTTAGATACATCCGTGATCTATCTATCGTGATAGCAGGTATTGCCGTTACTTTGTATGCAAGTGGCTGGGTAACAAAAAACAGTGAAAAAAACGACCTAAAACTCTTTTTGAATTCCATTAAAATAGAGATGGAAGAAAATATCAAAGTGATTGACGAAGCAATGGAATTTATTCAACCATGCCTCAAGTACTCAGAATATTTGCAAACGAATGATAAAAAATCGCTGAGTGCAGATACAATTATGAAATATCTTCCAAACATTTACTATTCAAGATCTTTTTCTTTTAAAACCAATGCTTTTGAAATGTTTAAGAGTTCAGGCAGCATGCGTTTGATGAACAACAAAGAATTATTGTTGTCAATTTGGGATGTTTATACAGAATTGGCTGACTTAAAAGATTTTTTTGACTGGTATGACAAAACAAAAACCGATGATATGATCAAAGAAGTTTCATCGGTAATTGTTGTAAAAAATAAAGAACTCGATTTTAACAAATCAATTATCCCTATGTATAATTTCTATCTTATAGGTCTTCCCGAAAATGTGCCGAAAGAGTGCGGAAAAGTTATGACTAAGGCAAAGGAATTGGTGGAGAGGTTGTAGATGAAGGATTGAAGGACTGAAGGACTGAAGTTAGAAGTTAGAAGTTAAAATTATGAAATACGGAATTGCCCACATCTCCCAAATCTCTATGCGTGAAGAGCCTGCGCACAAATCGCAGTTGGTTTCGCAATTGTTGTTCGGAGATGCTTATCAAATTGATGAAATTGTTGGAGATTGGCTCAAAATTAAAACTTTAGATTGTGGTTATGAAGGATATATAGAGAAGAAATTGTGGAATGAGATGCACGAAAAGGATGCCGCTGAATATGTTGCTATAAAGAAGTATTTGGTAACCGACTACCTGATTTTTATCAAAGAGTTTGAAACCAACGTTACTTTTCCGGTTTTTATGGGATCCTCTTTTCCCTATCCACAAGATAAGATGTTGATTTTAGGCAATTCCATTTTTGTAGTTGAATTGCCCGAAGCAAGAACCCTTTCCAAACATCCTCATTTGACCGAGCAACAAACAGTACTGATTCAGTTTATTTCCGGCTATTTACGAGCGCCCTATTTGTGGGGCGGCAGAACCCCCGCAGGAATTGACTGCTCGGCATTAGTGCAGTTGGCTTTCAAAAGCGTAAACATCTCGCTTCCTCGCGATGCCTCCCAACAAGTGAATTTTGGAACACCCGTGGATTTCGCTACCGAATGGCAAGTAGGAGATATTGCTTTTTTTGACAATGAAGAAGGAAATATTATACATACCGGTATCATCTGCGGAAAAGATAAAATACTGCATTCTAGCGGATTTGTAAGAATTGATATGCTTGACACCACCGGAATTTATAATATGCAAATAGAAAAATATACGCATCGGTTACGGATTGTGAAAAGGATGCTTTAAAAAAAGTAAGAAATCAGATATGAAAAGTCATTTTTTACCACAAAGTCGCACAAAGAATATTCACAAAGGCACACAAAGAACAGTAAAACAATATATTATCTTTGTGTTCCTTTGTGCGCCTTTGTGGTTAAAATTCTTTTCAGATTAACCATTAACCACTAATCATTAACCATTAACCACTAAAAAATGTTCATTCACGGTACTAAAATTTTCCTGCGCGCTCTTGAGCCTTCCGATGTAGAACTGCTTTACCAATGGGAAAATGACCCCGAAATTTGGAAGATCAGCCAAACATTAACGCCCTACTCAAAATATACTCTTAAACAGTTTATTGATAGCGCTCAAGAGGATATTGGCTCATCAAAACAAGTGCGGTTTATGATTAACATTATGCACACCAAACAAACAGTAGGAATTTTGGATATTTTTGATATTGATTTTTTGAACAGTAGGGCGGGAATGGGTATATTGATTGACAAAAATTTTCGACATCAAGAGATTGGCGCTGAGGCGGTAACGTTGGCAGCAAACTACCTTTTCAATTCACTGCATCTTCATCAAATCTATTGCAACGTATTAAAAAATAATCCTATCAGTTTGAAACTGTTTGAAAAATG
>JAITUN010000208.1 GCA_031286285.1 Bacteroidales bacterium | reverse complement strand
GAGCGCACATCCGTTTTTCTGGGGATGGTATTCATTACCCGCATAATGGGCAGGGTTACAAACTTTTCCACCTCTTCGGCGCTCCGTCCCGACCACAGCGTGATGACACGTACTCTCGTGTTGGTTACATCGGGATAGGCTTCAATGGGAGTATGAATATAACTGATCACACCAACAACTGTTAATAATCCCGTCATAAAAAGGATTAATATGTGGTTTTTTAAAGAAAAACCTATAATATTTTTTACGAATTTGTGCATAAATTTAATTTTAGATTTTTTAATTCTTATCTTTTAATCCCGAATAAATTAATAATTGATTCTTAACCACTACGTTATCCATTTCCGACAAGCCCGATAAAATATAGGATGTTTTGTTATGATGTCCCTGAGGAATAACATTTCTAATTTCAAAACTTCCGGATGTTTCTTCTACCACTACAAAATATTGATTATTATCAAAAATAAGAGCATCTGAAGGGATCGTTACTAAACGAACTTGTGATTCATCTTTTAAGGTTACCATTACCGACATTTCGGGTTTCAGTTTTAGATCTTTGTTGCTCATTACTATACGTGCTTTTAAAACCTTTTCTTCGGGATCAAAAACCTGCGATAAAGAGTTTATTACTCCATAAAACACCTCATCGGGGTAGGAGAGGGTGGTAATCTCCACGTTCATTCCTTCGCGAACGAACTGCAAATTGCTGGCATATACATTTACGGTTACCCACACGGTAGTCAGGTCGGCGATAGAAAACACGGGATCGCTTTCCGGAGAGATGGTACTTCCGGACAAACCTTTCTTGTTTACGATATACCCGCTCATCGGAGCATTTACAGAAAACAAGCCGTTCCCTTTGTCTGTTCCATAAACCTCCATATCCGACTTGATTTTGCGAATCGCTGCCTGAATTTGCTTTAATTTTCCTTTTGCCTCCAACAGTTCTTTTTCGGAGGACATCTTATCATCGAACATAGACTGCACAGTTATCAACTCTCTTTCCGCCACTTTTTCTTCGGCTTCAAGCGCTATTTTTTCCGAAAGCAGGGCGCTTAGTTCGGTACTCCGCATATCAAACAGCGGTTCTCCTTTTTGCACTTTATCTCCCAGCGAAAAATAGGTTCTGTCAATAATACCGCTAATTAACGGCGCATAGCTGATGATTTTGTCGGGATCATAATCCACCTTGCCTGTTAAGATCAGTTCTTGTTGTTTGTTACTTAATACGGCTTTAACGGTTTTCACATTTTGAAGAAAAACCTCGTTAATTCCATTAATCTCTGTATTTTCTGTTTTTTTGTTTCCGCACGAGCAAAGCAATAGGGCGATGCCTATGCCGATCATTATTATAATTTGTTTTTTCATCTGAATATTTTTTTTAAATTATTGATTTTTAATCCCTAACGGGACAAGTCTTTGTGCGCCTTTGTGAATATTCTTTGCGCGCCTTTGTGGTAAAAAAAAGACTTTTCATAGTGACTTAATTCTTAATTAATACTCCCGTTTACACTATATTGCAGTTCCACAAAGTTTAGTTCCATATTCTTTTTTGCAGTTAAAATGGCTTGTTTTGTGGTTTTATAGGCATCCATAAAATCAATATATTCAAGCATATTGATATTTCTATTTAACAGATTACGAGAATAAACTCCAAGCATCTCTTCTAAGTCTGCTGAAAAATCGTTGTCCATCAATTTTTTGTAATAATTATACTTTAATGTATAATGTTCAAAATTTTCTGCAATTTCATGGAGAATAACGTTCTTTTGATACTCAGCATAATAATTATTTTGTTCAATATTCAGCTTTGCGATTTTTATATTTCCCTGATTACGATTAAATGCAGGGATTTCTACACTAATGCCGAGACCAACAAAATTTTTCCACACGCCGCCATATCGGTCATAATTTGCACTTAAGGCTATATCCGGAGCGCGCAGTGATTTTTCGTATCTGAGGAGTTTTTCACTATACTTGATATTCAAATCGGACAACAAAAACTCAGGACGTGAATTTTTAGCCATTTCAATTAATTGAACTACTGAAATATCCTCAGGATTTTTCGCGACGGATGTAGAATTTAATATCAAAATTCCTGTTTCAGGTGAAATATTGAGTAGTATTTTAAGTTCTTTGCACACGCCGTGCAATTCTGTAAGAAGCTCATTGTATTCTGTTTCCAATTCAATTAAAGAGGATTGAAGTCGAATTAATTCACTTTTAGCGATGTTTCCTGCTGAGGTTTGTGTCTTATAGATTTCTACCAGACTACTAATAGCATCTTTCTGAATACTAACAACATCCAAATAAGATTGTAAATAGATCGTTTCATATAGGAGTGTTCTTAATTCTGTTTTTAAACTTAATAAAAACGCTTCAAACTCTTGAACAGAAATCTCTTTTGATACTTTTTCCAAATCAATAAGTTTTCGCCTTTTACCGGCTGTTCTTATGATTTGTTCAAGTTCAACGCTAAATACGATTCTATTTCCAAACGAATTTCTTGACAGTTCAATCTCTTCGGCAGCATTCGGATGCCAAAAATTGATATCACTCACACCAATGGTAGGGTTATTCAACACTTTAGCCTGAACAATGGCAGCATCTGCGATCCCTATATTGCAACGCTCTGCCAACAATAACAGATTTTGTTCTAAAAATTGTTTTTCAGCCTGCTCTACGGTAATTTCTAAAGTTCCCTGAGCGTAGATTTTCTGCTCGCAATGAATGAATACAACAATGCATAGCATTATAGTTCTTATGACTTTCATATAAAAATAAATTTTGATAAATAAAATAATTTACGATTTTTCGTTTCGTTTTGCATGTTAAGAATAACAATGCAAAGTGATTAATTATTAACCATTAATCATTAACCATTAAATTATTTCGGGAGGATGGTCAATGAGCGTGTAATACCCATTTTGCAAAATATTTTCATTATCCGGAAAAGCAATTTTTCCCATACTTTTTGAATGCAAACGCAACAAGTCAAAATATTGAACAAGTTCTTGGGAAAAATTATAAGTATCAATACTTACGGAGAAGCAATCGCTTTGTAAGTCGCCATCTTCGTCAATATCATTACTTTCCCCTGTAATAAGTTGTGTTATCCATTCAACAACGCTGTTAAGTTCCTCATTGCTACTATTTTCCAACTCATAAGGAGTAATAAATAAACCTCTGTTGAGGTAAACCAACAAAAAGAGGAGGATAACTGAAAATTTAACAACTCTATTTTGCATTTATTTTTTTTTGCAAAAGTCAAACGTCAAATTATTAAGAATATTTTGTTTTGAAATAGCGTTTCTTAGAGGATGACTACTTTTTTCCTTTCTTTGCGGATGATTTTTCGATGAACCTAAAATCACCAGCCACACCAACCGCAATAAATAAGACGCAAATACATAGAAGAAATTGTCCCTAAAGGGATTAAAATTAAACTACCCAAATCCAATAACTTATAAAAATAGATTCAGATGAAAAGAATAATACAACAAAACATATTAAAATCAATAATTAAAAAAAAACCACATGAAAAACCTAGATTCCGCCCCCTCAAGCCTGCGCACAGTTACGAGTTACGAGTTACGAGTTACTCATTACTCTAATCCTCCTGCTCTTTTCCTCCTGCAATCGCATTAACAACCCCAACGTTGGGCAAAGCGTCTCGCTTTGTACCGACTCGCTGTGGACGCCCACCGGCGATGCGGAATTGGACAGCCTGTTGCAACTTGCCGCGGTTGCGCCTCAAGATACCAATCTTGCCAAATTATATTTTGATATTGGAGAAATATATCTGTTTATTGATCCTCAAAAGGCGAAACCCTACTATTTGAAATTGGACACATTAAGTAAATGGTTAAACTGGAATGAAGGGCGCTATCTTTTTGCCGCAGGATATACGGATATACTAAATTGGAAAGGTTTGCCCGATTCATCCATTGTCATCCTTCAACAAGTGTTGGCATTGGCAAAAGAGGAAAATAATGAGCTGCAAATTGCCAAAATATTGACATATATCGGAAACTGTTACAACTATAAACAGTGGCTTGAAACTGCCTTGGAATATTACTACGAAGCCTTACCCATTTTAGAAAAATTAAACGAAAATTATAGACTTGCTCACCTTTATTCTTTTTTGGGAGGTGTTTATGATAGATTGGAAATGCCAAATAAAAGTCTTGAATATTGCGAAAAGGCAGTTCAAATTTTTGAAAATAAACCGGATGATAAGATGAGATTACAAATTTTGAATAACTATGCTTTTGCCCTTCTTTCTGACCATTCTCAAGCAGAAAAAACTGAGGAGATCCTTTTGGAAGCGTTGCGTATTTGTAATCTGCATAATGACAGGTATCATCTTATGAGTATTTATTGCAATTTGGGAGAGATCGCGCAGCGGAAATGTGATGTTGTCAAACTTGATTTATATGCAAAAAAAGCATTGGAAATTGCGATTGAATTTGGAGATGCAGGAGCCTACTGTATATTAAACAGGGGGCTTAGTTATTCAGAGAGGTTAAAAGGAAATATGAATAAATCGGAGGAGTATGTGAGAGAAGCATTGGAAACAGCTATTGAATATGATTTATCTTTTGAAAAAATGAAATGCTATTATGATCTCGCTACTTTATCAGCGGCGCGACATGATTTTAAAAACTTTAACTTTTACTCTGTAATATATGATTCAATATCAAAAGCGATTACTTTCGAAAAAACGCAACTTTATGCCGAAGAGTTGGAAACCAAATATGAAACCGAAAAGAAACAACTTGAGATTGAGCGCCAAAAAACTATCATTGAGAAACAAAATCTGCAACGGGGTATCTTTATTGGAGGAATCGCTATTTGTGTGGCAGTTCTTGCGCTGTTGTTCTTCCTGCTTCGTTTGCGCATCCGTCACAACAAAAC
>JAITUN010000213.1 GCA_031286285.1 Bacteroidales bacterium | reverse complement strand
CTCCTTAAAACTCAAAAATATCACCGGATACTTCCCCTGATGCTCCATATACCGCTCCCCGGCGGCCTCAATTTTCAGCCCGTTGAAGAGCGCCCGCGTGTTTTTACCGCCAATAGGCGCCGTGTCTTCAAAAAAGCACTGGAGCATCGTCTGGTTCAGCGTCTTACCGAACCGCCGCGGGCGGGTGCAGAGGGTGACGGTGGAATCATTGTCCAAAAGATCCCTGATAAACAGAGTCTTGTCGACATAGTAAGAACCGTCTTCAATCAAACGGTCGAAAAACGACTTGCCTTTCGGCAGCGGAGCGAGCATTTTTTCGGTAGCCATGATAGTAATATAGTTTTTTCCGACTGTGAAAGCAAAATCATTTTAATTGATATTTGCGAAACCATGGCTCCGCTACTCATAAGCAAACGTCGTCGCCTTGCTACGTATTTCACTCCATCCTAATGCCATTTGGTCGCCTTGGTTTTAGTTTTTTTGTTTTTTAACAGTTTGAATATTTGTACGTAATGATTAAATATAGTATTTGGGTTGGATGTGGGGGGGTATTTTGGAATAGTGGGGTGCTTCAAAAAAAATAAAAAAATGTTGGCGAAGTATTGACACCAGGCATGGCCATGTATTATTTACATATTAGGTACAAGGGATTACCTGCTGTGGTGCATACGCAAGCGCTTTTTGAATAGTTTCATTCACCCCTCTTTTTTTGAGGCAAAGAGTGCTTGTTTGGTGCCACGTCTGGTAGTGAGGCGTATGTTCAGCATTACATGAACGCTATAGTTTTCGAGGTAAAGTTACCTTTGTGTGGTGGCTGGTTTATTTTCAGGCGATAATTATTAAAACATTCACACCGAGCCAAAAGCTCGTGATAGAAGGGAGGTATGCTATGAGTACTCAGAGGCATAAGGTGTTTGTAAGTTACCATCACGCTAATGACCAGCATTACCGCGATGTATTTGAAAACCTTTTTGCGGGTTATCACGATATTATGGTTTCCAAGTCAGTGCAGATAGGGGATATTGATTCCAACCTGAATACGGAGACTGTTCGGCAAAAGATTCGGGATGAATATTTAAGGGACTCGACGGTTACGGTTGTTCTGATTGGAACCCAAACCTGGCAGCGAAAACACGTTGATTGGGAGATAGGGTCGAGTATCAGGGCTACCAAATTAAGCCCGCGCTCCGGATTATTAGGCATTTTATTGCCAACGTATCCTTTCCTTGCCAACGGCAATTTTAACCAATATACAATACCTCCACGGCTATATGATAATTTAAAATGCGATTACGCGAGGCTCTATAAATGGAATACTGATCCGGGGATAGTTCAATCTTGGATACATACGGCCTTTGTGGATAGGGATATAAAAACACCTGATAATTCTTATCCCTCGTTTGTAAATAATCGGTCAGGCGAACGCTGGCAATGAATATAATTAACATTATAGACGTGAAGTTTGATGTCGGGCAGAGAATTCTTTTCTTTACTTTGAGTTTTTGGTCTTTTTTCGCCGTTATTTTGCTCTTTATTATTAGTTACATGATTAAAAAATTTATCAAAAAAAAGAAAAAAATACACAATGAAATTGTACCCGTAATTCTCAGATATAGTTTGGGCGGCCAAGAAATAGAATATCAGATAATAAGAAATTATCAAAATATCGAGATTGCCCACAGGATTTATGTAGAGCTTGTTACAAGAAAAGCGGCATTACCGATAGATGAAGAACATGATGTAATCGTAGAAATATATAATTCTTGGTATACGTTGTTTCAAACTACGAGAGAGGAGTTGAAAGCACTTAGTGGTGAATCGCTGTTAAACAATGACAAGTCGGATGATTTAATTCGCTTACTTACGGACATTTTGAACGTAGGTTTGCGACCCCATTTGACGGAATATCAAGCTAAATTCAGGAAATGGTACAATGAAGCTTTGGATAAAGAAGAAAATGAATCTATTTCTCCACAACAAATTCAGACACAATACGAGATGTATGAGGATTTGATTGCGTCAATGAAGGATGTTAATCAACTTTTGATTGAGTATGCTGAAAAGTTGAGAGGGATTGTTGGTGGTATAAACCATAGGGTTGTGGCTTAGATGATAGTTAAGTATATTATGTGATAAAAAAATATTATTATAGTTGGCACTAAACATTTAAGAAAGGTAAAAAATTATGACAGATTTAGGTAAGGTATGCATTAGTTCGGTTTACGACAGAGAAGATAGCTTTAAAGACTATAGGTTCATTGCCGCCCAAATAGCCAAGGATTTAGGATATATTCCTATAAGAAATCCAGAAAGCCACGGAATCACGCAACTTGATTTTGAAAATATATTAGAAAGTGATAACCCAATTTTTGTACTTATTGTTGGTAAGCTTGATTCATTGTCTGTAAAACGAGAATGCGAGATTGCTAGAGACAAAGGCTTACACATTATTACCTTGTTAAAAACCGAAAATAAAAAAATACCAGATGAAACACAAAAAATAATGAATGAAATATCTAAATTAATTTATGACCACGATAGTTGTTGTTTTGAAAATTGCGAAGAACTTTACTCTGCTTTATATACCCGGATGCTGAGCTATAAATCAACAAAAATGAATTTAAAGGCCGATATTAATCTGGACAGACATCAGATATATGAAAAAGGTGCAGAAATGGTTAAGAAAGCACGCAAAAGAATAATCTTATGTCAAGAGACCTCTTGTCTTATTTTGGGCCCACGAAATGGAAATTTTGTTGAAACCAAATTTTATGATGCAATAATTAAATGGATGGCTGAAATGACTCCAGAAATGGAATTAATTCACCTTTATTCCTTGTCTAAAACACGTAACCATATAGCCAATACTAAAGAATATAATGCAAGTGAAGCAGAAAACACTCTGCAAGACATCAAAAAACAAGATAAAAAAATTTGTTTTAGAGGATATGATGAAAAAACAAAAGACATCTCTCTTTTAATTACAGATAATAATCTTATATTACCATTTCACATTGATAATAATAGATATAATATTTTTATACCACATTACATAACCCCAAGTAACAAAATAGATATTATAATAAATGATTCGCAAAGCATAGGTGACTTTATATCAATTGAAAATGATATTTTTGATATTTATAAATCATAAGGAGAACTTAACATGGATATTAAACATATCGGAATAATCCCAGACGGCAATAGGCGTTGGGCTCAAAAAAATGACCTAGACCTCGTAGAAGCATACAATAAATTCTTTAAAAAAATTTGTGATATTATAGAACATTTGCGTAAAAAAAATATTGACATGGTAAGTTTTTATATCATAAGTTTGGAAAATTTTCAAAGGGAGGAAAGAGATATTAACTCGATGTTGCAAGCGCTAGATTTAGCCTTAGGTGATGTGTTGTTAAATTTAGTTGAAAATGAGGATGTTAAAATAAATTGTGTAGGAAACATAGATTTATTGTCAGAGACAACAAAAAAGAAAATCGAATATATTGAATCATTATCAAAAGGTAAGGTTGAGATCGTTGTTAATTTGCTAATTGCATACAATCCCTTTGATGAAATAAATTGTATAATTGCTGGACATAATAAAATAGGAATTGAAAATTTAGTAATTTCTAAAAAAGTGGACTTAATAATTCGCTCGGCAGGGAATCCTGTAAGGTTAAGTAATTTTTTACCTCTTCAGTCTGGATATGCCGCTATTCATGTTTTAGACGATTTTTTTCTTGATATTAAAAATGATGTTTTGAATAAGATAATTCATCAACATGCTGGCGTTGATATGAAATATGGCAAATGACGCGAGTGTTCAACAAAGTTACGATTATCACCCTCGTCTATATATGTCATAGCATTTTTTATAGATTTTATATAGTTTTGTATCTCTTTCCGTTTTTATCAGCACATATTTCATAAACTTGCATTTCCTTCCCCCTCAATTAATCTTAATACTATTTTTTTCGCTAAATTTCAAAACGCCCCCACCCTCACAACTCTCTCGATAAAACATGCTACCGTATTTGATGGCATTGCTGTTGTTTTTCTAAGGCCGTTACACATTTGCTGGCCGCAGAATAGATATCGGCGTATACACGCTACACTATTGCCGCTACAGCGTCTCTTTGGGCAAAAAACCGCTCGGCGCCCTTGCGGAAGTATGCCGCACGTTCTTCAAACGTCAAATCTTTTGTTTCGTCGTAAATCCTCAAACGGATTGCGTGGATTTCCTTGAGAGCCGACGGCTCGTCGGCAATATCCGGATCGTCCATGTAATAATCAAGGCTCTTCCTCATAATCTATGACCTCCGCCGGAGTGTGGATAAAAACTCGCTTGAACCCCTCGCGAGCGTTAATATATTCTGTTTCAAGTATCGTTTTGTGTTTTACTATATGTTTAAAATTCAAGCTTACTATACAATCAAGATTGGCAACTGTTGCTGCCGCGATGTGGAACGCGTCGGCATGGCTATTTTCCGCATTGGATTTCTAACATAAACCTCGTTTCCCCGGGTCAGATTTTTTACATTATCACACGCGCCAAACCGATACGCTCAGTCCTGGAGGCAAAGCACAGAGAGGCCGTTGCTCTCGTGGTACTTGAACTCGTCCACTCTTCCGTGGTATGAACTCATGCGCCGGCACCACGCGCTGCCGAACGCGATGCCGAACCCGAGCTCCGTGGCGCTCCACCAGATGCCGTAGTCGCCGACATTGAAGAAACGGCCATTGGGAGAGCGGCGGCCACCGGGCAACGCCGAAAAACCAAAGTTATCTGTACCATTCCAAGCCGAAAAACCAAAATTATCTGTACCATTCCAATCAGGTGACCTCGATTTAAGCCTCGTACCGGCTACATTACCGCCAGCCGTCTCAACCAAATCATTCCAATCCTCACGAGTAGGCAAACGCCAATCCGCTGGACAAGCTACCATAGCTGTATTCCAGTCGTAAAGACGGCCAAGCTTCTGACAATTATTCTCATTATTATCGTAACACCAAGAATTACCCGTTTGAAAATTCAAGTTTTGAGCCATCCAAGTAAAATTACCAATCCTAATTGTACGGTATGTTTGACCGTCACGCGAATCGGTAAAAACACCGGCATTGCCAAACACCAAAGAAAACGCACCAATTACCACAACGCCAAAAAACAAACGCATCTTACAACCAAACAACTGCTTGATGCTGCCAACGAGTTTACTCATAGCATAACTCCCACCTCACAACTCTTCCGGCAAAACGCGATGCCGTATTTTATGATGTCGTTGTAGCACTCTTCCTCTAATTCTTCTGTGTATTTGCCGTCTATGATTTGTTGTAGCGCTTCGTCGCGTTTTTTTTCTATCTCTTTCATGTTGGG
>JAITUN010000168.1 GCA_031286285.1 Bacteroidales bacterium | reverse complement strand
ATCGTACCTCTCTCGTTTAATCTTCAGTTAGATAGATACAAAATTCACGATATTGATATTGTGATTGACCAATTTGAAGTGAAAGAATCAGCAGCGCCACGGTTAACCAACAGTTTGCGTTTGGGACTGCAACACGGCAAAGGAACAGTTGTGGTGCTGGATATTGCTACCGGAAAAACCCGAAACTTGAGTCGCCATTTGATTTGCCCCACCACAGGGATCTCTTATCCTGAGCCGGAGCCTAACACTTTCTCTTTCAACTCTCCTTACGGTGCGTGCCCTAAATGCAACGGCTTGGGGTTCATTACCGAAATGGATTTGGAGAAGATTATTCCTAATAGAAAGTTCTCCATCAATGAAGGCGGTATTGCCCTGATAGGGAGCGCCAAACCATCCTCTATGTTTAAACAACTCAATGCGTTATCCGAAAAATTCAACTTCTCTCTGAATGATCCGATTGATGATTTGGGAGATGAAGTGTTGGATATTATTTTATACGGAACCAACGAACCCATCTATATAAAATCTGAATTTACAGGACTTTCTCCGCAAAAAGTGAACTTTGAAGGGATTGTTACTTTTATTAATAATTTCGACTTTGATTCGGCGCCGGCATCCATAAGAAAATGGATGAATCAGTTTATCAATGAGATTGAGTGTCCGGTGTGCAAGGGCGCCCGATTGAAAAGAGAGTCTCTCTATTTTAAAATCGGGGACAAAGCGATCTCCGATTTGGCAATGATGGATATTTCTGAACTTGCCGAATGGATTCCGACTTGCAACAGTTATTTTGATGAAAAACAACAGATTATTGCATTCGAGATTTTGCGCGAAATCACTATGCGCCTCCAATTTCTTACTGATGTGGGAATTTCGTACCTTTCTCTAAATCGTTCTGCAAAATCGTTGGCAGGCGGCGAGGCGCAACGCATTCGGTTGGCAACGCAGATCAGTTCGCAGTTGGTTAATGTGCTCTACATTTTGGATGAGCCGAGTATTGGGCTGCACCAAAGAGACAACCACCGACTGATAGAATCGCTGCAACATCTGCGTGATGCCGAAAACACGGTAATTGTAGTTGAACACGACGAAGATATGATGCGGGCAGCAGATTTTATTGTGGATGTGGGTCCCTTTGCCGGCGAACACGGCGGAGAGATTGTGGCACAAGGAACTTTCGATGAAATACTAAAAACCAATTCATTAACCGCAGAGTATTTAACCGGTAAAAAACAGATTGTCGTTCCCAAAACACGAAGAGAAGGAAATGGAAAGTTCATTACCTTAATGAATTGTACAGGAAATAATCTGAAAAATATTACCGTAGATTTTCCTTTGGGTACACTGATCTGTGTTACAGGCGTTTCCGGAAGCGGAAAATCCACATTGATTAACGAAACCTTGTATCCCATTTTAAATCATCATATTTATAAAAGTGAAAAGAAGCCGTTGCCTTTCGGGGAGATTGTGGGTTTGGAGCATATTGACAAGGTAATTGAGATTAACCAGCAACCTATCGGGAAAACACCGCGCTCTAACCCTGCCACTTACATTGGGGTATTTGACGATATTCGGCAACTGTTTGCGCAACTGCCGGAATCGAAAATTCGTGGCTACAAGCCCGGTCGTTTCTCCTTTAACGTTCCTAGCGGACGTTGCGAAGAGTGTGGCGGCGCCGGAGTGAAAGCGATAGAGATGAACTTCCTCCCCGATGTTTATGTTACCTGCGATACATGCAACGGCAAACGTTACAACCCCGAAACACTTGAAATTCGCTACAAAGGCAAGTCAATCAACGATGTGTTGGAGATGGATATTGATACCGCGCTCCCATTTTTTGAAGGGATTCCGTTTATTGTGCAGAAATTGAGAACGCTCGTGGAGGTGGGACTGGGCTATATCCGTTTGGGGCAACCCTCCACTACGCTTTCCGGAGGCGAGGCGCAACGTGTAAAGTTAGCCGCCGAACTATCAAAAAAAGATACAGGAACTACGTTTTACATCTTGGATGAACCCACCACCGGCTTGCATTTTCAAGATATCGCCATTCTGATGGATCTGCTTAACCGTTTTGTGAACAAAGGAAATACCGTATTAGTGATTGAACACAATATGGAAGTGATTAAAATGGCAGACCATATTATTGATATGGGACCGGAGGGCGGTCGCTTCGGCGGTGAAATCATTGCCACCGGCACACCGGAGGAGATTGTGAAGCAAAGGAAAGGGTTTACTTGGGAGTATTTGCAATTGAGAATTGAGTAGTGAGTAATTAAAATTTCACTTTATTAAGTCCAAGTGCTTTCAGCATTATTTTTGGGAGTGGTTTGGTTTGATCTCTTTTTTTAAGATTAATATAGAGATTTAACTTTTTGAGGATGGGAATTTTGTGGGTTTCTACAAACTCAATGAGGGTTCCGTCAGGGTCTTCCACATATGTGAAATGTCCGGCGGCATCTCCCATATCGAAAGTTTCACCGGTAGGGCAACTATCCACTGTAAATGGAAATCCTTTTTCTTCACACAACTGCTTAAATGCTTTCATGTTAGTAATATCAAAACAGAGATGAATAAATCCCGGATCCCCCCAGTATCTTCCCTCATAGATTTTTTTTGGTTCTCTTTCCAATGCTACTACTAATTCTATTAGGCTTGGTCCAAACAACTCAGAAAAAGCGCCTTCTCTTTTCTCAGAATGTTTGAGCAGCACGCGGCGATATTTTTGTTCTCCGCCGTGCATAAATACAAAATCTTCAAAGACACCTGTTTTATCATACACAAGGGTATCATATCCTAAAACATCGCGATACAGGGTTAACGCTTTTTCAATATTGCTCACGCCGATTTGCGCCCCGATGCCACCTCCATTATTGCGTTTGCAGTCGGAAAAAAGAGAGGAATCTTCCACCACTTGAAAATAGTTTCCAAAAGGATCATATATATATAATGTAGGTAAATTATCCGGAGTATAAAAGATGGGACTTATATTTGCATATTTTTTAGAGACCTCCTTGTGAAACAGTTTCACATTTCTACTTTTCACTTTTGCGCAATAGATGCCGAGGTCGCCGATTTGGATTTCAAACTCAATCTTTTTTGGTTCTCTTTCGGAGTATTGCCATATTTCGAAGCCGGATCCGCCCTGCATATTGATCGTTATGGCAGCATGGCGTTTTTGAGGAGAATTTCCGGTATAGCGAAGCATTCGTTCCGCTACAGTATTATCTTCTAAAATACGGATGTTGGTTCCAAAAAATTCTGCATACCATTTCCACGATTCGTAGAGGTCTGTCGTTCCTATTCCAATTTGTTGTATTCCTGATATATGCATAGTTATTGCTTTACAAATTTCTGAATACTTACTCCATAATCAGAAATAATACGAACAAAATAAATCCCTTTCGATAAACGTGAAATATCTAATTTTACAGAATTAATATTATTTACTTGTGAAATTATTGTTTGCCCTAGAAAATTGAGTATTTCAATAGTATGAAAATTAGTTTCTGCAGTAACAGTAATGTTATTTGTTGCAGGATTGGGGATAATCGTGAACGTTGTTTTTACATTTTCATGGATACCAACACATCTTTTAGAAGCCGACACAGGTTCAGATTCCTTGTCTGGTTCGCAAAAGACAGTCACTTTCCAAATATAATCCTTTCCTTCATCAAGATTTGTATCTGTAAACGAGGTCTCTTCGTGCTTTGTTTTGATAAGAACATCATTTCTGTATATGTTATAGAGTTGTTCAGGAGCTGTGGCTTTCCATTCTAATTCTGCAGTAAAGCAATCTATTGGAAATTCAACTGTTAAATCTGTTGCAGGTTCACAAATAACGATACATGCATCCATTGTTTTTTCAATTGAGGGAGAGAGACCGCCATCAGAGCAAACTACTCTTACCGCCCATTTATGTTCCATTTCAGCATCAAAATCGGTATCGGTATAAGTAGTTGTGTTTTCCACAGATGTTATTAAATTGTAATCTCTATATATGTTGTAATGATTAACATTATCAGCGTCCTCCCATGTAAGTACTGCTTCGCAATCAGTAGTATAGATAACTTCCAAACTGGTGGCAGGGTTACAAATCACAATACATGCGTCTCTTGTTACACTTTCAGGGATAGATTCACTACCACCAAAACAGATGGTTCTAATTATCCATGTATGCACATCTGTGGGGTCAAAATCTTCATCAATATACGATGTTCCCATAAAATTACTTTCTAAAAGAATATTATCTCTGTAAATATTAAATTCGATATCGCTTCCAAGAGAATTCCAAGATAATAATGCTTTACAATCTTCTGTAATGTTAACATCAAATCCGGTGGGTGGATAGCAACTACAAGCAGGTAGTGTTTTATGGATGGGGTCTGAGATGTTTGTTTCGCTGCAAACCACTCTTACCGACCATTTATGCTCTGCAAAAGTATTAAATCCCATATCAGTATAAGTATTTGCAGATAAATTAGATTTAATAAGGGCATCATCTCTATATATATTGTACTCTCTTCCATCTTTTGTAATATCCCAGGTTAGTAATGCTTTGCAATCTTCAATATAGACAACATCCAGTCCTGAGGGAGGATAACAACTGCATGCAGGTAAACTTTCATATATGGGATCTGACATAATATCTTGGCAAACCACTCTTACCGACCAGGTATGGTCAACAAAAATATTAAAATCGGCATCGGTATAGGAAGTAGTAGTTATATTAGATGCTATTGGCAATCCATCTCTGATTATGTTATAATTATGAACATTATCAGGGTCTGTCCAGGAGAGGATTGCATTGCAATTAGAGTTATATGTAACTGTTAAATTAGTAGCCGGATTACATACCGGAATGTTAAAATCTACTGTACCGATGATTGCAACATTTCCGGGAATACTTAAAGAAGCAAATGTTGTCCAAACCCCATCAAAAGCGATGTGTCCACCGTTAGGAACGATGGGTGTATTTTCAGTGTAACCGATGGGATATACAAAATCGGTTGTTTCTACTGTATATCCAATATAAGTATTTGTATTTTGTAATAAATAAGGAGTATTTAACTCTATTGTATTCCAACCAGTTGTGGGCATAAAAGGTTGAGAATATAGATTACTTCCCGATAATGAATTTCGAATCCACACAGAACAATTGATTAAGAGGGATGGGTTGTCACTGATTCCTAATTCAATGGCAGTTAATTTGTGTCCTGCATAGTTTGCCATACTATCTGTTGGATAGCAAATTGCCGCGCTATAGACAGCCGAGCCGTCTCCAATTTCTGTTAATTCTCCATAATTGCAGTATGCCATTGGAGGCATGGGGTAGATTCTAAAGGTAACAGGGGCGGTAATATTGTTTTCCGGCACTTCGTCTCCTGCAACAATAACCTTTCCTCTTACTTTTATTTCACCACTTACGGGGGCATTGTGATATAATGCAAAATTAGTTGTAGCTTTTGGTTCTAATGTAGTTGTAATCGTTTGTGCTGCCAAAATATTTTCATTATGGTCAATGAGTTGTACCGTATAATTGTTTTGTGGCAGTTCGCCGTCATTTTTTACGAAGAGTGTATAGGGGTAATTAAGTTCTTTTATTTTGGGCCATGCACTTGATGTTACGTTCATAGCAACGAGATCGCAATCATGAGGTGTTACATCTCTAACATATCCAATGATTCCCAAATTTCCATAACTATTATATTGTAAAAAATTTGCTCCAAAGCCAAAAGAGTTTTCTAATTGCGACATGAGGTAATTAAAACCGCCTTGTTGATAAGGGTCATCAGTATCTGAACACCAAAACGGACGTATAATATCACTTGTAGCAAAGATAGTTAATGTATAACCAATTACGAACTTGCCTTGGATAATCGTCTGTTCGGTATTAAGAATAAAATCATTGTAAGCACCATAAGTGAGTGAGGGATAATCTTGGCTATACCGAACGGCGCCGTTCAATGAATCTTTTATCCAAATTTTGCAATTCATGCAGGTTGATATAAATTCTTGCGGAGGGATTGCTACCTTTACCTGAAACAACTTTCCACCGACATAATTGGTCATTTGCGCGGCAGTAAAGTCGATACAACCACTCATATAATAGTAATTATTTGAAGTAACAGGGCTACCGGGCAAAATTGCTAATGGACCATTAATATAGGATAAAATTTGATTCTCCCTCTGTGGCTCGTAGGGGATGGGTAGAGGGGTAGAAATGATTACATCTGCTATTTTTTGATTTTTGCGGAAAAGATTTTGTGCGTTCAAAAAATTGCTACTTAAGATACAAATGAAAGCAAATAAAAGCAGAAAAGTTGTTTTATTCATAATATATGGTTTAGTTAAATATTATTGTGATTGTAGATTTTTCTAAAAACGCGCAAAAATATATATTTATATAACAAATGGTTTTTAGTAAGGAATAAAAAAAAGGCTCCCTTATTAGAGAGCCTTTTGTATTCATTTGAAATAAGTTATTATTGTTTCACAAATTTTTGAACATTTGCGCCATTATCGGAAATGATACGAACAAAATAAACGCCGTTAGTTAAGGTAGAAACGTCTAATTTAGTTGTATTTCCAACATTAGGTTGTGAAAGAACGGTTTGTCCTAAGAAACTAACCACTTCAATAGTATGGAAATTGGTTCCTGAAGTAATGGTGATATTGTTAGTTGCCGGGTTAGGAACGATGGAGAATGCAGCTTTAATATTTTCGTTGATATTATCAGGAACAATTTCACATTTTTCCTCACATTTTTCTGATGTTGACCCTGTTGGGCAATTCACTACTAAAGAGTAGCAATATTCTCCTACAGGAAGTTGTGTATCAGTATATGAAGTCCCTTCATAAGCCGGCTTAATAACTACGTCGTTTCGGTAAATATCTACAGTTGAAGGAGTAAATTGAACTTTGCCCTGCATATACCAATTGTAAGGAGAATCAGACAATACATCATAAAGAGTGGTCCAACCTTGATAATTCATAACATCTCCGAGACCGCTCTTTCTTGGTCCCACATCAGTTAATGCCGGATATCCTCCGGGAGAGGTTGCCTGGCAAAAATAGCCAATCCAAAGTTCTTTTGAAGCATCAATAATAATAGGTGTAGTAAGCATAATAATATTATCCATTCCGGTTTCAAAATCTAAATCAGCATTATTTAAAGGTTGAGAAAAGATTAATGTTCCCGGATTACGTTCTGATGGAGTTGCGCTCCATGAACCACCTTGATAGATTCTTATAGTATAATTGTGGTGAGGCTCTCCGCCTTGATCACTACCCATACCGGGAATAAATACAAACTTGTTGAGTTCGCCTCCATTAACAGCAACTAAATCTTCAGGTCTAAAGCGATTATAAACGCCAAAACTGAGCTGGCCGCTTGAGCCAATAACGCCGGTTCCGGGAGCATAACTTTGAGTAATCGTTACTTCTCCTTTAGCAACAGGATATGTCCATTCAACAAATAAACTATTAGCACCGGTAAGGGTAACTTGTGTAATCGTTGCGGGGAGACATTCATCGTTGCTGCAAGGATCCAATTTTTTGCTTACAGGCGCTGATAATCCACCTTCTTCACAAACCACTCTAACTGCCCAGGTGTGTTCTTGGGTAGGATCGAACCCTGTATCGGTATATGATGTTGAAGTATGATTGGCTTTAACAATAATATCATCTCTGTAGATATTATACTTAACGGGTTCAGCTCCGGAAGTTGTAATGGTAATATCATCAAGCATAAAAACAAATGCATCAGCTGATACACAATTAATTGCAATATATTTAGCATTAGAAGGAATATCATAATCATACTTTGTCCAAGCGGTTGCAGGTACTGAAACATAGGCGCCAGGGGATACTATTGTAAAATCACTTTGAGCTGTTCCTGTGGTAGAATAACCCACTTTCATTCTTTCTTGTCCATATTGTGCAGTATAAGATTTTGCCCAGAATGAAATGTGTGAAGGTTCAACCAATTCAGGACTAATAATCCAGTCATTATTTGGTCCACTTCCTCCATCGGCAGGCATAACGGCTGCAAAACTTGCAAAATATTTACTGCCTCCATGAGGTTGAATACCGGCATCAGTCATAGGTGGAGTAGTAAGTGAAGGATTAAATACAATATATGCCATCGGTTCATAGTCATTCGGGAAATCGACACTTTGAAAAGCGTAAGTGGGGCTCATATCACCATCAATGTAGCTCCAGCCGTTTACTGTAGAATTGATAACAAAATCGGGGTGGTCTTCAACGTCTTCATAGAAATCGCCTCTCAGTACATTTCCACCTTTCATAGTGGAAGCGCTAAAAATATCTTGATGGGTAGTGGGTACAGTATGGGTTGTGGCAGCAGCTCTTGCTTGAGGTTCAACAGTAGATTCAGATGGTTCATTAAAAATATAAGTAGGTTTATATACGGGGCTTTTTGTAGGAGGCTCCCAATTCAATTCGGCTTTAGTACAGCCATCATATTCAACGGTTAAGTTTGTTGCGGGGTCGCAATCGCCTTCTTCTTCACAAGCTTCTTCAGTAACGCTAATAGCATCAGATTCTCCGCCTTCTTCACAAACAACTTTAACGCTCCATGTGTGTCCAACGGCAGGATCAAAATCGGTGTCTTCGTAAGTAATTGCATTAAGATTTTCTTCAATAAGTTCACCGTCACGGTAAATGTTAAATGCTAAATCACTGGGACCAGGGCCATCGTTTGTGCCTTCAATTTTGAAGTACATGGATTTTGCAGCAGGAACTCCTAATGAAGTAACTGAAAACCATGCTGCGGGCGTTGGTGCAATCAATGCCAATTTATCGTATAAATGTTGCTCATATCCTTTTGCTATAGTTCCATAATATATGTTCCAACGGTAATTCGTTATTTCAGCATTAGTGGAAACAGATGCATTATAAACTCCGGCTATTGTAATCCAATATGTTCCGGCAGCCGGCAATTGGAAAGGAGTTGGAAGAGTTATTTCCGGTTCTCCACCATTAGTTACAGGTATGCTAGCGCTTTTATAAATCTCTGCACCGGGTTTATTATCTGTTCCATTTTCATAAATTACAATCATAAAATTGGTTGGCAGAACTGCCGGTGCATTACTAAATCCTTGAGAATATATTTTTTCAATGATCCATGGACCATCTGCAACAAAATCATCAGCAGTGAAAATCCAATTGTCATTACCAGACCAATATTGAGAAAGTAGTCCACTGGTAGTAACATCAATATTGGTATTATCCCACAATATAGTACCTCTACTTTTTGCGGGTTCATCCCAGGTTAAAGTAGCTTTGCTACAATCTTCGGCGTATGTAACGGCTAAGTTCGTAGCGGGGTCGCAATCGGGGTCAGGTGTTCCGTCATCTTCAATAGTAATAGTGCAAATATCTTCAGTATAACCATCACCTGAGATTGTAAACATGTATTTTTTACCATCTTGAAAAACGTAATTATCGTATCTTCCATTAACGCCGACAATCCAAAGTTGGTTACCTGTTTCAGGATTTACAACACACCAGTCGTAAGTTCCGGCTGGAATTTGGATGGTAACACTGTTCATAAAAACCCAATTACCAGGGTTGGCAGATGCTGGTTGACATGCAGGCACAGCACCCGGTGGAATTGTGTGACTGAACACGTTATACGCATTGGGATTAATAGCGTTACAAGCGCAGAATGGTCCTTCTGCCGGAATTGCTTGTCCATACTGTGTTGCAGTTTGATCTAACAACAATTGGTATCCCTCACCGTATCCCCAAACATCAGTAGGCACATTTAATGTAACATTAATCATGCCTTTAGGTGCAGGAGTAGTGGGTACTACCACCTTGTAATGTTCTTGTGCTGCAAGTTGTTGGAATGGGTTTGTGTTTTCAGTTTTTTTAATCAAGCCATTCGAAGTCCTTGCCATTTGAGCGTTTAGGCTCCCAATGCACAGCACCGCTACGAGCGCTATGCAAATCGTTTTAAGTAAACTTTTTTTCATAATAAATAAATTAGGTTAATAAATAAAAAGAATGTTTTTTTTGTTTTTTTAATTAGCGTGCAAAAATATATTTTTTTTTCTATTAGCAGATAATTTGGTAAATTTTTTCTTAACCAAATTTCGGCTCTATTTCAGGGTTCAATAAAAAAAGGCTCCCATTTTCAGAGAGCCTTTTTGTTGATTTAACTCGGTATTGATAAATTATTTTTTCACAAACTTTTGAACGCTTGTTCCTTTATCAGAAAGGATGCGCACAAAATATACGCCATTGGATAAATGAGAGATATCAAGTGTAACATCGTTTTTATCATTTGATTGTGAGAAAAGAGTTTGTCCTAAGAAACTAACTATTTCAACGGTATGGAAATTAGCTTTTGCGGTAATCGTGATATGGTCGTAAGCAGGGTTGGGAAGAATAGAAATATTGTTAGTAAATACTTTAATACCAACAATCGTGAAGCTATACTCTATACATGCTTCTTCAACGTCTCCTTCACAATCTCCGTCGGCATAAATGGGAAGAACACAATATTCAAACTTATATTCACCGGGGTCTAATTCTGAAACATCGTCATCAAACATGGCGTAAGTAGATTCGCCAACTTTTACGTTATCTCTGTAAATTTCATACTTTGTGGGTATTAATAAAGCGGGTCCAATCCAATCCACATTTATTTCTTTATTTTCCGGGTTATATTCTGCGCGAACGTCTAATGCGGGTTCGCAAGGAGGTATATTGTCGTCGCAGATTCCCAATTTGTATCCGGCATCCGATTCGCCCCCACCCAAGCAAGCTTGAGTAACGCGCCATTCAGTAGATTCTCCCGGTTCGGCAGGGTCGGGATGGGTATAGGTGGTTTCTTCAATTCCTGCGGCTACCAATTCATCGCCCATATATACGTTGTATTTGGGTGCAGTAGGTTCGTCGCCTACACCATAAATAACAAATGGTAAAGCGTATGGTTCTTGCGTTCCTGCCGGTGGGGTACCGCCCCAATCGTTCCATATCTGCCAACCGGTGCTTGTTTTTTGCAACCCGTTGCCTGTATGAGGCGATCCTACAATTTCAACAGGATTAGCCCATGGACCGGTAAGTGGGGTGCCACCGCCTGTAAAGGAAACCTCTACCCAATAGGTGCCGGCTTCCAACTCATAGTTGCCAATATTTGCCGTTACTTTAAAAAGAGGTCTGGCGACATCTGAAATATTATTAGTAACTCTATAAATATCAGAAAATACAACTCCATCCATTATATTAGTGGTTAAGTTACCCCATATCACAGTTCCTCCTGCATTGGGCGCGCCATCCCAAATCTGAACATATACACCGGTAATGGTAGGCGTAGTTCCGGAATTTGTTTGATAGCAAAAGAAATCCATGGTTTCAATGGTTGATGTTGAGGCAAGAACGAAATCATCTGCTATGGAAAAACCGGAGCTTTGACTTGCATTAGATCCAACAATATTTTGTCCGGTCACAGTAAAAGCGCTGGCATCTTTTCCGCCTGCGCCGCCACCGGGATGGGTAATCATGGGTCCGCCATTAAAAAGCACGCTACGGTTTCCTTTTCCTTCAACCGGATCCCAGGTAACAGTTGCTATGCAGTCGTTATCATAAACAACATCAACATTTTCTATAAAATCCCCGCAGGTTTTAATAGTAAAAGTTGCATCAACTTTTACGGGCGTACATTCGTCATCGTAAATTGCTTCAACACTAACCGTATGGGTACCCGGAGTAAAATTGTATCCGTTAGTAACATAAGAGGTTACCCCTGGTAATACAATGTTCAATAGCACTGTTTCGTCATAGATTTTATACTGTTCCAAGCCAGTAACATCTGCAGGTTCTGTCCAGGTAATCTTAGCCATAGTTCCTTCAAACTGAATTGCATTTACATTGGTAACGGCAGGGCAGTCATTGCTGGGTTCGCCGCCTCCCAGAATAACGAAAGACTCAACACTCCTTCCCGCAGGGAAGTTTCCTATGTCTGTTGGAACCCCCGACGTTTTATTAATTGTGCGCCATTTTGTTGGTCCGGTACCTCCATCGCGATAGGCATGATACAAAATATCGGTTTCAAAATCTATTCCAATATCTTGAATATAATTTGCAGCGCCATAAGTAGAAATTTGGGCAATTTGACCGTTAGTCAAATTCATCGTTCCAAAAGTGGAACCTGACGGCGAAACAGTTAAGGCATAGCATACACCGGCGTCATCAATAGCAATATAAATAACATCTGACTTTGACGCTATGGAAGTAAAGGCGCCGTTGGTAAGGTTAATTTTTCCAAATGCTGCTTGAAATTGTGTGCAATACACTTGCCCATCAATGGGATTATATGCCATACTTATAGCATCCGGCACACTTCCTCCGGAAGCAATTTGGGTAAAAACTCCTGTCTCGGCATTAAGCGTGCCAAATGTATTAGCGCCGGAACCTGAGTTGTAAGTTACAACATAAATTGTTCCTTCAATTTCTAGCATAGCTTGATAAGATAAGGATATAGCAGATAATTGTGTCCCCGATTGATCATATTCTCCAACCGTTGTTTTATATAAAGCTGAAGTGGAAGTTGCGGCTGTGGAATATATTAAATCAGAATTGTCTCCTCTTAATAGGGTATTTGTTGATGAGGAGAAGAGGTCAACATCATGTTGCAGAGAGGTCTGTGGTGATTTCTCTTGCATGGGAGCGCTTCTTAAAAGCTCTTGAGCATTCAGATTACATACGCACAGCGCGAATGCTGTGCAAATCGCAATAAATAAATTTTTTTTCATAATAATAAATTTGGTTAATAAATAAATGGTGGTTTAGAATTTTTGAATTAGAACATGCAAAAATATAATTATTTTAATCTGTAATATATAATTAAAAATATTTTTGTATAAAAAATAAATATTTTATGTTTTTTTGCGCATTAATTGAAAATAGAGATAATGATGACCGCCCAATCTAATGAAATAACCTCAGTAATTAAGTACAAACTAATTGAAAAATATGTGCCTTTTATTGATGAGAATAAGAATTTTCCCGCATTTGCCTCAGGTTTGTTTACAGAACAAATAGATTTTGACCTTGCCTACTTCCCATTAAAACATCTCGGATATAAAGTGATTGTGGCAACAATGATCGACATTTTGGCGATGAATGGCACCCCCGCTCAGGTGAGAATTGACTTGGCGCTCTCTAATCGTTTTACCGAAGAAGCTATTGATGAACTGATGAGCGGAATTACTTTTTGCTGTACAAAGTACAATATTAAGATTGTGGGTTTAGATTTTAAGCCAAGTGCAACGGGGCTCATCATTGCTGCAAGTATGACCGGCGACATAAAACCGGAGCGGGCAGTGAGCAAAAGCGGAGCCAAAGAGAACGAACTGATTTGCGTTACCGGCGATCTGGGCAGCGCCTACACAGGTCTTATCTTATTAGAAAGAGAGAACAAAGTTTTCCAAGCCGACCCCTCCCAACAACCCGATTTCGTTGGTGTTGACTATCTGTTGGAAAGATACTTGAAACCGGAACCGCCAATGTGGATAGCTGTTGAAACAAATAATAATTTCCTCCAACCCACTTCTATGATTGCCCTAAAAAACGGTTTGGCAGCCGGTTTAATACAACTTTGTAATGCCTCAAAATTGGGATGCACTATTTTTGAAGAAAAACTACCTATTGATATCCTCACTTTCGATAAATTGAAAGAGTTGGGCATTGTTGCCACCACCATTGCTTTGAATGGCGGCGAAGATTATGAATTGCTGTTTACCATTAAACAAGATGATTACGATAAAATTAAAGAGATGAAAGAAGTGAGTGTGATTGGCTATATGACCGCAGAATCAGCCGGAAGAAACATTATTACCAACGATAACAAGCAGTTTGAACTCCGGGCGCAAGGATACTAAAATTTTGAATTTTGAATTTAAAGGTATTCAACTTTAAACATAAAACTGTCATTTCGAGCGAAGCGAGAACTCTAAATCTCTTTCCTCAGCCTCGCTACCGGAAAATTGAGTTGTTCGCGGTATTTGGCTACGGTACGGCGGGCTATCTCATAGCCTTTTTCTTTGAGTTTTGCACACAATATTTCGTCGGGTAATGGCTTTTTCTTATTCTCATTTTCAATGAGTTCTGTAATAATAGATTTCACCTCTTTAGACGAAACATCCTCATTGCCGATAGATTCTGAAAACAGATGTTTTAATGAGATGGTTCCAAACGGCGTTTGCACATATTTACTGTTTGAAACTCTTGAAACGGTGGAAATATCTAAATTTACCCTTGTGGCAATATCTTTTAGAATCATGGGTTTCAAATCCTTATCGTTACCCGATAGAAAGTAGGCACGTTGTTTGTCCATAATGGCGTACATCGTATCGAAAAGTACTAATTCTCTCAAATTTAAGCTGCCAATAAAACTTTTCGCCTGTGCCACATTCTCTTTGATAAATTGCTCTGCTTCTAATTGTTTTTCTTTGCTCAGACGAGAATTATAAAACGAAAATTGGTTTTTAAACTCTTGATTTACTTTTAATTTAGGAATATGATAGTTGTTTAAATTCAAAACAAGTTTTCCTTCTTCAATAGTGATGATAAAATCGGGGGTAATCTGTGTAGCTCTGTCCGGCACACCTGAAGAGAAAATAGGGTAGGGATTGAGTTTGAGAATCTCATTAATGGCATTTTTTAATGTATCGTTATGGATATGAAGCACAGACTGTAACTTATCATACTGTTTCTTTGAAAAAAGATCAAAATGTTCGTTAAGAATTTTTTTTGCTAATTCTATTGTAGGAGTTTTGTCTTTCACATCCAGTTGTAAAGTTAAAGATTCCTGCAAATTCCTTGCGCCCATTCCTACAGGTTCAAATTGCTGAATTACAGTTTTTAGAATATTTTCAACTTCTTCATTTTCAATCTGCATATTGTAAGAGAGTAAAAAATCCATTACAATGTTTTGAGTGTCCACTAACAAATATCCGGTTTCATCTATACAACCAATAAGATATTCTGCAATTAACGTATCTTTTTCAGAAAGTTCATACTCTTGAAGTTGGTGTAGTAGGTTTTCTTGAAAAGAATTATTGTAAGTAGCGGTGGGAAAATAATAGTGTTCATCTTTTGAGCGGTTGCTCTCTTGAAGCCGATAGTCGCCATAGCTGTCATATTCATCTTCATCAAAATAATCGCTGAGATCATCAAGTGTATTATTTTCCGGCTCTACGTTTTCTTCTTCTTGCATTTCAGCGTCGTGTTCAATTTCTAATGCCGGATTTTCTTCTACTTCTCTTAAAATTTCCTGCTCTAAGTTTGTAGTTGAAAGTTCCACCAAACGCATAAGTTGCACGGTTTGTGCTGCGGTTTGTTTGAGTTGTTGCTGTTGGGTTAATGAGTGTTTTTGCATTAGAAAAAGTTTCAGCAAAAATAATATTTTTGTAATTCCTAAGTTCAAAATTCAAAATTCAAAATTCAAAATTTATAAACATTTATGTCAGAAAAAATTACATGTTTGATTATCGGTGGTGGTCCGGCAGGTTACACCGCAGGAATCTATGCTTCGCGTGCCGGATTAGCTCCGGTAATTTACGAAGGGGTGCAACCCGGAGGACAATTAACCATCACTTCCGAAGTAGAAAATTTCCCCGGCTACCCCGAAGGAGAATCGGGATCGGTTATTGTTGAGGATATTAGAAAACAAGCCATGAGAATGGGCGCAGAAATTCGTGCCGGCGAAATTACGGAAGTGGATTTTTCCAAACGTCCGTTTCGTTTGGTTGTAGATTATGAGAAAGAATTATTTGCAGAAACTGTTATTGCTGCTACCGGTGCGACCGCGCGTTGGTTAGGATTGGAGAGCGAAGCACAATATCGTGGTTTTGGGGTTTCTACTTGCGCTACCTGCGATGGTGCTTTCTTTAAAGGAAAAACAGTTGCCGTAATTGGTGGAGGCGATACTGCATTGGAAGAAGCGCATTATCTTTCAAAAATTGCAGAAAAAGTGTATTTAGTGCATCGCCGCGACCAATTTCGTGCCTCTAAAGCTATGCAAGACAGAATATTTAATACTCCCAATATTGAACCGGTTTTTGATGCAATTCCTATTGAAATTTTAGGAGAACGTCAGGGGTTTTCAAGAAAAGTAACGGGTTTGCGTATTCAGAATAAAAAAACAGAAGTTGTTACAGATATTGCTTTAGACGGTATTTTTGTGGCTATCGGTGTAACCCCCGTAACCGATCTGTTTGTGGGACAACTTGAATTGGATGAATCGGGCTATATTAAAACTCATGGTGCGCGGCCTTTAACAAATGTGCCAGGAGTTTTTGCTGCCGGAGATGTGCAAGACCCCTATTACAGACAAGCGTGTACTGCTGCTGCATCAGGGTGTAAAGCAGCAATGGAAGCAGAACGGTTTCTGCTAATCTAAAGATTTAAAGATGTGAAGCTCTATTCTGATTCCTGTTTTTATTGTGGCGGGAACGAGAGTTGAACTCGTGACCTCCGGGTTATGAATCCGACGCTCTAACCATCTGAGCTACCCCGCCGTATTGAGGCGGCGAAAATATATTATTTTTGCAAAATTTTTTTACGATATGAAAATTCCATCTTCCGAGTTACCTCTACAACCCAACGGTGCCATCTATCACATCGGCATTCATCCTGAAAATCTTTCAGATAAGATTATTTTAGTCGGCGATCCCGGGCGCGTTGAAAAAATCTCAGACAAGTTTGAGTCCGTTGATTTTAAACATTCTCATAGAGAACTGACCACACACACAGGTTGGTACAAAAACAAAAGAATTTCGGTAATCTCTACCGGAATGGGAACCGACAATATTGACATTGTGTTGACAGAATTGGATGCATTGGCTAATGTTGATTTATGTAAAATGGAACGCAAAACCGAACATAAAATACTATCCATGGTGCGAATCGGGACTTGTGGTTCCATTCAAAAAGATATTCCGGCAGGTTCTTGTATTGCTGCAAAGCATGGGTTTGGATTTGATGGCTTATTACAGTTTTATGAACACGACTCAAGTGAATATGAAGATTTTGTAGCGCACTTTGTAAAATTTACCGGCTGGGGAGAGCGACTGCCTTACCCCTATTGCTATTCTGCGGACAAAATGCTCTTAGATACCATTGCTTTCGATATGGTGCAGGGGATTACGGCAAGCGCACCCGGTTTTTTTGGTCCACAAGGAAGATATGTGCGCGCTCCGTTAGCATTCCCTATGCTCAATAAAAAAATAGAAGAATTTGATTATAAAAATCATAAAATAACCAATTTGGAGATGGAGTGTTCTGCCATTTACGGTTTGGGAAATTTGCTTGGACACAGAACTTTGACCGTCTGTTTGGCAATCGCAAACCGTGTTACCCATCAGTTTTTAAAAGATTATCAACAACAAATGGATCTATTAATTTCCAAAGTTTTAGACAGAATATAACTAACCACTAACCACTAATGAAAGATATTACCTTATTAATTTTAGCTGCCGGCATGGGTAGCCGCTATGGCGGTTTGAAACAGTTGGACGAGTTGGGTCCCAACGGGGAAACCATAATGGATTACTCCATTGACGATGCCATTGCGGCAGGATTTACCAAAGTAGTTTTTGTAATCAGAAAATCTATGCAAGAGAGTTTCGATGCTCAAATCCTATCGAAATATAGAGATAAAATAAAGTGTGAGTGTGTGTATCAGGAGTTGGAACTATTGCCTGCGGGATTTCAGAAACATCCGGAGAGAGAGAAACCTTATGGCACAGCACATGCTATTCTCGTTGCCAAAGATGCTATTCAAGAGCCGTTTGCCGTAATCAATGCCGATGATTTTTATAGCCGAAAAGCCTTTGTGGCAATGGCTGATTTTTTGCGACAACCCAATAATGATGATAAACCGGTTTTTGCTATGATTGGCTATCAGTTGAAAAACACCCTTTCTGAGTATGGCACAGTGGCAAGAGGCGTTTGTATAGCCAATGCAAACAGAGAGTTAGTCTCTATTACCGAAATGACGAAAATTCAAAAAGAGGGAGAACAGATTTTCAATACAGATGAAAAGGGTAGGGTAGTACTTACCGGAGAGGAGCCTGTTTCCATGAATTTCTGGGGTTTTACACCCTACTTCTTCACTTTTTTAAACACTCTTTTTATAGATTTTTTGAAAGAGAACAACCAAAATCCCAAGTCGGAGTTTCCTATCCCTACAGCCATCAATTATTTTGTTACCAACCGTTTAGCAACCATAAAAATTATTGATTGCGATGCGGTGTGGTTTGGGGTTACCTATCAGGCGGATAAAGAGTATGTGATGAAGAAATTAAAGATAATTGATTAATATAGTATAATATATAAACTTAATGTTCAAAGTTTATTCTTTCGCTCGAATCTTTTCAATCTTTTGTCTAAGTAAATAATACACTGCCGTTGTGTAGAAATCCTGTAAATAAGGAATTTGAAAAAATCTATACGCCTTGCGTGGCTTTAGCCCAAATTTGATTTGATAGTTGGGATTGATTAACCAATGTGTCTTTTTAATGACCAAGTAATCTTCTTTTTGTATTATTTTTTTGAATCGCTTGATGCTGATTCCTGTACTTGCGATATTTAGCAGCCCGTTAATCTCATTTTTAGGTATCCGTAGGCATTTCAATATTAAAGTATAGATCGGTTTTGGAGAAATATGTATGTAGGGAATAATACTTACCCACTTTTTTTTGATAATCTGTTGGTGTCCGCCAAAGGGCATTCGCCAGGGTGGAAAGGCAATAAACAGGATTCCATCTTGTGAGACAAAATTTTTGAGATGTCTCAGAAATAGTTCCTGATCAGGAATATGTTCAATAACATCTCGCAAAACAACAATATCAAAAACGCCGCCTGTTTCATCCGAAGTTGTATCAAAAATATTTTTATTAATGAGTTGTAAATTAGATTTTAAAGGATTATCTTCGTAAAATTTTAAAGCATTATTATAGCTAATTGCAGATATTTCAACCCCACAACATTCGCATCCTGCTTCAAGAAAAGGAAGGAGGTTGCCTCCTTCCCCGCAACCGATTTCAAGTACACGAATTTCCTTGTTGTTGAATAAATTACCGTTATTAACCTCCTTCAGAATGTAGGGCAATATAAATTTCTTCGTACTTTCATACTGCTCATTAAAATATTGTTGCCGATCTATATGTCTTTTTTGCATAGCAAGAAATTAACTTATGCACTATTTTAGTGTTTTTTTCAAAAAACAATGCAAAATTATACAATTATAGATACAAATATTTTATTTATTTATTTTTTTCGTAAAAAAAAAAATTTAATTTTCATAAACACACTAAAAAGGAGTAAATTTTAAACTCCTTACCCCACACTTCCCTCTAAACTCACTTCTAACAGTTTTTGCGCTTCAGCCGCAAATTCCATGGGAAGTTTATTAAGCACATCTTTTGCATATCCATTCACAATCAAGCCAATGGCAGATTCTTTTCCCATACCGCGTTGTTGGCAGTAAAAAAGTTGCTCATCGGAGATTTTGGAAGTAGTGGCTTCATGTTCTAACACAGCGCTTTTGTTGTGGCAATCTATGTTGGGCCATGTGTGTGCGCCGCATTTATCGCCCATGAGCAACGAATCGCATTGGGAGAAATTGCGGGCATTTTCGGCTCTCTTTGCTACATGAACTAATCCTCTGTAGCTATTTTGGCTTCTTCCGGCTGAAATTCCTTTTGAAACAATCAAACTGTGCGTATTTTTTCCCAAGTGAATCATTTTAGTGCCGGTATCTGCCTGTTGATAATTGTTAGTTAGCGCCACTGAGTAAAATTCACCTGATGAGTTGTCGCCTTGCAACACACAACTTGGATATTTCCAGGTAACAGCAGAGCCTGTTTCCACTTGTGTCCAAGAGATCTTAGCGTGAGCGCCTTTACAAATCCCACGTTTCGTAACGAAGTTGTAAATCCCGCCGTTTCCGTTTTTATCACCAGGATACCAGTTTTGTACGGTAGAATATTTCACCTCTGCATCTTTTAGAGCAACAATCTCTACTACAGCAGCATGCAATTGGTTTTCGTCTCGCTGCGGGGCGGTACATCCCTCCATGTAACTCACATACGCACCCTCATCGGCAATGAGGAGTGTGCGCTCGAACTGTCCTGTTCCGGCAGCGTTGATTCTGAAATAAGTAGAAAGTTCCATAGGGCAGCGCACTCCTTTGGGAATGTAACAGAAAGAGCCTTCGCTGAAAACTGCCGAATTTAACGCAGCGAAAAAATTATCGCCTATCGGTACAACAGAGCCTAAATAGGTTTTTACTAATTCCGGACATTTATGCACGGCTTCTCCGAATGAACAAAAGATAATCCCCTCTTTTTCCAACTGCTCTGAAAAAGTAGTTTTTACTGATACTGAATCTATTACGGCATCTACTGCCACTTCCGAAAATTTCTGTTCCTCATCTAATGAAATTCCTAATTTGTTAAAAGTATCTATCAGTTCGGCATCAATCTCTCCATTGGTAGTCTCCACATTTTTCTTTTTAGGAATGGCAAGATATGTAATTTCCTGATAGTTTGGTTTTTGATAAGTGAGGTGCGCCCAACAAGGCTCTTCCATCGTTTGCCACTTTGCAAATGCTTTTAGGCGAAACTCAAGTAACCACTCCGGCTCTTTTTTGCGTTTTGAGATTAATCGAACAATATCTTCGTTCAGCCCTTTCGGAAACTCTTCTATATCAATTTTGGATACAAAACCGTATTGATATTCTGATTCAGTGATTTGGGAAATGATATCTTTTGTCATAAGATTTTAATAACAACGTGCGAAAATAGTAGAAAAAAAAATAATAGCAATAAAAAATATAACTAAAAGAATAAATTACTGTTTTTTGTGCTTTTGAGACAGCCTCCTGTGTACCCAAATCAAGATTGAATGAGGAGCTAATAATGTATCAATAAATAAGTTATCTTGTATAATAATGTTGAGCGACGAAGTTAGGAAAAAAACTTCTACTTTTGCGGCTTAATATTTTAGGACATGTCCTTTCTTACAGAATATTCTTTGTGGTTTGTATTACTTTGCATCCTTTTGGGTGGAGGCTACTCATTTCTACTCTATTACAAAAATAAAAATATCGCTTATGATACAAACTCCAAGCGTGTAATGTACATTTTTAGAGGTATTGCAGTAGCGCTGATTGCCTTTCTTTTGCTGGCTCCCATGCTCCGTTTAACCGTAAAACGTACAGAAAAACCAATTATCGTTGTAGGGATTGACAATTCGGAATCTATTATTTCTACCCCCGATTCCATTTTTTATACTACTACATTTAAATCTAATTTTGAGAACTTTATCCATCATTTACAAAGAAATTATGAGGTCGTAAATTATGCATTGGGTGCAAATGCCGAATTGATAGATGAAAATACCCCATTGAATTATAGCGAAAAATCTACCAATCTTTCTACTTTGTTTGATGAGTTAAATAATTATTACACAAATAGAAATATTGGCGCAGTAGTGCTTTTTACCGACGGCATTTTCAACGAAGGCGCTAATCCGTTGTATCTTGCGGAAAAACAGAAAGCCCCCGTTTATACTATTGGAATGGGAAACCCTGAAGCACAACCCGATCTCTTTATCTCTAATATTGTATATAATAAACAGACATTTTTGGGCAATCTCTTTCCGGTGGAGATTAAAGTGGCAGCTATGCAATTAGCAGGGAAGAACAGTACCCTAACTGTTTCAGATGAAACACAGGATATTTTTACAAAAAATATTAGCATCTCCGGAAACAGTTTCTTCGAAACCGTAAGACTTACACTAACAGCAAAAGAAAAAGGAGTGCATCGGTATCAAGTATCTTTAACCCCTGTTGAAAATGAAATCTCTACAAAAAATAATGTGGCTACTTTCTTAATTGAAGTAGTAGACCAGCGTGAAAAGATTGCGATTATTTACAATGCACCCCATCCTGATATCGCCGCGATTAAAGGGGCGTTGGAGACCTCAGACAGGTATCAGATAGAGCAGTTTTCATTGGACAAATTGCCCACAAATATAGAAGATTATGTATTGTTTATCTTACATCAAATCCCTTCTAATAATCAGCAAGCTAATAATTTGGTTGCCAAAATTCAGGCGGCGGGCAATGCATGCTGGTATATTGTGGGTGAAACTACCAATTTGTCTGTTTTCAACAGTTTGAATTTAGGGCTGAATATCGTGCAAAACAAAACTTTGCGCAACGAAGCAATGCCTACATTTAACGATAATTTTGTCTCTTTTACCTTTTCCGATGAAGCCAAAAAAATGCTATCTAAATTTCCTCCGATAAACACACCATTTGGAGAATATAGATCTTCTGTTTCTTCCAATGCATTTTTATATCAGAAAATCAATGGAATAGTTACTAATTACCCGCTGTTTGTTTTTAATGATAATAATGCAGGAAAAACAGGTATATTAACAGGAAGCGGAATTTGGCAGTGGAAAGTTTACAATTATCTGTATGCCAACAATCACGATATTTTTAATGAAATCGTGAACAAAACAGCGCTCTTTCTTTCTGCAAAAGGCGATAGAAGTTTCTTCCGTGTTATGGCAAAAAATGTATATAATGAAAATGCACCGGTAGAGTTTACTGCCGAACTCTACAACGATACTTACGAATTGCAAAATGAACCTGATGTTAATTTTCAATATACTGATAAAGAGGAAAAAAAACATGAGATGCTCTTTTCAAAACAAAATAACGGCTATTTTTTATCATTGGGAAAACTGCCTACAGGAACCTATTCCTGGAATGCCAATGTGAAATTTGGTGATAAATCCTATTCAAAATCAGGCGTTTTTACTGTTCAGGAAGTGCAACTTGAAACTATGAATCTAGTGGCAAATCATAACTTATTGCAAAACATTGCCGAATCCACAAAGGGAAAATTCTATACCGCCAACGATTTTTCTTCTTTAGAAAAAGAGATCAAACAAAATGAGTCTATCAAGACTGTTGCCTCATATCAAAAACGTTACAGTTTGTTTTTGAACTCGTGGTGGTATTATTTTGCCATTCTACTTCTTTTTGGAACGGAATGGTTTTTAAGGAAGTGGGGTGGAGGATACTAGTCATTTCACTCTACACCTAAAGATCTGTTCCTCCTCAATATAGCCTTCTAATTCATCGCCGATTTCCACTTTCCCGATGCCACACGGGGTGCCTGTAAAAATCAAATCTCCAATCTTTAAAGTAATAAATTGAGACACATGCTCAATAATCTCATCTATGGAAAATAACATATCTGAACTATTGCCTTGTTGCACAAGTTGTTTGTTTTTCAACAGTGAAAAATTAAGATTTTGCAGATTCTTTATTTCGGTTTTTGGAATAAAGCGATTTACAACAGCCGAACCGTCGAAAGCTTTAGAAATTTCCCAAGGAAGAGCGTTTTTGAAAACATCTACTTGAATATCACGTGCCGTAAAATCTATTCCAAGCCCAATTTCGTCATAATAAGTGTGCGCAAACTTTTTTTGGATATGTTTGCCTAACTTGTTGATACGTACCACCAATTCTACTTCATAGTGAATGTTGTTAGAAAAATCGGGGTGAAAAAATGGACGATTTCTTGTAGTAAGCGCCGTTTCCGGTTTTAAGAAAAATACGGGAGTTTCAGGAACAGTTTTGTTTAATTCCTTAATATGAGATTTGTAATTAAACCCAATACAAATTATTTTCATATTTTATTTTAATTTCTTCTTAAACAGATTCGTAATTATTTTTCCCAGATCATCTAATTTCTCAAGAGGATCTACCAAAACAGATGGGTTTTTCAGGGCATCATGAGAATCGTCATCAACCCCTGCCTGCATCGGGTAAATGAGAATAAAGTTGGTGTTTTTAAAATATTTGTTCAAATAATTCGGAATTTTAGTCATATTGGCATTGAAAGAGGGGCGCTCTTTTCTGCTTAAAACCAATACTAAATTATCATCCTGTCTCACATCTCGTGATAAGATCAAAAAATCATCCCAATCATCAAAAACAATAAATTCGCACTCTAAAGGATGTTTTTTGTTCACTTCTTTAATATATTTTAACGTTTGTTCCGATGAATAGAAAACAAGTTTTGTACCTGTGTTTCTCGCAATATTCCAAATTTTAAGCAGCCAAAAAGGGAATCCTATCTCTTTTTCGGCACGGTCGGGAACAATTATTAAATGTCTTTTAATCGTAGATATAGGTTGAAACGGTTTGTAAATCAGTGTGGTTGTATTTGACTTTGTTAAAATTCCTTCGGTTAAATTTCCAATAAAGTTGTTGGAAAGTCCTTTGTTTTTTTCAAGACCTAAAATTAAATCTGTGATTTTATGTTCTTTAACCACATTCGTAATTCCGTTTACCACATTGAGGTCATATCTCAAAAGTTCTTTCAAGATCACATCTGCTGCCGATGCTGTGTTAGTGGTTATTGAGAGGATTTTTTTCGCGCTTTTGTCTGCAATACTGTCGGGTTCATTCGTATCTACCACTGTTAATGCAAAAACGCCCTGTTTGTTGGTTTTCGATTTTACGGCAAGCGCAAGATTCATCATCTCTTCTGCGGTTTCTAAGCTGTTTACCGGCACCAATATTTTTTCTTGAAGTTCGTCTTTTTCAGATTCTTCCTCAGAAGTATTTAACAGTGCGATGTTTTGTGCTCCTTTTTGTGCCACCATCGAAGCCATTGTACAGGTAAAGAGGATCATTAAAATAGCGCCGTTTAAGATGTTTTCGTTAAGAAGTTTTCCGGGGTCGAAAAACCCTTCCAAACCCAAAGAATTAATAGTTTCCTGAGTCAATTCAATATTATATCCAATTAAAACAGCCGCTAAAGTGGCAGCCGCTTGCGCATTGCTTAACCCAAAAATTAAACGTCGTTCATCTCTTGTAAACCGGAAGGTTTTTTGAGTAAACCAAGCGGCAAGAAATTTAGCGGTTGTGGCAATTACAATCATAATTCCCGCCACTTTAAGTGTTTCCCAATCTTTAATAAAAGCTTTGTAATTTACAATCATTCCCACACCAATTAAAAAGAAGGGAATAAAGAGGGCATTTCCCACAAACTCAATCCGGTTCATTAATGGCGAGGTGTGGGGAATTAAGCGGTTGAGAGAAAGTCCAACCAAGAAAGCGCCGATAATGGCTTCAATCCCTGCGGCTTCTGCAATAACAGCCCCCAGAAAGACCATAGCTAAAACAAAAATATATTGAGAGATATTATCACTGTTATGTTTAAAAAACCATCTGCCGATAATCGGGAAGATAAAAATTACAATACAGCCAAAAATAAGGATAGAAGACCCAAGAAGAACCCAAAACATATTATTTATCTCTCCTGTAGTCATTTTTACAATCACTGCCAAAACCAACAGCGCTAACGTGTCTGTAATTACAGTACCTCCAACGGCAATATTAACTGCCCGGTTTTTAGTAATCCCAAATTTACCAAGAATAGGATATGCAATCAAAGTGTGTGAAGCAAAGATACTTGCCAACAAAATAGAATTTAAAATGGAAAATTGCAATAGGTAATAACCTCCCAAAAAACCCAGCCCCATAGGAATAACAAATGTATAAAAACCGAAAACAGCGCTTTTCATACTGTTTTTCTTAAACTCAATCATATCAATTTCCAAGCCTGCAAGAAACATAATATAGAGCAATCCTACTTTTCCAAAAAGCTCAACGTTGCTTTTTTCAATTAAATAAAAACCGTTTGGTCCAATCATTACACCTGCAATAATCAGTCCGATAAGATGCGGAATCTTTATTCTGTTTAGCAGAATCGGCGCAAAAAGAATGATGGCTAAAATCACTGCAAAGATAAGCACGGGATTCTGTAGTGGCAGTGTAAATGAAATAGATAACAAGGTTTTCATATAGAAATTTTTGCAAGGGCGAAAATAAATTATTTTTTTAAAACGTAATATGACCGTTGAAACCTGTCAACTTCCCTCCTGACTTCGTCAATGCGTACCCCAAATAGGGAACTGTAAGCCAAAAAGGTATTTCCTTACAAATACCTTTTATTATGAAATCTCCATGAGTTTTAAAATAAAAGCACACCAAGAGGGATGAATATGATGCAAAAAATAAAAAAATGGATAAATTAATAAAACAAAATATGTCAAAATCTATGAAAAAAACACTCTTTTTAAAACTCCTTAATACTTCACATTCTTTATCTTAACCCAAAAAACTTCAACCTTTAAAGTGCTTTCTATAGTTGTATCTTGATCGTTCTCAAAGAGTACCCACATTTCAATATCATATTCTCCGTTGGGGAGGGGTTTGCTCCATACTAATTTATCTCGTGCT
>JAITUN010000199.1 GCA_031286285.1 Bacteroidales bacterium | reverse complement strand
TTGTTTTCTTACGACCACGCTCAAACACAAGCGATGTGGGATGACAGCATTAAAGGGTTAGAAGATGATGCAGTGGAAAACAGAAAAACTATTGAAGAAAACAGAAAAACTATTGAAGATAACAGAAAAACTATTGAAGATAACAGAAAAATGATCGAAGAAAAAAATAAAACTATTGAAGAAAAGGATAAAACTATTGAAGAAAGGGATCTAACGCTCGCCGAAAAAGATAATGAAATTGAAAAATTAAGAAAGCAACTGAAAGAAAAATAGCGCTTCTCGTAGAATTTCCTCGCTATTCAATACTAATAATTCCCTTTTTCAGCGCATATTGCACCATTTCAATCGTGGTGTTGATGCCGAGTTTTTGGAAGATTCTCTTTTTATGAGTATTGATTGTATTTGTGCTAACCCCCATACGGTCAGCTATCTCTTTGCACAACAATCCATCTCTGCAGGCTATAATAATTTCGCGTTCGCGCTCTGTAAACTCTTCGGTTATGGTGGTTGTTTTCTTTTTAGAAACATAGATACCATAGATAATAGTAGCAATATCTTGTCCGTAGTATTCTAATCCGCTTACTACTGTTTTTATAGCATGGGCAAGTTCGGCGGTATCGCTTTGTTGCTTGCTGATAAAGCCGTCAATTCCGACTTCAAGCATCGCATTAACAGTTTCGGGTGTTGTTTCGGCAGAGAGCGCAAGGACTTTCAGATTGGGGTAATCGGAACGAAGCCGGCGGGCGATCTCCGAGCCGTTCATGTCGGGCAGATTAATATCTAAAAGCACCACATCGGCAGGGGTTGTACGTAAAATAGCAAAGAACTCTTTGCCGTTTTCGGCATCACCTACTACACAAATGTCGGGATAATCATCATTAATAGCGGCTTTCACCCCGATGCGAAACAAACGATGGTCGTCTACTATTATAACTTGAATCATTTTTTTGAAAGAATTAAAGTGCAAAAATAGATTTATTTTAAGAGCATAAGAATGGGCTAACCTCTTTTTAATTGATGCAATGTACTGCATATAGAGGTACGGATTTTATTCCTTGTTCAAAGCCAAAATTCCGAGCCGACACACGAATAGCATAATTAGGATGATATTTTTCTACATAAACTTGCAAACTGCGTGAGCGCACATTTTCTGAGGCTTTCACTTCCACAGGAATAATACCATGAGATAGATTAAGCAAAAAATCAATTTCTGCCATATTGCCGGAAGTCCAATAATAAAGATCTTTTCCTTGTGCAACGAAAGTTTGCGCAACATAGTTTTCAGTCAAAAACCCACTATACATCATCGTTTGTTGTTGCATAATCTCGCCGTACTTAATTTGTGCAAGGGAAACCAATAAACCGGTATCCGAAAGATAAAGTTTAAACATATTATCCGAACGATAAGCCATTAACGGACTTTGCGGCAGTTCTATTTTTGAACAAGAAAGTAACATATTAGCTTGCTGCAGCCATTCAATAGCTGTCTGAAATTTTTCTCTATTGCTGCTTTCTTCCACAAGTTTATACATGAATTTGGTATTAGCTTTTGCTAATTGTGCTGGCATACTGCGATAAACCTGATGAATTTTCACAGCATTAATATTGCCTGCATACTTGGTCATATCCGCTAAATAACCGGTTAATATGTCGGAAACAATTTGTTTATCAAAAGCAATCAAATCCTTATCATGTTTTACAAACTTAGCAACAACTGCAGGCATTCCGCCAATACAAAGATATGTACGATAAAGTGTTAAGGCTTTTTGATGAATTATATCGAGTAACGGTCGGTCAGTTGTATAGCATTTACGAATTTCATCTGCCAACATTTGCTCGCCCAATGCCCACAAAAATTCCTCAAAATCCATCGGATACAGATATTCCATTTGTACTTTACCAACAGGAAACGAAGTACATAAACGATTGATTTTCACACCAAGCAAACTGCCTGCGGTCAATATACGATAAGAGGTTTCTGCTTCGGCAAAATATTTCAGCGAAGCGATGGCTTCTTCGCAATCTTGAATTTCATCAAAAAAGAACACTGTTTTTTCTACGTCAATTTTTTGGTTAAAAAACAGTTCCATGCGTGCTATTATTTCTTCCGGATTACGCGATGGACGAAAAAATTGTTCATAACCTGGCGTTTCATATCTTATATATGCCATTTTTATCTTTTAAACGATATATTTGGCACTAAAAATATCGTCTAATAAAAATATTTTGCGGCAAAAATAGATTTTTTTGAAAACATAAGAATATAAAAGCGTAAGAAAACGTATTCTCGTGTCACCAAAATTAGTGACACCCCTGTCACCAAAATTGATGACATGGGCTATCGGGTATTCCTGTTTTTTTGCCACGAGAAAAAATGAAAGAATTTTGCCATTAACCATTAACCACTAACCACTAACCACTAACCACTAACCACTAACCATTAACCATTAATCATTAACCATTAAATATTAATCATTATGAAAAAAAATCTACAAATTTTTCTATCGGCTTTATGCCTTTGTGCCTTTACCTACAAAGCAACCGCCCAATTCAGCGGCGGAAACGGAAGTGAAAACAACCCATACATCATCACCACTGCCGCGCAATTAGCGCAGTTGGCAACTTTAGTCAATGCAGGTGATGCAAATTACAACAACAAGTTCTATCAACTTGGCAACCACATTGACCTCTCCAACTATGGCTCTAACTTTAACAATGGAAAAGGTTGGATTCCGATTGGAAAGTATGTGGACGAAACAACCAACTACGCTTTTAAAGGAAATTTTGACGGCTCCGGTTATGTAGTTCAAAACTTGTATATTAATGATGAAAGCGCCGGGCGCGTAGGGCTGTTTGGCTCTGTGGAAAATGGAACACTTACAAGTATTGTAGTTTCTGATGCAAATGTAAATGCCGGATACAGAGCCGGCGCTTTAGCAGGCTATGTGGTTAATAACAGTTATGTAAAATTCTGCACTTCTTCAGGAACAGTAAAATGCAAAATCGATCCGTCCGGATCCGCATCTGCAAGTCATGCCGGCGGATTAATTGGTTATGCCGGATATTATGGCGAATATCAAGGTCCTTGGGGGAAAATTTCAGGCTGTACCTCATCATGTAATGTTTCAAGCACAGGAAACCAAACCGGTGGTTTGGTGGGTACTAAAAGTTATATTAGCATGGATCACTGTGATGCACATGGAATCGTTAGCGGTGAAAGTACAATAGGCGGATTGGTGGGCTACAACTATGAAGGTAGTACATCAAACTGCTATTCTACAGGCAAAGTCAATGGAAAGGAAAATATAGGCGGTATTGCAGGAAGAGTTGATCAAAGTAGTATATCAAACTGCTATTCATCAGGTGAAGTTGTTGGAAGTTTATATAATATTGGTGGTATAGCCGGTGTTATAACTGACAGCAACATATCAAATAGTTATTGTACGGGTAATGTCAGTAGCAATAACAATTCCGGGGACATCGTTTTGCATGTTGGTGGTATAGCAGGAAGAATTGAATATAGCAGCAAGATCTCATATAGTTTTTTTACAGGTAATGTTAGCTACACCGGTACATATTTTAGCAATGTAGGCGGTATTGCAGGTGGAGTTTACAGTAACTGTAGTATATCAAACTGTTATTCCTCAGGTATTGTTGATGGTGGTGGAGAAGCTCAGGGTGTGGGTGGAATAGCGGGTTGTTTAGTTTCGAACAACATTGTCTCTAATTGCTACTCCATAAGTACAATCAATGGTTATCATTTTGTTGGAGGTGTAGTTGGAGAGGGAAATAGTTCCACAAAGATTTCCAATTGCGTAGCTTTAAACCCAAGCGTCAAAGCAACGTATGGTTTAGTCGGTCGAATAGTAGGAACATTTACATCTGATATCACACTTTCTAACAATGCAGCCTGGGATGGTATTTTAAATAAAGAAGGCACTACAATATGGAACAATAAAGGCGCAAATAAACAAGACGGTGTAGATATGACCGCACAATCTATCAATACAGAGGGTACCTTGGGCGGACGCTTTACAAGTGCAGAGGGCTGGACTATTCAAAACGGAAAACTGCCCGGCTTAAACGGAAACCCGGTGAATATGCCTCCGCATTTAATTTCTAACAATTTTTCCGGCGGAAACGGCACCCCCGCGAATCCTTATATCATTACAACAGATGATGAACTTGCAAAAATGGCATCATTGGTTAATGAAGGTAGTTTAAATGAATACCAAGACAAACACTACAAACTTCGTAATGATATTGACCTCTCCACCTACCAATTCGGGGAGGGATGGATCCCGATAGGATTAGCTGAAATAGGTGGTTTCCGTGGAAATTTTAACGGAAACAACAAAAAAATAACAGGACTCTATATGTTTACAGGTACTTATTATGCTGGTCTATTTGGTGTGCTTCAAGAAGGAGGAACTATTACTAATTTAGGGGTTGAAAATGTAAATGTATGGGGAGTTAGCTTTTCGATAGGTGGTTTGGTGGGATGGATTAATGAAAACTGTGTAGTATCAAATTGCTACGTTACCGGAATAATCAGTGGTAATCGTGATGAAGGTTATGTAGGTGGCATAACGGGCGTGAATAGTGGCACTGTTGAAAAATGTTATTTCTCAGGCGAAATAGAAGTGAGAAGTGAAAAGGGTACGGGTGGAATAGCAGGTTTTTGTTATGATGGAAGCATTTTAAATTGTTATTCTACAGGTAAAATCGGAATGGGTGCAGGTATAGTTGGCATTATTCAAAATGGCATTGTTAATAACTGCTATTCCACTGCTGAAGGTATCGGAGATAAAATTCTTGGCGGAATTGCAGTTATTGTGGGAGAGGGATCTAGTTTGTCAAACAGTATAGCATTAAACCCCTCTGTAAAGATGGGTCGTGTAACGGCGTTGAATGTTGGTACACTCTTTTACAACGCCGCCTGGAATGGAATACTAAACAATGACGGCAATACAATTTGGGAAAACAAGGGGCAAGACAAAGAAGACGGCGAAGATATGAGTTTAGAAGCGATCTATGCCGATGGCACCCTTGGCGGGCGTTTTACTGCCGCCAACGGTTGGACCACCCAAAACGGCAAACTGCCCGGCTTGTTCGGAAAACCGGTGGAGATGCCCGCACACCTCGGCGGAGTGGGAATTGATGAACAGTTACAAGTTAC
>JAITUN010000050.1 GCA_031286285.1 Bacteroidales bacterium | reverse complement strand
AGGTGTTTTTTACTTCCACTAAAAATAAATTGCGTATGTTTCAGCGGTTGAATGATTGTTCGTAAGAGCGCTTCGACATTTTTTTCGGGGTAGTCGGCTATTTGTTGAAATTCGTCTATTGCCACTACAATTTGCGTTTGTTGATTGTCTAAAAATTGAAACAAATTGCGTAAAGTATGTTCATATTCTTTGGGTTGTGCAAATTCAAAATGTATTTCGGGCTGTCCGGTTAGTGTGTCGTAACTAATGATAGGGCGTAAATTTTTCAAAAAATCAAAAAACCGCCGACCGATACCACGCTTTTGGGGAAATTTATTGAAAATGGACAATGCCAGCGCTTCCGTAAAATCTTTTAGTTGAATACAATCATAGATGTCCACATAGATACAAGCATGATTTTCTTCTTCTAAATCTTCAAAAAGACGATAAATTAAAGCCGATTTTCCCAATCTTCTGGCAGAAACCAACGTTGTATTTATGCCATTTTTCACATTTCTTTTCAAAACTTCTAATTCATATTCTCTGTCACAAAAATACTCTTTGGATATATATCCTGTTGATAAAAAAGGATTTACTTTTTTGTCCATGACTTATATGTATTTAAAAATTCATGCTGCAAAGATACATATTTTTTTGATTTCCATCACACTAAAAGTGTCATATAAAAAGTGGGATGAAAATTCTGCATATAATATTTCTTTTTCATCTATTATTGAGTTTTATCTGTTTTAAAAAAACACATCAATATTTTTCCAATTAACGCATTGTGTATTATGAAATATCGGCTCTGCTTTTCCCGAATAAATCAAAAAACTTTCGGTATTTGAAAACTCTTTTTGCAGCAATTCAATATTTTTCAGGTGTGCGGGTAACAGCGTTTCTGAAAGTTTGATTTCAATAAAAACATGTTTGTCGGGCTTTTCAATTACACAATCAACTTCTACTCCTTTTGCATCTCTTAAATAATAGAAATTAGCAGGTAATCCTTTGTTATACCGGTTTTTAACAAGTTCGGAAAATATGAAATTTTCAAACAAATTACCGCGCATATAAAAATTTTCAATCTGATTTTCCTGTTCAATATTCAACAGCGAACAAGCCAAGCCGGTATCATAAAAATAGAGTTTCGGTGATTTTATCAAACGGCGATTGATGTTTGGCGTGTGAGGTTGCACCATAAATATAATGTAACTTGCTTCTAAAACAGACAGCCACGATTTTGCCGTATTTACCGAAATATCAGCATCATTGGCAAGTGAAGAGATGTTTAGTACATTGCCAACTCTGCCTGCACAAAGTTTAACAAAACGGATAAATGTGTTGAGATTACCAATGTTTTTTAATTGCCGAACATCACGTTCCAAATAGGTTTCAATATAGTGCGGAAAAAAATCTGTTGTTTCAATATTTTCCTTATACAAACGAGGATAACCACCTCGAAACAAAACAGTATCAATGTTTTGATTGTTTAGATTTGCCTGTTTAAGCTCGGAATATGAAAGCGGCAAAAGTTTAAGATTGGCAATTCTGCCTGCTAAACTTTGCGAAATATGCTCGTTCATCAAAAAACTTTGTGAACCAAGCAAAATTGCTTTTCCATTTTCCTTGCTGTTGTCCAAAATCTCCTGCAAATAGGAAAAAAGTGCGGGAACATATTGTACCTCGTCTAAAATAAAACGATTACCTGCCGAATTAAGAAAACCGCGAGGGTCTTCTTCCGCAAAAGTGCGCGTATCAATATTCTCTAACGAAAAATAATTATAGGCTTTAGCAACACTTTTTACCAATGTGGTTTTGCCCGATTGTCGCGGTCCTGTAATATTTATTGCAGGATATTTCTCTAAAAGCGAAAACAGCTTCTGTTCTATTGCTCTGTAAATCATATATATAACAGCTTTATGTGCAAATTTGCAATTCGACTGCACATTTACACCTTTTTTTGAACGATATAGAAAAATTTATTTTCTGACTTCTTCACAGAGACACCATACGCAAAATATTTCTTTTTCATCTATTATTGAGTTTTATTTTGCCGATTTGTGATAAAAACACGCCGCCTACAACCATGGCAATGCCTGTTATTTTATTGACAGAAAACGGTTCTCTCAAAATAAAGAAAGAGACGACCGCCGTAACAACCGGAATGAGATTGGAAAAGATGGAAGCGCGACTGACGCCAAGCCTTCTGATGACATAGGTATGAAACGGAAACGCCAATGTGCTTGCAAAAATGAGCAACATCAGAAAAGATTTTATCAATGGCATGGTGATGGGCGTGGAGAGTAATTGACGAAGTCCGAAGATGAGAAAAACCGGTAAAAACAGTACCGAACCGATGAGATTTTGCCACGCCACGATGACAAATGGATTGTATTTTAAACTTAACGGACGGATGAAAGCGGCATAGCACACCGCCATCGCTACCGCCAAAAATAAAAATACCACGCCATACCATGTTGCCTCAAACGTCATCTCCTTATTAATCAACATCATCCATATTCCACCAAACGAAAGCGCAATCCCAACAATATTTTGAAACCGTAAACGCTCCTGTAAAACAAAAAACGCCATAATGGTGATGAAAACAGGAATCAAAGCGACGATACCGGCGCTGATGGTAGGCGAGGAGTGAAGCAATCCGAAATTTTCAAAAAGAAAATATAACGCCGGATTGAACAGGGACAAAACAAATAAAGTCTTGTAATCTTTTCTGTCAATTTTGGCGGATTGCCCCAACAACTTCAACATCAAAAACAGAAGCAGCGATGAAAAAAACGCTCGAAAAAAGGCAACGATAAACGGATTCCAATATTCAAAAACAATGGTTGACCATACATACGAACATCCCCAAAAAAGCATCGCACCCAAAGCCGCAGCGTAAACCGCCCACATCCCGAAATTTCGATCTTTTTTCATGCGACAAAAGTACAAAAAAAGCGGGTAGTGATGATTGTCTGAACTGTGATTTTTTTGATTTCAGTGATTTAGCATGATTTTGTACGCCCAATACTCTAATGTTCATAATGAGTCCACATACTCAAAATCTTAATATAATTTTCTTTTTCTATTATTTCATATACAAGACGATGTTGTTTACTTATTCTTCGAGAATACTTGTTCTCTCTTGGCGGTTGAAGTTTTTCGTATGGTGGCGGATTTTGAAAGGGATTAATTTTTATAATCTCTACTAACTCCTTGATCTTGTCTTTATAAACAGATTTGGAAACAACATCCTTTTGTTTTAATGCTGTATTTGTAAATTCTATTGTCCACATAATCAGTCGTTCCAAAAAGTTTTTTCATCATAAATTACTCCTGTTCCAATGGGTTCTGCCGATGCCTTGTCTATCTCATTCCAAAAACCGGGAATTTGCTCAAAATACTCCTGGTCGCTTGCAAAAGAATCGCCATCTAAACTCACTAAGCGATTATCAATCCTGATTGGAATTCTTTGTTCATTTGCGATTTTAGTAATGAAAATTCGCAGACAATCATTCAAATTAAGTCCCTGCGCCGAAACTATTCTTTCTGCTTTTTCTTTGATAGTTTTGTCTAACCTTGTTGCTACTTGTGCTATCATAATAATACGTTTTGATATTAAATATAACAATGTGATATATTTTGATTGCAAAAGTACAACTTTATTTTGAATTGATAAAATTATTTTTCAATAACTTTTACATTCTCCTCCATCAACCCATAACAA
>JAITUN010000047.1 GCA_031286285.1 Bacteroidales bacterium | reverse complement strand
CACGATGCCCTCACGGTGTGTTTAGTTATTGCTCATCGTTTTCTCAAAACAGCAAATTTTGATTATCACGACCAGATGAACGAACTGATTGATAAGGTTTTAAAAGGTCTTATTTAATCCCCCAAATAGTTCATCGCACAACGGAATCCAATATAATTGGTTGCCATATCTTCATCTAAATAACGTCTTACGCTCGGACTAAGGTAGTAGGCAGGATCTTTCCATGAGCCACCTTTTACCACACGGGTTTTATCACTGATTAAAGTACGGACATTGGAAGGTTCGTCCTCGTCCCAAGAGGTGTACATATTGTCTGTTCCGTAGGTTGCATCCGGTTCCGACCATTTTTTACTGATGTCTTTATAATCAACCAATAATGATTCCCAATCGCCGTCTTTATAGTTAATGTAGTCGGATTTTCTAAAGTTATATGAAGTTAGATCTTCGTAGTCGGCGTCGTCTATATCGCGTTTTAGTATTTTTCCTGTAACAGGGTCTTTAACAGGGATTCCGTCTTCGTCGGTTACAGTTACTTGAAATACATTTCCACGGAAAGGACTGTAATCGGCGACATCTTCAAAGGATAGCGGACGATATACGTCTTGTACCCATTCTGCTACGTTTCCTGCCATGTTGTACAAGCCATAGTCATTGGGTGCAAATGAGCCGATAGGCGCAGGGATAGCGTATCCGTCGTTTGGAAATCCTGCAACGCCCATATAGTCGCCTCTTCCGCGTTTGAAGTTATCGGTAAACTGTCCGTAATTTTTATCTTTTGGGTTGGATTCACGAACATAGTTCCCATCCCAAGGATATATTCTGCGTGATTCGATGTTGCTTCCATGTGTATTTCCAATCAAACCCAATGCGGCATATTCCCATTCGGCTTCGGTGGGAAGGCGGTAATTGGGGAGCAAGGTGCCTGTTGAGTAAGATGCTTTTTTCCCGTCTGCTTTTTTGTGGGGTGAGGAAGATGTGTATAAACCTGCTGCATACGTTTCTGTATTGAAATAGTTATCGGGGGAAGGGTTTAAGTCAAGGGCGGAGATATAGCCTTTGTCGAGCAGTCGTTTTTCGTTTACTCTGTCTGATCGCCATATACAAAAATCGGACGCTTGACGCCAACTTACACCGACAACCGGATAGTCTTGATAAGCCGGATGACGTAGATAAAGTGTAATCAATGGCTCGTTATATCCCAACGGCTCTCTCCATACCATAGTGTCGGGCAAGGCTTTGATAAAAATAGCGCGCTGTTCTTTGTTTTCACTGGAACCAAAAACACGACCAAGCCAAAACAAATATTCGCAATAGTTATGATTGCTGACTTCGGTTTGATCCATATAGAACGAGTTTACTGTTACGCGGCGTGGAATATTATCCCAGTCGGACATGACCTGATCTTGGGTAGCTCCCATCACAAAGGTGCCGCCCATAACAAGCATTAAATTTGGTCCCCCTCCATCGGGGTTATAGGTTACACGTTCAATGTTCCCATATTTCGGGTCATTGAAATTCCAACCTGTAGCGGATGATACTTTCTGATTGCCTCTTGAACCCAAAAAGCAGGAATATAAACATGTTGAAAGTAAGCATATTGCTACCAATAATTTGAAACTTGATTTGATTTTCATGTTATTATACATTTTTCTGTTATTATTATTCTAAAATTTTGGACAAGGAATTTCTTTTTGTTTATCTATTGTACGTTTTGATAGTTTGCTTGGGGCGAAACGGAAGCCTAAAGAAATTTCATGAGCGCCTCCCGTTGCGTTGGAGAATTTTGAAATGGTTGCATCGTAGCTGTATCCGAATTGAAATCCTCGTATGTGAAATCCAACCAATGCTATTATGGCATCGGGATTTTTAAAAGCGTTTCGATACCACACTCCAAATACAAAGGGATAAATGGTGAGGTTCATTCCGGCATTGATTTGTTGAGAGGTGTTTTGCCGGAAAAATACCAAAGCAGGCGACAGCACTACTTTTGGCGGCTCATCTTTATATTGCCGGAATTGATCAAAAAAGATATTTCCTCCCGTATGGAATGTATATTTAATATGGAGATTGCCCACGTCGTTGTCGTAAAAACTTACAGACGGTTGTGTGATCTGATGCAGGGCAAAACCTGCGTAAAAAACATCTTTATAACCCCAAATGGCTCCAAAGTTACAGTCGGGGACTAAGCGTGATGTATAGTTGACTTTTATTTCGTTTTCAGGATTTTCAAATACCAAAGAACCCCAATCAATACTCCTTTGATAGATGCCGGCGCCAAGTCCGAAATTGATATTTGAGTTTTGTGATGCCCGCAAACGATAGGAATATATCAAATGGGCTGAAGTGGAAGAAAGAAGTCCGCCGACATCGCGACTGGTACCGACTAAAACACCGACACCTCCATTGAGGATGTCAACATATTGGTCATACGACATACTGTAAGATGTGAAAGCGTTGTTTAGCGAGGGCCATTGGTTTCTGAAATTTGCAGATAGACGTTTTGACATCGTTGAACCTGCAAGCGACGGATTGAGATACAGCGGATTAGCATAAAACTGGCTATAAACCACCGCATCTTGTGCCATACTCGTTGTTACAGAGAATATATTCAGCATCATCAGATATATTATTATTCTTTTTCCAATCATTCCCTTTTGGTATCCACCTCGTTTAAAATAAGTTGCAAAGGTATTAAAATAATTGATTTATCGAACAATAACGCAGAAATGTTTTTTTTATTTTGTTATACAAATAAGAAACGGATTTTTTTGTATTTT
>JAITUN010000041.1 GCA_031286285.1 Bacteroidales bacterium | reverse complement strand
ATTCATTTTTCTGACGCCTTTGAAAGGCAGTATGGCTCTGTTTCCCCGTTGACATTCGTATTGGTCTAACTCTTTGTTGTAAATAAACCCTTCTCGTTCAGGCTTGTATTGTCCAAAGTTTGGAATATAGGCATCTATGTTGCTTTGTTCAAGATATTTTAAGGCTTCGCCGCTACTATAGCCTGTGTCGGCTAACAATTTTCTCATTTCCAACCCATTTATTTTAAGGTTTTCCTTTGTTAGCTCAACAATATTTTCTATACATTGACTGTCGCGTTGGTCTGCAAAATCGGCGCAAGCACCTGTAATTACATGATGAGCGGTATCTACGGCTAACTGTCCGAAGTAGTTCATGTTTCTTGGTTTTCCGGGCTTTGTAGATATTCGTGCATCGGGGTCAGTGGGAGAGTAGTGGGTGTGGTTGCTGAGGTATCTTGCCTGGATGAATTCACCGCTGTTGCCCTCTTTACCTTTTGCATAATCGCCACCGGGGATATCTTTTTTGGTGCGCTTTTTCCAGTCGTGGTGTTGCTCTACCTGTTTCTTCTTTGCGGCACTTACTTTAAACTCACTGTTTTGGTTGAGTTCATCCGCATAAGCAGCAACATCATTTATGATCTCTTTTTCTGCCAAACTGTCCAAACTGGCATTGGCTTTAATGAAAGCGCTGTCAACAGCCTGACGTTTTCCTTGCACCATACCTTTTTCCACACATAGAGTAAGCACTTTGCGAAACAGTTTCAAAAACACCTCTTCTCCATAAAGTTGTCTGGTACGACTGATGGTGCTGTGCCAGGGAAGCGGTTCATCAATGTCGTATCTTATAAACAATCTAATGTCCAAACAATTACCACAATATTCAATAAGTTTACGATCGGAGTTGATATTGTTCAGATACCCAACTAAACAGATTTTGAAGAACACCACGGGGTCAATACTTTCCTGACCTTCATAGCCGTAATATTGAGCGGTAGCTTTATACAGGAAACGTAAATCCAATTCCTTATCCAATAAACGGTAAAAATTGTTTTGTGGCACCAAGTCATTAATATGTACCTGATACATCATTTTTGAAATTAATTCTTTTCTGCCTTGCATAGCTTTAATTTATTGTCAGCCACAAAGATACATAAAAATCAATACGAAATTGACATTTTTAAAGAAAAAATGATTTTTCTTTTTTTTTTTGTTTATTTTTGCACATGTGGTGCAACAGGCATGAGCAGTTTTGCGTGATAGCGGCATTACCTTCGTTGGAAAATATTTACTATTTTTGCCGCTGGTTGCTTCGTAGTGAAGTGTGTGTGAGCCGCTACCACGCAAAGCTGCCGGGACGTTATAAATAATAGCCGGACAACCCGTGAGAAAAGAAAAACAAGGGAAATAAGATTAAGCTATTGTAATGGAAAAAGACTACTTTTGCATTTTTGAAAATTTGATATAAAAATATGGCAAACAGCAATCTGACAAATGCGAAAAATGCGAAAGTTGATGAGTTCTATACCCAGTATCACGACATAGAGCAGGAAATTGCAGCATATTTGGAGTACAATCCCGATGTTTTTCGCGGGAAAACTATTCTGTTGCCTTGTGATGATCCGGAATGGAGTAACTTTACCAAGTTTTTTGCACAGAATTTTGAACGGTTTGGGTTAAAAAAACTCATTAGTACAAGTTATGCGCCTGATAGCAAAAATTATAAAGGGGCTTATCAACCAACATTGTTTGAGACAAACGATCCGCAATTTGACAAACAAAAAACTATTGTAAATGGGAAACTTTTTACATTATCAAAAGACATATCCGGAGACGGAAAGATAGATGTTAATGATTTAGAATGGAATTACTTAAAAGGCGACGGGGATTTTAGAAGCAACGAGATAAAAAAACTGAGAGATGAAGCAGATTTCATTGTTACAAACCCGCCATTTTCGCTTTTTCGAGAATTCTGGACATGGATTACAATAGCGCAAAAGCAGTTTGTGATTATCGGTAATATGAATGCAATCACATATAAAGAAATATTTCCGTTTATTAAAGAAAATCATGCATGGTTAGGAGCAACAAATTTCAACACAGGAATGTATTTTAGAGTTCCTCCCGATTTTGTGTATGCCGATTCCTATAAATTTGAAAGAGAGAAAAACGGAGAAAAGGTAAATCGTGTACCGGGGGTTTGTTGGTTTACCAATATTGACCATGGCAGGCGTCATCAACCATTACCGCTTATGTCAATGACAGATAATTTAAAGTTCAGTAAACACAAAGAAATAAAGGGGAAGGCTTCATATGACCACTATGATAACTATGAAGGTATTGATGTGCCTTTTACAGATGCAATACCAAGCGACTATGATGGCGTAATGGGTGTGCCTATTACCTTTCTTGATAAATATTGCCCTGAACAATTTGAAATTATGGGGACTAGTGACAATGGAATTATTGATGATGAATTTAAAAAAACACAAGGACTAAGCCAAAAATTTGTTGATGATTATTATAAAGCAGGAGGTAAAGGTGCATATAAAGAGGGAAATCCTACAGCTGGCTTGTATAATAATGGCATCGCTACAATGGCATACAAGAGAATATTTATTAGACATAAAAAAGCAAAAAAATGAGAACCACACTTAAAACAGACATCACAGTTGAGGATATTTGCGAAGGATTTATTTATAATCAACTTGAAGGGAAAGGATTGTTTGGGCTTTCAGGTAAATTAACCATACAGCCCGAATACCAGCGAAATTATATCTATGCGGATGGCAAAAAAGATGTAGCAGTAATTGAATCGCTACTTAAAGGCTACCCGCTGGGTTTAATATATTTCAACAAAATAAGTGATGACAAATTTGAAGTGTTAGATGGACAACAGCGCATTACAAGTTTTGGAAGATTTGTAACCAATAAATTTGCAATCAAAGATGAAAACGGGATGGAGCAATATTTTGACAGTATTGCATCTGACCAACGGACGAAAATTTTAAAAACAAAACTTCTCATTTACGAATGTGAAGGAGAAGAAAAGGAAATAAAAGATTGGTTTCGCACCATCAATATTGCAGGTGTTCCGCTAAATAATCAAGAATTGCTAAATGCAGTATATTCAGGTCCATTTGTAACGCTTGGGAAAGAAGAATTTAGTAATAGTCAAAATGCAAATATTCAAAAATGGAGCGCTTATGTTTCCGGTAGTGCCAACCGACAGGAATTTTTGGAGCGAGCGCTTGATTGGGTAAGCAAAGGAAATATTGGCGACTATATGAGTCAGCACCGCTACTGCGACAACATTACTGAAATGAAAAACTATTTTAACAGTGTAATAGACTGGGTATCTGCTGTTTTTAAAGATGTTGAAAATGAAATGCGCGGTCTTGAATGGGGTAGATTATATGAAACTTATAGGAAACAGCCATATAATCCGCAAGAAGTATCCGAAGAAGTAAAACAACTTTTCGCTGACACGTATGTGAAAAATCGAAAAGGAATATTTGAGTACATCCTTGGTGGTTCAACAGACACGAAGTTACTTGATGTTAGAATTTTTGATGAAGCAACTAAAAATTCAGTCTATGCAATCCAAACGGCAGAAGCCGAAGAAAACGGCATTTCAAATTGTCCGTTATGTGCAATTGAGAACAACTTGAACAAGAATAGAATTTGGAAATTGTCTGAAATGGATGCCGACCACGTTACAGCGTGGAGCAAAGGCGGTGCAACCGACATTTCAAATTGCCAAATGTTATGTAAGACCCATAATAGGGTGAAAGGGAATAGGTAGAAGGAAAAATGATAAATTCAGAACATATAACCATAATACTCACAAGCACTTTAGTTGCCAGTATTGTTTCTATATTGGTAACTCATATTACTATTTTACGTCAAAAAAGAGTTGATTTTAGAAATGAATATTATAAGATAATTCTTGCAAAAAGATTAAAAGCGTATCAATTTGTTGAAACACAAATTGCTGTTCTTAAAAGCGTAGTCGTTGAAAGTGATGGTAAACCCTATCATGTGATTTTTAGCTATGGCGAAGATAAATTCATTGAATTTCAGCAAAATTTATTGCTTGCAATATCATATGGGTTATGGATTGATGATGGTACAATGAAAGAGCTTGAGAAATTGAATGAATTATTCTTTAGTTTAAATAACCAAATTCGTTCTAAAGCTCAAAACGAAATATTAAATGTTGGAAAAATATATTACCAAAAAATCTCAGACACAAGACTTAAACTTGAAAATTCAGTTATAAAAGGACTTTATGAATTGCATGATGTAAGAAAGATACTTAGAACCCAAAAAACAAATACAGTACGAATATTTTATCCATAATAAAAAACAAACAATATTTTTGTCTGTTAGATTAACAAATCAAATTAATGTCGGAAACTCAAAACATAGAATACAAATCCTCATGGCGAGACGAATTTTTAAGAGAAATTTGCGGTTTTGCCAACGCCCAAGGCGGCACACTCTTTATCGGTAAAGATGACAAAGGAAATGTTGTTGGATTGAAAGACTCAGCCAAATTATTGGAAGATTTACCCAACAAAATAACCACCATTTTGGGAATTGTTGCCGATGTAAATTTGCACGAAACAGAGCAAGGCGATTATATCGAAATTATTGTTGAGCCACAGCCCAATCCCGTAAATTACAAAGGTGAATACCATTATCGTAGCGGTAGCACAAAACAAGAATTGAAAGGCGCAGCACTTGACAAGTTCCTACTTCAAAGATATGGTAAGAAATGGGATAGTGTACTTAT
>JAITUN010000185.1 GCA_031286285.1 Bacteroidales bacterium | reverse complement strand
TGTTGGGAACGTTAATCAATTTTCTAAATATGAAGCGAGTCAATACGCGAGGGATTGATTTAGCGAATAAACATGTTTTAATGGCGGCATTAACCTACAACCTGAAGAAATATTTGAAATTTGTTACCAAAAAAGCGGTTTCTAAGGCAATGGCTATAAACACCGAACTACATTCCGTTTTTTCCGGCTATTTTTCTGCTTTATGGCTCTATTTTCCCAAATATAAGCCTCTATTTTCGGAGCATTGAAAAAAAAAAACTTTTGTTAGAATGAATGTTTTGAGGTTGATTATTAAGAAAAACTAAAAGATTTTAAAGAAAATTTGATGTTGTGCAACAGCTACGCTTGTTAGTGGCTGTGGTTGCCTTCCCACGTATTTTCCGATTACCGATATTTGTCCAATCAACTCCCAACGATCTGTAAGCGAGTGGGTAGTTTTGTCAATATCTTTTCTGTCAAGCCCCAATGACCTTGCCGGAGCGGGTGCGAGGACAAAAAAAGCGACCACCTCTAACTCTTTCAATACTTTTGTGCTACTATTTTCATTTCGGTTTTGCCCAAAATACGTTAGGGTTATTTGTCTTATAATTAATGAATTTCACACCTGTTTTTTGATTAGTAGATTCGGATTTCTGAGGCTTTTCTTCTACTCTGTCTAATGGCAAAATCTCCACGTATGAAATCTCTTTCCCATTTTCCCAAGTTTCCAAATTATATTCACTCGACAACGGACATTCCATTCTATAAAGATTCTTAGCCATATAATAACCCAAATAATGTTTCTTTGTCTGCAAACTTTCTCTGTTCCAATTTGCATCTGCATTTAAAATTAATGGCTTGCCTTTTATTAGTCGCTCTCTTACTTCATGTATTCCCAATAAATTTCCTTTTTCATCCGTGACATAAGCAGCAAAAGTTGGATCAATCCAAATCCATTTATCTAAATCTTTGCTAAATACCATATTAATAACATGACAATCATCAAAATTAGGCTCTTTTGGCATACATGTAATATAACGAGATTTTATTCCCATTGATAGATAGCACTCATTTAGTATCATTGCCAACATTCTGCAATTCACTCCACGATTTTCAGTTTCACATATTTGTATTAAATCAATTGCATTCTTACGAGTTGGATTGTCACTACTTCCGTCATGTCTTATTAGGTTGTGAATCCAATACAATAAATTGAAAATTTGCGATAATTCGCTGCCTTTTCCTGCTATTGAGTCCAAATTTAAATTTTGTCTAATTTTTTGAAGATTAGGATTTTCTTTTGACTGATATGTAAACTCTGGAATAAAACGATTATCTGAATAATTATATTTTCGGGCACCTTTTAATATTTCTATTCGCGACTTTTTGCATAGGTAAGTAGGATAATATTTGACTTGAGTTCTTGCAGAATCTGTTCCATTCAACAAGATAATGAAATCGTATTCTCCTATTTCCGGATCAATATCAAATGTGATTTCATCCAAATCAGTACGAAATGTTATTTTTTTAGCACAAGTTACACAAACATCAAGTTCAACTTCCGGTTCAATATTCCACGATTTATTTTTCAATAATTTATTGTTCTCTAAAATGTCAACATGTGTGGAATTTGCTTTAATAATTGGCAATTTTTCTTTTTGAGCAAATAAGTTTTGTGCGAGCAACGTTGCTACAATCAATAATAATAAGTTTTTTTTCATTAACCGTTAATTTATTATTTTATCAAAACAAATCTGAATGAGTTCCGGTATTAAGAAATAACAATGTCAAAGTGTAGTCATTTTGTTCCCAAATCAATAGCCAATCTGATTTAATATGGCACTCGTGTTTTCCGGCATACTTTCCTGATAAAATATGAGGCTTGTATTCGGGAGGTAAATTGCCAGTTTCTTGTAGCAAATCAATCACTTTTTCGAGTAAAGATAAATCATAGCCGCGTTTTTCAGCTTGTTTTACATCTTTTTGAAATCTATTTGAGTATTTGAGTTGATACATTACTGCAAACATTGTTGGATTAAACTTTTAGCATCTTTTGCAGCATATATACGACCATTTTTTACATCTTCCAATGCTTCGTCAATTCCTGTTTTATAGGTTTTATTTACCGGGGTTGCCCCCAAATTCATAACCACTTCTAAAAGTCTTGTGATATTTGTATTATGGGCATCATAATTTATTGTTAGAGTAGCCATATTTTTTACGTTTTTTAATTACGCTGCAAAATTACGTTTTATTTTTCAATTATAAGTATGGGTAGAAAATTGATTGTAAAATTTTTCCAAGAGAATTTTTGATAAATTGTCTTTACTGAAGATTTGTCCTTTGAAACTGTTCGCTGAAATACCATTGCCACTAACTCCGAGATATATGCTATTTTTTGGTATTTCTCTTTGAAAAAATGATGAATTGTTTCTACCGAGCTTTTATTATGCAATACGGCATTGAAATTCACTTTATGAATAAAATAATCAGGATAAGTATCACGTAACATATCCACATTACGAACAATTTTTTCAAAAGAGGGATTGCCCAATGCATCAATGCGATAGGCTGTATTTTGGGCATTCCCATCTAAACTGATCAATAGGGTAAAATTTTTCTCCACCAAATAATCCATATAGCGGTCTAATAAAACAGCATTGGTTGTCATATTATAAACAAAACGGCGAGCAGTACACGGATTATCTTCTAAATAATTGATAACTTGTTTAATAAAATTCATATTTAACAACGGTTCGCCACCGTAGAAACTAATGTAAACTTTTTTGTTGAAAGAAACATTTTGTTCTGATAAAAAGCGTTTCATTTCATTTTAAAGTTTTTACATAAAACTTCTTTCCTTGATAATCAAAAATAACATGGTGAAATCTTTTCAAAATATCAACTCCTATCCAACCGTCAAAGTGGGCAAATGCTTCCTCTTGAGGAAATTCACTAACTTTACCATCATCAGAATATGTCACTCGCAGATTCGGTCTATTAAACATTATTTCACTTGAAAATAAATATGATATGAGTGTTGGGTCGTTAATAAACTTTGTATAATCCACTTTTTCTATTGTTTTATCAGATACAACAGATGTTCTCCCACCAAGATCAACATTAAAAACCAAAGGAATATTTTGATAAAAAGAGCCCTTAAAATCAGGTATCTGAATTAGAAAATAGTGTTGTATTACACCAAACCGATTTTCATGCTTTTGAGAACTCATATCAATGGCAATATAAGTGTCGATATCTTCAGGTAAAGCATTAGATAATGTAAGTGTTTCATTAACAAAATCTAAATTCACAATTCTACGTTCAAACAGTTCAGCGCCAAGCTGGAACATACCAATATGACAGCGAATGGTATCCAGAATTAAATCATAATTGCCGATGCCAAGCACAACTCTTTTTTTATAATCTTTTGTATTAGGTAGTTTAGGAAAAGTTTGGCATATTAATGAATCGGGCAATACGGTAAATTTCTCTATTATTGTGGAGGGGAACATTGTTTTTGGGGCGCCATTATCAAGAAAAATATCAAAATTCTCACCAAATAGTTGAATTTGATGATAAATTCTACTATTATTTTCCATATAAAAAGGGACAGTTGTAGCTTCTTCAATACTGATATTTTGAATAAGTTGTGCATGCCCAGTGAATTTGCAAAGGGCAAAGAGCATAAAGACAAATAGATAATTTTTTTTCATGTAATTTTTTTATTTATGATGATAAGTACCCTAAAAAGCAAATCAATTTAACATACTAATATTTTTCACTTTAATAAAATTTAAACGTTAATAATTAGTTATTATTTTTTCATATTAGCTCAACCACATTACACATCGGCTATGAGGAGCCTACCTGTGCAAGTTGCAAATTTTGTTTTTAACGGTGCGCCTTTTTTCTCCTTTTGGAGCGTTGTGCCTTAGCTCGGCTATTCTTTTTTTAGAGTTTGCTATTCATGATTCTTTAAATATTCCCTATATCTCAGTGCTTAAATTATTCTAACACAGAGATACAGAAAGCTCAGAAAAGCACAGAATTATTCTATTCTTTATCCAATACAAGACGAAAACCACACCCTGCTGTATTTGGGTCCACTTGAGCTCTACATGCATTACGGCAACCTGAACTGATAGTATAGTAGGCGCCACCACGAACTACACGATACACTCCTGTGTTCGGTCCTGTAGGATTCGTTTGTGGTTCATCCGAATAATCTTCCCAGTAATTGCTGCACCACTCCCACACATTTCCACTCATGTCGTAAATTCCCAATTCATTCGGCTTTTTTTGTCCAACAGGTTGCAAAGAATAATATCCAGTCTGATACCACGCCACTTCATCAATGTTGTTACTGCCACTATATTTATAGCCATGGCTTTTATTTCCTCCGCGCGCAGCATATTCCCATTCCGCTTCCGTAGGCAAACGGTAGCTTTTACTTGTAATAGCATTTAATATGCGGATATACTCTTGAACCTCATTCCAACCTACCAAAGAGACAGGTTTATCGTCTCCTTTATCATGATCATACCAGGCGCTTACATTTCTCATTGTGGATTTCCACTCTTTTTGGGTAACTACATACTTGGAAATGTAGAACCCGTTTAGGGTAACCTCATGTTTCGGCAACTCATCATCCATACATTCATCATCGTTACAACCCATCATAAACGTTCCGCCCTCTACCTCTATCATCTCTTCCGGTTCAATGGGTTGAATAACGATTACCGTGCATTGAGCAGTTCGCCAGCTATCTTCAGTAATTACCTTAATAACTGTTTGTCCGTCAGATTTTCCGGTTACATTTCCATTTTTATCCACAGTAGCCACATTAGGATCACCGCTTTTCCAACTCACTTTTTTATTGGTGGCATTTTTGGGAATAAAGGTTAGTGTTAGTTTTACCGTTTCTCCAACACCCATTAGTAATAATTGATCAATAATTACGCCATCAACAGGTTCTTTTTTACAAGAAGCAACCACGGTTATCAATAAAACTGTTACTGTAAAGATTTTGAATATTTTGGTTTTCATAATAATTTTGCTTTATGTGTTTTAAAAAAAATATATGATTAGAGAGATGATAATTATATTTTGAGCCTTAAAATCTTTAATTTTTAACTTTTAACTTAGTAATAGG
>JAITUN010000193.1 GCA_031286285.1 Bacteroidales bacterium | reverse complement strand
CAAGTAGTGTTGAAAGAGAAAGGGATGGAGATGGAATGGGATCTGCCCGAAAATCTTGTGGTTTATGGTAATCAAAACCTGCTTTATTCTATTTTTCGCAATCTGATGGACAACGTTATTTGTTATGCCGGCGAGAATATTCATATCCAAATATTAGGATTTCAAGACAAGCAATATTGTCATTTCTCTTTCTCTGATGATGGGGTTGGGATTTCAAATGAGAAGCATTTGGACAGGCTTTTCGAGCGTTTCTACCGTATCGGCGAGGGGCGCACCCGCGAGTCGGGCGGCTCGGGTCTTGGGTTGTCCATTGTAAAAAACGCAGTACTCTTTCACAAAGGGCATATCAGAGCAAGAAACAAAGAGAACGGCGGGTTGGAGTTCCTGTTTAGTTTAAAAAAAGACCTCAATCTTTAAATTTTTAAATCTTTAAATTTTTAAATTTTTAAACTTTAAACTTTAAACCTTAAACCTTAAACCTCACTCATACACCACCACATACACATCCTCATTAGCACGTTGGAGGTTCATCTGTTCGCGAACATACTTTTCTAATTTCCCCTCAGTGTCATTTTTAACTTGTTCAAAAGTGTAAATATTGTTAATTTGATTTTTAGTATTTGAGATATTTTCTTCTAACTGCTTAATTTTCGAATTCAATTCTCTATGCATATAGATATTGTTTGCTGAAAAGAGGAGTAAATATACAAAAAAGAAAACAACTGTTATAATGCTAATAATGGCTACAAATTTACTATTCATAATGTTTTTTTTAATAAAAATTGAACTGCGAAAATAAAAAAAATCAAATTAAAAACGTTTCTTTGCATCTTAATTGAGAATTATAGATTTTTATGGGTAAAATTGACAGATTTGATGATAAAGATTTTTCGCAAGGCGAAAATTTAGAACAATATTTAGATTTAGATATCCGAGTTCCTATTACTGAGGAGGCAAAAAAGGTATCAGAAAATACGTTTCATACTCGTGGCCTTACTGAGCCACCCGAAATTGACGAGCATCATTGTAGAAAATATAGAATAAGTTGCTGTAAATTAGCCACACACGATTGGATAGGGGAATTAGATATTGCTCCCACGTATAAAGATTTCCCCATTTGTGAAGTTCGGTTTAAAAATAGCCACAAAGATTTTTTCATTCTTCCTGAAGAGGGGGAATATAAAGTGGGAGATATAGTTGCTGTAGAAGCACAAACAGGGCATGATATCGGAATCATTTCTTTAACAGGACTTACTGTAAAAAAACAGTTAGCAAAAAAAAGGAACAAACAAGAAGATGTTACAAAAAAGTTATATCGCCATGCAAGGGTAGCCGATATTGACAAATGGATTTCTACTATAGATTTGGAGAATACAACAATGCTCTCTTCGCGCTATATTGCCTGGGATTTAAACTTGGCAATGAAAGTAAACGATGTTGAATATCAGGGAGATGGAACAAAGGCTATTTTTTACTATTCAGCAGAAGACAGGGTTGACTTTCGAGAATTAATAAAGATATTAGCAGAGCAGTTTAAGATACGAATAGAGATGCGGCAGATTGGGGTACGCCAGGAAGCAGCTAGATTGGGCGGATTGGGTACCTGTGGCAGAGAACTTTGCTGCGCATCGTGGCTCACAGGTTTCCAGTCTGTTTCAACAATTACCGCCCGCACCCAGCAACTTACTTTAAACCCGCAAAAATTAGCAGGCATGTGTGGAAAACTGAAATGTTGCCTTAACTTTGAACAAGAAACATACTTAGAAGAGATGAAAACATTCCCGCAGCCTAATGTACATCTGTTGACTAAAAAAGGGAAAGGATTCTTTAATAAAATTGATATTATGAAAAAAGTGGTTTGGTATCATTATGTTGATGATAACTCCACCATTTTCGCCATTCCCTTAGAGAAAGTTAATCAAATTATTGAGATGAACAAAAACGGAAAACGCCCCGAAACTTTAGAAGAATTTGCTGTGGTTAACCAAAAGAAAATTGATGAAGGGATTAGTTATAGTTTGGATGAGTTGAAGAATATTGAGGACAGGTAAAAATTAAGAATTAAGAATTAAGAATTAAAAGATCAGAGATTGTTTTTGGTAAATGTTTAAAAAAAATATACACCATTTCTTTGTCGTAGTGTAATTGTTTGATTAAATCGTCTGTGCTTTGAAATTGGATTTCGTCTCTTATTTTCTGCACAATTTGGAAAGAAATCTGCTTATCATACACATCCTCATTGAACTCAAAAAAATAGATCTCTATTGTTATTTCTTGCAAATGAAACGTAGGTCTTGTGCCTACATACAACATCCCATAATACTGTTGATTATCAATGTTAACTACTACGGCATACACACCCTTTTCTATAGATAACTCGTTGTTATTCAATTTTATATTTGCAGTGGGGAAGCCGAACTCTTTCCCTTTTCCGAGTCCATGCACTACAGTTCCTGAAAATTTTTCTAGCATAATAAAACGATTTTTTGGGAGGCAAAAATATAATTTATTTGCTATGAATAAGTTTAAAAATTGATTACAAAAAAACGTCTGTAAATGTGATTTAACTATATACAAAGTTTTTTAAAAATCAAGTAGCATACCATTTTTTTTTTAACTTTTTTTTGTTCATATTTGGGGAACAATAGAAACGATAAAAATTAATTGTTAATTGTTTAACTATAATATAATTAAAGAAAAGAAATGGTCGCAGAGGTTGCAAAAATCACAAAAGACTACCAACAAGTATGGGCTAACTGCTTGAATATCATTCGTGATAATATTGATGAGAAAAATTTCAATACATGGTTTGTTCCTATCATCCCTATAGGGATTGACAAAACAACTCTCATTTTACAACTCCCTACTCATATGTTCTATGAATGGTTAGAAGAACATTATATTAACTTACTAAAAAAAGTCATTAAAAAAGAGCTGGGGAACACAGGAAAATTACAATACCGTGTTATTATGGAAAAAAGGACAGCTCCCAATGTTTCACAAACAATTTACTTATCATCCAATCCGCGTAATACAGTGTCTAATCCTTCTATCAATGTTCCCATTGAATTATACAAAACCGACAACGCTGAGTTCCCTGCTCCATTTGTAGTGCCCGGTATTAAGAAACACAAAATTCCCTCTAATTTAGTTGAAACCTATAATTTCGACAACTATGTCGAAGGTAATTGCAATAGGTTGGCACGAACAGCGGGCTGGGCTATTGCTCAAGATCCCTGTGGTACTTCTTTTAATCCTTTCTTTATATACTCAGAGGTTGGGCTTGGTAAAACCCATTTAGCTCATGCTATTGGGCTACAGACAAAAGCGAATTTCCCAAACAAAACTGTTTTATATATCAATGCCGATACTTTTTATCAACAATTTATTGAAGCCACGAAAACAAATAATCGAAACGACTTTATTTTATACTACCAATCTATTGATATGTTAATTATTGATGACATTGAGCATCTTGGTACCGGAAATAAAGAAAAAACACAAGAAGCATTCTTCCATATTTTCAATCATTTACACTTAAAAAAGAAACAAATTATCATTACATCAGATAAACCTCCTGTTGACATTTCCGGCTTTGAGGCACGTCTACTTTCTAGGTTTAAATGGGGGTTAACTGCAGAACTAACAACTCCTGATTTTGAAACACGTACTAAAATTTTACAAAAAAAATTAGAATGTAATGGTATTACTTTCCCTGACGAAGTAACTACTTATCTTGCTGCACGCATTAATTCCAATACACGAGAACTGGAAGGAGCTATGATTGCAATTTTAGCTCAAGCCTCGCTTAATCACCGCCCTGTAACAGAAGAATTAGCAAAAGAAATGGTAGATAAATATGTTAAAAGCACTGCCAAACACATTTCAATAGAATATATTCAAAAAATTGTTGGGGAATATTTTAATGTATCTATAGAAAAAATCAATGCCAATAAAAGAGATAGAGATATTGTTCAACCACGACAAATTTGTATGTTTTTTGCTAGAAAATATGCAAAACTTCCTTATGCTTCTATTGGTTCTTACTATGGAGGGAGAAATCACGCTACTGTACTTCATGCTTGTAATACAATTTCTGACCTTTATGAAACAGATAAAAAAATGAAAACCTACATTGATGAGATTGATAAGAAAATGAAGATTTAGTGGTTTGTAGTTAGTAACTTAACGATTAATAAGAAAGTTTTAAGTATAATGCTTAAATGGAAATTCCGGATAGGATTTTTTTACACATTCCGGATTTTGGATTACAACATTTCCAAAGTTTTTGAATAAAGACCATGCCATAACGAAACGATGGTCGTTATAAGAATCAAAAATAATTTCTTTGGGTAATTCTTGTGTTCTTTTATGGATGGTTATCTGATCTTCAGATTGTTTCACCACTATTGTAAGTCTTGATAATTCTTTTATTGTTATATCCAAACGTTTTGATTCCTTTAGGTTTAAGTTTTTTAATCCCAACAAGGTTAATTCAAAAGGATAACAAACGGCTAACACTGCAAATATTATTGCAATATCAGGGGTATTCAATACATTCATAATTTGATTTTGAATTTCAGCAATATTCGTATGTTTAATATCAATACCAAATTCATTTTCTGTAAAAGTAAGTCCTTTTTTTTGAAACCATTGGATAATCGCAGCATCGCCTTGTAATGTATCAAAATGCAAATTTTTCAAAAGATAATGAGCATTTGGATTAAGCAATGCATTCGCAATCCAAAAAACAGCAGCACTCCAATCGGCAAGTTCTAAAAGAGTAGAATTTGCAAGGTCTTGTTTTTGAAGAATAGTTTCTGTCATACGGATATAGGGGTTTCGCTCCTGTCCCTTGTCTCTCGTCTCCTGTTTCACCATCATCACAGCACTTGCAAACTGCGATGTCTCCGACGTATCTATCTCACAATTACCAATATGCAATTTTCTTCCATCAATCCTCCATCCAAGCTCAACTTTTTTGATGTTTGCACCCTGTGTTTGTAAAAAAAACACCAAAGGTAAGATGGGGCGTTCTAATAAGCGCGGCGTACCGGTAAGTAACCATTTTCCGGGTGTTGTTGCCAGAACCGCCATGAGAAATCGATAGGCTGCCCCGCAATCTTCTACATTAATCACACACACCTCCCCTACTGATGTTTTTATCTGTGAATCAATTGTTTTTAAAGCATTATAAACAACTTTAATGTCATTCGGATCATTATCAAATATGGGAAGTAATATCCCTGTTCTTAGATAATGAATAATTAGACATCTTATTACGATGCTTTTAGAGCGAGGAAGTGATATTTTTAAAGGTAGAGATAACAAGAGAAGTGCTATTTTAATCCCAGCACCTCAATTCCTTGCTTAAATCTGATATCACGAGGAATTCCGGAACTGTTAATTTTGTCTAAATCAGCTTGTAATGTTTTTGTAATTCCGCCATTTTCATTTCTAAATTTTTGTGCAAAATCAAAATCTCCATTTCCTTGAGTAACGATGATCAACTCTGCCCAATCGTTCATGGCTTGGTAAGCTTTTTCATAATCAATTACATATTGTCCATTTCCATCTCTTTTAAAAGCGTCTGCTTTTTCAAAGAAGTTGAAACACATCATATTTGCTTTTCCGTGCGAACTGGCAGCACCAAAACGTACTGAGCGTAAAATTCCGGCAATATATGTGGTCATTGCTTCTTCTTTCGTAATATTTGTAATCTCTCCCAATTCAATAAGTTTCATTACCATAAACAGACCCAAAATATCTGCTTTGGCTTCTTCCCAGGATGTTTTTTCTGTACCCATAGCATTATCTACACTTCCTTTTCCGTTAATAGTATTTTTAATTCCCAAGCCATGAGCCACTTCATGAAAAGTAACATTCCAAAAGAAAGCGTCGAAATTCAAATCTCCCTGTTGCTCAGGATTGATAATAAGCTGACCAATAGGCATTAATATTTTGTCAAATTTGGCTTGCATGGCATTACGCAATTGCAGGCGGCGCGTTCCTTTAGCAGCAGCAACCCGGTCATCATTGGGCAAATTTATTGCAATAGTTTTGCTCCCGGAGTTGCAATCTCCACCATAATATAAAGCGTAGTATACATTTAAGTCTGAAGAAGTTCCAGGGACGAATGTTTTATATTTTGATTCACAAGGTAGTTCTTTTTGTAATTGTGGAAGCATGGATACAAATTTTCCCAAATCTTTGCTTCGGGCTTCATCTTTAAGCAATACAAACGATTCGTATGAAGCTTTGGCTTCCTGAAATTTATCATCATAATTTTCAATAGGTCCAACGATAAAATCTAATTTACTCTCTTTCATATCCATCCAAGCCATGTCGCTATGAAAATAGTCGTCGGTTTGAAACGATTTTTTACGTTGTATCAGATAGTTTTTCAGTCCATTATCTTCTGCCAATGCAATAGCATCATCTAACAATTCGCATACCTTATCCAATTCTTCTTTATATTCATCTTTATACCAAACTGTTCTCAAACTGCCATCTTCATTTCTGCGAATTACAGTATATAAACTTCCTTTGTCAGGATTATCAAATGCATTAAATTCTTCTAATGTAATATCTTGCGGATAATATTGGCAACCATCCGGTTTAGCGCCAAATCCGGGTACAAAAGGGATGTTATCATTCAGCCTTTCCCATGGTCCATAATTTATCACAACAAATTCTTTCATGTAAGGGTCAGAAATGGTGTCTAAAATAGATTTATCACCAAAAGTTTGTTTCCAAAAGAGCTGATCCATAATTTCAGCAATTTGGATAAAAATAGGGATCAATTGTTTTTCTTTTTCAGAAAGTTGCGCTATCAATTCAGGCGCATTGAGTTCAAAGAAAGCAAATTCTTCAACTTTTTTTTGCATTTCACTTTTCATTTCTGTTTGATTTGATTTGCAAGCGGAAAAGCAAAACGCTATTCCTAAAACTAATGTTACAATGGGTAGAAAATTTTTCATATTATTATATTGGTTTGTATTATTTATTTAAAAATGTGTAATAATTTTTTCTAAAATATTTTTGGCGACAAAAGTAGTTTTTTTTTTATACAGAACAATTTAATATAAAAAGAAAACTGTAATAAAAAATAAGAAAAATTGCCAAATATTTTCCAACACTCGCAAGATCCACTATTTTTTGCGAAATTTGCAGCCCTCAAAAAACATACCGTAAACCAATAAACATAACTATAAAAAACATATTTATAACAAAAAAGACTATCTTTCAGACTTAAAAAAACTTAGATCCCTCATGCATCTTCAAAAATTTCTACCCTATTATAAACGCAATCTAAATCTTGCATTTCCCATTATATTAACTCAACTTGGGCAAGTTACAGTCTCTTTAGCAGATACGTTTATGGTAGGGAGATTAGGGACGAAAGAGTTAGCAGCAGTTGCATTTGCTAACTCTGTATATATGTTAGTTTTTATTTTTGGATTAGGTTTTTCCTTAGGGCAAACACCTCATGTAGGAAAAGCATACGGCAGAAAACAGTGGTGGAAGATCGGTGTGTTTTTTCAAAATGCGTTGATTATTAATATATCGTTAAGTATCATTCTATTTGGTGCTGTTTTTTTATTACAACCTCTGCTTTATCATTTGAATCAACCTGAGAATGTGGTACAATTGGCGATGCCTTACTTTGATTGGTTATTAGCCTCAACTATTCCTGTTCTATTGTTTTTTACATGCAGACAATTTGCAGAAGGCGTTGGAAACACCAAAATTGCTATGTGGGTAACGCTATCCGGAAACGCCATCAACATTATTTTCAACTATTTATTGATTTTCGGGAAATTCGGATTTCCTGCGATGGGCGTTGAGGGCGCCGGATTAGCCACTTTTATTGCCAGGGTTGTGATGGCATTATCATTCGTGGTTCTCATTTTTTGGCACCCTGCATTGAAGAGATTTACGCAATATTTTTCCACAAAACGGATTTACCTGCCTGCTTTGAAACAGTTGATAGTTACAGGTTTTCCTATTACAGGACAATTGATTGTGGAAGTATTGGCATTTAGTTTCAGTGCCATTATGATTGGGTGGATCAATGAAGTGAATTTGGCGGCACATCAAATTGTTTTGCAATTAGCATCTGCAACTTTTATGATCGGTTTGGGTATAGGCTCTGCATGCACCATCCGTATTTCACATCAATTTGGGTCTAAACATTATAAAGCAACTCGGATGGCTTCTTTGGCATCATTACACCTTGTAACTGTTTTTATGACCCTTACGGCAATCTCATTTATTGTTTTGAGGCGATTCATTCCAACATGGTTTTCCTCTGATTCCGAAGTAATTGATGTGGCTGCCCAATTGTTTATCATTGCCGGTATTTTTCAGCTTTTCGATGGCTGGCAAACGGTAGGGTTAGCCACGCTGCGCGGCTTGGCAGATGTTACTTTTGCTATGTTTATTGCATTTTCATCTTACTTAGTAATCGCCTTGCCCATCGGATACCTGTTTGGTTTTGTTTGGCATCTCGGTAGTGTGGGCATTTGGATTGGACTTTGTATAGGATTAATGATTGCAGCGGTTGCGTACAGATTAAGGTTTTTGCACTTCATGAAAAAATATTAAATAAAAAAGCCGAAGTTACAACCTCGGCTCAACATTTTTTTTGCATAAATCTGCATAATCTGTGGGTTAGTACTCCCAGATTTCGCTTTCGAAATTACGAATTTGTTCCAAAATTCTTTCAGATTCTAAGCGTTGGTCGCGTGGATTTTTAATATAATCCTGTATTTCGCGATTATTTTGCAAGTTTTCTTCTGCAATGATATAGCTTGAGAAGTAACGTTTCCATGTTAACACATCATCAAAAGTGAGTTTTAAGGCAGAATTTTTGGCATTGAAATAGGGTTGTTGGGCTAAAAACGGTCTTAACTCATCATACTTAATATAGCCTAATCGTCTTTTTGTTTTTAACGAAGAGACTTCATCATCATCTCCTCCAGAAACTGCTTCTTTCTCATATTCAAAAAAAGGTTCAATTTCAAGAATACGCACATTGAGTTCACCTCTGTTTTTATCAAAAAACCACACTTCTTTTAAGCGATAATACATAATTTGTGAGGCTGTAAATGGTTCGTCAATAATAGTTTCACCAATAGGCTCGCCCGTATCAGGATCAATAATAGGTACTTTTTTGGTATTTCCAAGGGCATTTTTAATCTCACTGCGTTCCACTTTAATATTGCAGTCTTGATTCGTGTAAACTGGGAGCGCATTTTCATTAACAGGATTATCCATATCTATGGCATCAATAATTAATTGCCCCAAACTTTTATAATTTCCTTGTGGTTCAGTAGGAAAATAGAGTGATTGATTTCTTTTTTCGCGCAAGTCAATTTCTCGCCAAATGTAAATCTGCCACATGACGTCGTTTTGTCTTACTACAGGATATGGGACGGGGCCGGGTGATTCACTTACTTCAACAATTTCCCAGGGGGCTGAAAGTGGAGGGGGAATTTGGATATCCTCAGTTTGAGCAATAACAAATGAAGTTAATACTAACAATAGAATAATGATGGTTCCTTTTTTCATAATTTAATATGTTTTTTTATCTTAAAATTACAGTTATCGGATTTAAAGTTCTAGTACCGGCAACGCAAGAAGCCTTGATGTCTGAGAAAAATATCACAGTACCTGTACCACAAGAGTTTATTTTATTTTTAATAGCATCCGAGAATTGTTTGTTATTACATGTAATTGGCGGGTCTTCAATACCTTTGATAATAAAAGTAACTTGATATGAATTAACCGTCCACAAGAGGTCATACACAAAGTCTGTTCCCATGTTTGCTATCATAAAGGGATTAGCGAGTAATTCAGCTTTAGTAATTTTTCCGCCTTTAAAACTTCCAATAAGGGCAACGGGGTCAGGAACCCTTTTGATACGATAAACATTGGAACCCATAGTTTGCTGCCGGTTATCAATAGTAGCAGCAATATTAATCGTAATTGTTTTCCCAACTAAAGCTTCAGGGACGCTGATATTGTATTTTCCGGGTGCAGTTTGTGTAGCAGTACCTCCGCCAACTAAAGCAATTGATACTTTTTCAGCAGCAACAGATGCACTAACAGAAACAGGATTTTCAATTCCTGCGTACAACACATTCATTTTGTCAGCAGCCACAGTAGCTGAAGGAGCCATTACGGTGTATCTATCGCTAAAATTGTGAGTTTGAGGAAGCCCGTCAGGTCCAATCATTTTAATAAGTCCGGTATAGTTGAAATCGCCCACAGCATTTGTTGGAATTTTCAGTCGAGCAATTCCCTCATCTCCTTTAGCTAAGTTTGCGCCTTGCGTTGAGGTCATCATGCCGGTACCCATACGCCAATAGGCTTCAATGGGTTGTTTATCATCGTATGCAGCTACAATTATTTCAGCTTCATAAGGTTCACCTTGAAATACAATTTGTGATTTTGGGATTACTTTTGCAGAAACATTAGAAAACTTAAAGTCACTTTGCGTAATAGAACGAATAACATATTTCAAGACACCCGATTCAGCATTTCGCACTTCACCAACAGTTTTATTTAACAAAGTAACACCTGCCGCAAAAATTACACCATCGAAATAGTGAGTTTCCCATGATTCAACTGCTCCGGTAGTATTTCTAAATTTTTCATTTACGTCTAAACCCACAGTTTGTGACATAGCCTCTCTCTCATGTTCATCAATAAAAGACAACATTTCATTGCGATATTGTTCTATTTTTTCTTTCAAATCCTTTGCATTGCCTTCATTAATCATAAAATTGCTTGCTTTGCTAATATTGTCTTTCGATTTAAGTTCAGCAACCGTCTTAATACTCCCATCTCTATTATAGGCAGAATCTGCATCAACATATTCAATATATCTAACTTTTACTTGTTGAATATATTTAACCATCTCATCTGAAAGTTCTTTGATACGAGTTGCTTTTTCAAATGCTTCAGCCACTTTATCTTCACCTAATATCGTTTTTTGCCTAATCAACTCACGATAGTCTTGTGAATTTTTATTCTCAGTAATTAAATTAGACGTATGTAATGTTTCATCAACAATAGAGAAAGCATTCAGAATATCTTTTGATACATTAAGCGCTAATAAAGCTGTGAGGACTAAATACATCATTCCTATCAGTCTCTGTCTGGGGGTTTCCGGACAATTTGTTGCTCCCATATATTATAATTTTGAATTTTGGATTTTGAATTATTATTCTCACTCGTAACTCGTAACTTGTAACTCGTAACTTGTAACTCACTACTCACTACTCACTACTCACTACTTACTATTTATTCGTCATTGCAGCTAACATATTTGCATATATAGCATTTATTTGTGCTACATTTTTAGAGAGAGCATCAATTTCTTGCTTATATTTTTGCGCTTCCTGTACTGTATCATTCATAGAATTTGCAAGAATACCTGTACTATCTTGAATTTTTTGGTAGTTGTCCATAATAGCCTGATTTCCTTGTTCTTGAATTTGACCAATTTTTTGGACATTTTTCAGATGTACCTCTTGTAAATTTTGGGCATGTTGTTTTTGCATTTCAAAAATTTCTTGCACTCCTTTAACTTGCATTTCGGTAGTTTCAGTTAGCGTATTTTGCAATTTTTGCGCATGTTGTTTTTGTACATCAAACACCTCTTGAGCTCCTTTCACTTGCATATCAGTAGTTGAAGTTAGTGAATCTTGGAGTTTTTGTGCATATTGTTTTTGAGTATCAATCATTTCTTGGGCGCTTTTTATCTGCATGTTTGTAGCAGAGGAAAAGTTATCCTGCATTTTTTGAGTGTTTTGTTTTTGGATGTCAATCATCTCCTGTATGCTTTTCACCTGCACATCTGAAGAAGTTAGTATCGCATGGGCTGATTTTTCATAAACACCGGCAAGGTTTTGAACAGCATCTTTAGCTTTAGAAAGGTTCGAAACATAACCTTCAGTTGCCATAACAGCATCTGTTGTATTTGAAAGCTTCTTTGCATTGTCGCTCAGATTTCTTATTCCAACAGCCAAGCTATCAATTAGTTCCGGTCCTATTTTAGCTTCATTCAGCATTTTGTCTAATTGTTGTGTAACAGTTTCTTTATCTTTTTTTGCATCTTTCAATCCCAACTCAGGATACACCAGTGACCAGTCATATTCTTTGTGAAGGGGTTCAAATGCTGAGAAGAAGAAAATCAGTGCTTCTGTAAACATACCTAACATAAGCATTAGATCTGCGCCTTTCCAGTGGAGAATTTTAAAGAGTGCGCCGGTAATAACCATAGAAGCTCCCCAGCCATATAATTTAGCCATAAAGTTTTTGTAAGCTTTGCTACGAACGATTTTGTAAAGACTCATAGTTTAGTGATTTTTTAATTTTGAATTATGAATTTTGAATTATTTTGAAAAATATTATTATCTATAAACTTTAGATCCACTTGATTTGTTAGCTTCTTTTGGATTAACAATTGCGGGCTGCATGCAGCGGAATCCAATATAGGAAGTACAAGTATCTTGATACTGGTAATCAGTAGTATAGACTGTAACATATTTACTAATATCTTTCCACGACCCACCTCTCACAACTTTCATTTTTCTTCCTGCAGGGTCATCAGGGGCAGCATTATATTTATAAATAGGATTAATATCCGAAACAAAAACTTTGGCTGATGGATTATAAGTATCAATACACCATTCAGAAACATTCCCGCTCATATCAAACAAACCGAAGTCATTGGGATTGTATGAAGCAACGACAGCGGGATACAATGCTCCGTCAGCCATATAGTTTCCTCTTTGTGGTTTAAAGTTGGCTAAGAAACATCCATTTTGGTTTGCGGGATATGGACCACCCCAAGGGTAGGGGTTTCCTTGCAAACCACCTCTTGCTGCCCATTCCCACTGTGCTTCGGATGGCAACCGGAAGTCATGTTCAACCGGATATCCTCTTCCGACAAGCCAAACATTTCTTTGATGGGAACGCCAATGACAAAACGCTTGGCATTGTAGCCAGTTTACTCCCACCACAGGATAATGATTATACTGAGGATGAGAAAAATAGTTACGAGTCATGTGTTCATTATCAGAATAAGTAAATTCATAAATCCATACTAAAGTATCGGGATAAATATTTACTACTTCTCTTTTTATATATCTATCTAAATTTCCATCCACCTGACTTGGGCGATTTGAAAACATACCGCCAATGGGGCTTCTTCCGGTTTCTTTCACTGCAGCAGCCTCATAATCAAAAGTCCAATATTCGTAATTGAGTTTAGCAACATTAATTCCTAAAGGCCGATAATGATAATAGCGTGTATTTATCTGGGTATAGAGAGGGCTTAATGCTTGTTGAACTTCTTCATTAGTAGAGTTCCATTGTATTACTTCTTTCCAATTAATCAATTTAGGTTCAATTTCTTCTCCGGCTCGTTCTCCTTTTTTATATTTTTGGTAATGGCCAAATTTTTCTGCTTCTTGAATAGCTGCATCACCCAATAATGTATGGGCAATAGAATCTCTCACCCAATTAACAAATTGGCGGTACTCATTATTTGTGATTTCGGTTTCATCCATCCAAAATGCAGTTATAGAAACTGAGCGATTGTGTGGTGGAAATGCGACTGACGGGTCGTTTTCACCCACACCAAGAACTATGTTACCGGATGGAATATAGACCATTCCGTATGGAGTAAAACTAACAAATTTTGTTTTATTTGTGACTCCTACCAATTGCCCATCTCCTGAATTTTTGCAAGCGGCTAAGCACAAAAGGATACATGTATACAAAGCTAATCTTTTCATTATATTAAATGTTATGATTTTTGGGAAACGAAAAAAAAAATGGATTATTATAATTAGTATTGATTTTTATATAAATGGCGCGAAGAACCATATCCCGTTAGAGGCTTATCTTTATAAAAATTAAATCCATATCTGATAAGCACTTCAAAATCTCCGAAACTACCACTAGGTTTATAAACATACTTAGCTGTTACAAAACTATATGAAATACCTATTTCTAGGCCTTTCAAATAAACATTGGTATTATTGTAAAATGGAACAGCACCAAATAGTAAAGCCACTGAATATTCTAATTGATATGAAAGTCCAAACCATAATATACCGTTATATCTTGCCAAAGCCATCACATCCATAGTCCATGTTTTAAAGTTCGATCTTAATAGTACACCGGGTTCAATAGACCATGGCACAGAAGTTTTCAAGTTCCATATATAACCACCTGTAACATAAAGTTGGCGAGCCGGACGCATAAAGTTCTCTGCGCCAGAAACACGCACTCCGCCAATGAGCTGTGTCCCAGAAATCCCGGCATACCAAGTAGGAGCTTTATAATGCAGTCCAAAGCTCAAATCAAAATCCAAAAAAGATTCAGATTGTTTTGCATTTGTAATGATAGGGTCGTCCATTTGATTAGGACGATATTTGTCGGTAGAAGGTTTTTGGTTCAGGAAGCAGAATTGAATTCCAATTCCTAACTTTCCTCCTCGAATAGGTAGCCTTGCTGAATAACCGAACTTAAAACCTATATTATCATTATAACCGTTTTTATCTTTAAGAAAAGTAATACCAACAGCTCCTTTTATTTGTTTAAAATATGAATCTATGTTTAAGAAAATCTGTTGGCCATCAATTTTATCATAAGTAGGTTTGCTGTTGTCTGTAGTGTTATTTTCACCTAGGTTTGAAGTATTGATATTGTTTTCCGCTTTCATTAGAAAAGAATGTTGGCGTAAAAGTCCGGTAAAATTTAAATTTTGATCTTTTTCGCCCATAGCTCCGGGGTTGTAGTTTGATATCATCCATGGGAACAATGTAACCCGTGGGTCTTCTTGAGCATTTAGCATATAAAAAGAAAAAATAAAAACAAAAATAACAGAGTAATTAAAACGCATAAAGGGCTTTTTTTTGGTGTGCACAAAAATAATTTTTTTCTTTTTCAACTTTCTTTTTTTGTATCTTTTTTTGATTTTATGATAATTCTTCTACTATTTTCTCTTTTATCATTGATACAAAATCATCTATACTCATTGTTCCTTTATCTCCTATTTTGTGTTCGCGAACAGAAACGGTTTTTTCCACCTCCTCTTTTTCTCCCACTATGAGCATATAGGGAATCTTTTTCACTTCTGCGTCGCGAATTTTCTTACCTGTTTTCTCACCACGTTCATCAATTAATACGCGAATGTTGTTTTCTTCCAATTCATCTTTCAATTTGTAAGCGTATTCCATGTATTTATCAGAAATAGGAAGGATTATTGCCTGTTCCGGGGTGAGCCACAGTGGGAAGTTACCGGCAGTATGCTCTAATAACACAGATACAAAACGTTCCATAGAACCAAACGGTGCGCGGTGAATCATGATTGGGCGCTGTTTTTGTTGATTTGAATCAATATATTCCAATTCAAAACGTTCCGGCAGATTATAATCCACTTGAACGGTACCCAACTGCCATTTTCTGCCGATAGCATCTTTTACCATAAAATCTAATTTAGGACCGTAGAACGCGGCTTCCCCAATTTCGGTAATAGTTTCCAATCCTTTTTCTTGAGCAGCTTCTATGATAGCACTTTCTGCTTTTTCCCAGTTTGTATCGGATCCAATATATTTTTCGCGGTCTTCCGGATCTCGGAGAGAAATTTGTGCAGTAAAATGTTCAAACTTTAAAACTTTAAATATATATAATATAATATCTATTACTTTGCAAAACTCCTCTTTCAATTGGTCTGGGGTGCAGAAAATATGGGCATCGTCTTGCGTAAACCCTCTCACACGGGTTAATCCGTGTAACTCACCACTTTGCTCGTAACGGTAAACGGTTCCAAATTCGGCATAACGCAAGGGAAGTTCTCTGTAAGAGTGGGGTTTCATTGCATACACTTCGCAGTGATGCGGGCAGTTCATGGGTTTAAGGAAAAAAAACTCTCCTTCTTGCGGGGTAGTAATAGGGCGGAAAGAATCCACACCATACTTCTCATAGTGTCCGGAAGTTTTGTACAGTTCCACATTTCCAATATGTGGGCAAATAATCTGTTGATAACCATATTTTTTCTGCACTTTTTTCAGAAACTGTTCCAAACGTTCGCGTAGTTCGGTACCTTTGGGAAGCCAAATTGGTAATCCTGCACCCACTGCCTGCGAAAAAGTAAATAATTCCAATTCTTTTCCCAACTTTCTATGGTCACGTTTTTTAGCCTCTTCTAACATAAACAAATAATCGTCCAACTCTTTTTTCTTAGGGAAAGTGATTCCGTAAATACGGGTTAACTGTTTTCGTTTTTCATCACCGCGCCAATAAGCGCCGGCAGTATTCAACAATTTCACTGCTTTAATACTTGCCGTATCAAATAGATGGGGACCGCGACACAAATCAGTAAATGTTCCCAACTGATACAAAGTGATCTGTCCATCTTCCAAATCTTCAATCAACTCAACTTTATATTCATTATTCTTTGTAACGAATAGCGTTCTGGCATTATTTTTAGAGATCTCCTTGCATTCAAATTTAGTTCGTGCCTGAGCAATTTCCAACATTTTTTCTTCAATTTTTGGAAAATCATCGGAAGAGATGGGATAATCCATAAAATCTATATCGTAGTAGAAACCATTTTCTATATCGGGTCCTATGCCGAACTTCACGCCTGGGTAGAGTTGTTCCACTGCGGCAGCCAGCAAGTGCGCCGATGAATGCCAAAATACAGCTTTTCCTTCTATGTCGTTCCATGTAAAAAGGGTAAGATGCGCATTTGTTTTCAGCGGAAAATTGAGCGCAACAATATCTTGGTTTACTTTGGCGGCGAGTACGTTACGCGCTAACCCTTCACTAATGGAAAGGGACACTTGATAAGGAGTTGTTCCTTTTTCAAACTCCTTTATTGAACCATCGGGCAATGTAATCTTTATCATTTTGTAAATCAAATTATTATTTTGAATTTTTTGAAACGCAAAAATACATAAAAAATTATTTTTGATTTACACGTTTATTATTTCCATTTTTCAAAACTAAAATCTTTAAACCCTATTCTCTCAGTTTTCTAAAAAACATCTCCAATATTTTCTGACACCCATCGGCAAGCACACCTTTTACCACTTCCGTTCTCGGATGCAATATCGGTGTATTTATCAATGAATACCCTCTTTTCGGATCTGGCGCACCGTAAACAATCTTTCCGATTTGCGCCCAATAGAGGGCGCCGGCGCACATCACGCAAGGCTCTAAAGTAACATATAGCGTACAATCGTTCAGATATTTTGCACCCAAGTAATGAGAAGCCGAAGTGAGCGCCTGGATCTCGGCGTGCGCCGTAACATCGTTCATAGTTTGGGTTAAGTTATGTGTTTTTGCTATCACTTTGTTTTCTAAAACTACGACTGCTCCTACCGGAATCTCTCCATATTCAAAAGCTTCTTCCGCTTCTAAAAGCGCTAATTGCATAAAATATTCATCGGTAAAAATCATCATCAAAGTTTGAATGAACGGCAAAAAAACAAAATTTTTTCAACAATTATTCGTTACCCCATATATGAAATGTAATTATCACACTCACACTCATTTTTGCGATGGAAAAGAGAATATGCGGTTCTTTGTGGAGAAGGCTGTAGAGCTGCAATTTGATCATCTTGGATTCTCTTCGCACGCACCCATTGCAGAACAATATGATTTTACATTAACTGAAGATGAAATACCCGAGTATCTGAAAGAGATTGAATACTACCAAAAACAGTATCCACAATTAAAAATCTTCAAAGGCTTGGAATGTGATTATATTCCGGGCATAACTAAAGATTTTTCGTACTATAAAGAGAAATATGAATTGGATTATATTATCGGCGGTGTGCATTTGATAAATGTGCCTAACAGTCAGGATGTATGGTTTATAGACGGACCGAGAAGAGAAACTTACGATATAGGAGTTGCTCGGTTTTTTAACAACAACATCAAAAAGGCCGTAACCTGTTTTTGGGAACAAACTTTTGAAATGATTGAGAACCAAAAGCTTGACATTATCGCACATATAGATAAAATTAAAATGCACAATCAAGAGCGTTTTTTTAAAGAAGATGAAGATTGGTATAGAAAATTAGTAGATCATGCTGTTGAATTAATAGTCAAAAAGCAGATCATCGTAGAAATAAACTCCCGCGGTATTTATCGTTTGCGTTGCAAAAACTTTTATCCATCCGATTATATAATAGAAAAACTGTCCAAAACAAAAACTCTTATGATAATCAGTAGCGATGCACATAAAGCGGAAGAGTTGTCTTTCTATTACAAAGAAGCAAAAAATAAATTGCAATATTTTGGAATCGACACACTTGCAGTAATTGAAGATGGAATATGGCGCCCATTAAAATTTCACTAATAATATATTCCTTTTTTTTCAGTTAAAATTATACTTTTGCAGCAATAATAAGTCATAAATATCAATTTAAAAAGATTAGATATGAACACAAAAAAAATCCTCCCAATTTTAGCCCTTTTTTTAATAGCCGTTTCATGTCAAACCGGCTCTTTTGTTTACTATGACGATATTTATGTGAAATCCACAGATTCACAGTATCAAGTCAAAATAGAGCAACCTGCGAAACAAACAACAATCGAAAATGATTATCAGTATTACGAAGACACTGATTATCTTGTTACACAAGAACCCAACACGGATAATTATCCTGTTGAACAAGAAATTTACTCAGATGAATCCGGAAATACATACATTACGAATAATTACTATTATGAAGACGGCGATTATTATGACTATTATTTCTCTTCAAGAATTAAACGTTTTCATACCAATTTTTCTTTAGGATTTGGCTATTACGATCCATTCTACACCAACATGTATTGGTATAATTACTCTCCTGCTTATTGGGGAGTAAGTATCTATTTGGGATACAATTGGTGGTGGCCCTCATATTATTACCGTCCCTGGTATTACGATTGGGGATACTATAATTACGGTTTCTGTTATGGTTGGGGCTGGGGATGCCATCGTCCATGGTATACAGGAGGATATTGGAATGGATATTATGATGGATACTATGCCGGTTATTGGGCAGGATATTACCATAATAATTATGATAATAACTATGCCTACTATTACGGACATAGAAATAACATTGGGCCTTCTAATGGAAGAAATAGTACCCGAACTATATCCGGCAAAGATGATGATGATAATATTACAACACGATATGTTTCCCGTTCAACTCCTGAAAGTTTTAATCAACGGTATGCAAATATTACAAATAATCCATCAAACTCAACCCGAAATATTACTCCAAACTCAAGTAGCGAGACAAGTACAAATAGCAGTCCATCTATTGAGGGTAGAAATGTTATAACTAGGGGGGAGGGGACAAATACCGATGTTAGGCAAACGGAAGCAGGTAGAACAACTAATACTAATACTAATACTACAAGACAGACTGAACCTTTAAGACCAACATCACCACAAACGACTACTCGACAACAGGTTCAACCACAACCACAAACGACTACTCGGCAACAGGTTCAACCACCACCACAAACGACTACTCGACAACAGGTTCAACCACCACAACAACAAAACAATTACAATAGTGGATTTCGACCCGACAATTCGAGAAGTACCCCTACATATAATCCTTCTTCCAATAGCTCTGGAAGAAGCAGTTATTCTTCGCCAAGCAACAGCGGAAGCAGTTATTCTTCGCCAAGCAACAGTGGAAGCAGTTATTCTTCGCCAAGTAGCAGAAGTGGAAGCAGTTCTTCTTCAAGTTCCTCTTCAGGCAGTTCAAGCAGTTCTAGAAGTTCAAGCTCTGGAGGTACAAGACGTTAATATCTGAATTTTATATATGATTAGTTTTGCTCGCCGAATTCCGGTATTTTACCTCTATTTTTTCTCTATAGTCATTTGCCTTTGCTTGGCTGTTTCATGCAAAAAAATTGATGATAACAACAATGTTACCTTTCGCTTCTCCTATCCTTACATCTCTTTTGATACTGTTTTTACCTCCATCGGTTCAATTACCAGACAATTTACTGTTTACAACCCATCAAAAAGCGATGTTAAAACGACTATTTACTTAGCTGGTGGAAATAACTCATCTTATAGTATAAATGTGAATGGAAATCCTGGCACTTATTTTAAAGATGTTGCAATTAGAGGGAAAGACAGTATTTTTGTCTTTGTAAAAGTAAATATTAATCCAAAAAACCAAAATAACCCTTTTTTAGTAACAGATTCTATAGTATTTATGACAGGCTCACGGGTACAGGCTTTAAAGTTGTATGCTTGTGGTCAAGATGCAAATTATATAATTGCAGACCAAGGTCCTGAAAATTTACGTTACAAGGTGGTTGCCGGTGAACACCAAACTGTTACCTGGACTAAAGAGAGGCCTTATGTTGTATATGGCTGGGCTGTTGTTGATTCTACCGGCACGCTGATTATTGAACCGGGAACAAAAGTCTATTTCCATAGTAATTCCGGATTATGGGCATACAAATTCAGTAACTTAGAAGTAAATGGTACTTATAGTGAACCTGTTTTGTTTCGTGGCGACCGCTTAGAATCATGGTTTAATGAAGATTACGCACAGTGGAGCAGGATATGGATTAACGAGGGTGCGGATGTAACAATCAATAACGCTATTATTACCAATGCTTTTGTTGGTGTGCAAATAGAACCTCTGCCAACAAATGATGGACCTATCTATGTTACAGATAATATCATAAAAATAGAGAATACTATCATTACAAACACAAAAAACAGTGGCGTTATTTCGCGTTTTTTAAATTTGGATATGACCAATTGTTTAATTACCAATAACGGTGGATGCGGCTTGCAACTTGAAGGCGGGCAATTTACAATGAAACATCTAACTGTGGCAAACTATTATATGCAGGCAGATAGAAGTGCGCCTGCGTGTTATGTTACTAATAAAGTGGCGCTTTACAATGACTTGCCAATGGATGTTAAAGCCAATTTTATTAATTGCATCATATATGGAAGAAATGAAACAGAAATAGAAGTTGAAAAGGATCAAGGTGCTAATGCAGAACTCACACTTCAAAACTGTTTGTTGAGATCAAAAAATAATGCAACATATTTTATTGAGTGTTTACATAATGAAGACCCGCAATTCACAGATAGAAGCAAACTCGATTTTACACTTCTGCCCGAATCCCCTGCAATTGGAAAAGGAAAACCTAATATTGAAGTTCCTTTTGATATTTTAGGTAATTCAAGAGGCGACTTTCCTGATATTGGCGCCTATCAATTTGGAAAATAGAATTTAGAAAAGGTGAGTTTTTAATGAATTACTTCCTCTAAAATCTGCATTAATGATTCATTGCTTGCATTCACTGCAACAATTACTCCGTTAGGATCCAATAAAAATGAAGTTGGAATATATTTAATAGCCATTTGTTTAGCCGTTGGAGAACCCGGTAATTCAGTAACCGTAATCCAGTTTAAATCATATCTTTCTATACCAGCTAACCATTCTTCATTACTGTAATCCAATGAAATACTATAAATTTCAAATCCTTTAGTATGATATTCATGATATATTTTTTTTAAATGTAATATTTCGCTCATACATGAACTACACCATGTTGCCCAAAAATCAACTAATACGTACTTGCCGCGCAACGATTCTAACGAGACTAATTTTCCATTTTCATCAGGTAATTCAATATTCGGCAAAACAGAGCCTACTTCTGTTTGTTTTACTTTTTCAAGAATCGCTTTTGATAAAGTAATGAATTTGTGATTCATAGCAGGATCCAATAATTGAAGTTGTTCTTCAATTTCAACAGAAGAGTCAAGCATATTTACATACCTATAAACTAAATAAGCAGCAATAATTGTACTTGAATTTTTACCAATATAATCAATAGTTATAGAGTCAATTTCATTGTTCAGCTCATCAAAAGCGAAAACTAATTCATCTATAATACTTTGTCGATCTTCTTCTGATATTGAGAGATCATTAGTAATGTATCCGTATTTTTGCCTAATATTTTCTTGCTCATTTTGTTTGGGTATAACTAAGGATAGAAACTCTTCATAATTGGTCTGGGTTTTTGAGCCTTGAATCTTTATATTGTCAAAATCAAATACGCTTCCATTTACTGTAATTTTATCACCCGGGTCAACAAAAATGCCAATAACAAAAGCATTATCAGAATCAGCCAAATAATAAAGATCGGTCTCAGATGATTTACCTTTTAAAACGAAAGCGCCATCATTATCCAAATAAGTTGAATCTATGTTTATTAGTTCGTTATCAGCATTTCTAATTTTTAGAAAGAGCATGGTAGGTTCTTTTTCCAAAAAATCTGTTAACTTACCCGATATTTGAAATGTTTTCGTTTTCGAACAACTTATTAATAAACAAACTATTGTTAATAGAATAAAAATTTTTTTCATACTTATTTTTTTTAAAAATTGCCGCGAAAATAGAAACATATTTTGTTAAAAATAATATTTCAGTTAAATTTGTGCAGGTAAATTCTTTTTTAAGTGTTAGGAAAATTAGCCCAAAAGCATCAATGAATTTAGGTAAAAAAATATATTTTTGCCATCACATTCTAAAATCTTTTAAATAGTTATAAATAAATACAATACATTATGAAAAGAGATTCTCAAATTTTTGAATTAATTCAACAAGAGCGCGATCGCCAAACCCATGGAATTGAGTTGATAGCATCGGAAAATTTTGTTAGCGATCAGGTGATGGAAGCACAAGGTTCAATATTAACCAACAAGTATGCAGAAGGGTATCCGGGAAAGAGATACTATGGCGGTTGTCAGGTTGTGGACAAAACTGAGCAGCTTGCCATTGACCGCGCAAAAGCATTGTTTGGCGCAGAATGGGCAAACGTTCAGCCTCACTCCGGCGCCCAAGCCAACATGGCAGTACTTTTAACCTGCGTAAAACCCGGAGATACAATCATGGGGTTGGATTTGTCGCATGGGGGACACCTTTCGCATGGATCACCCGTTAATTCATCCGGTATTTTGTATAAAGTAGTAGCTTACTGCGTAGAAGAAAAAACCGGCATGATTAATTATGATACAATGGAAGAGGTAGCGCTACGCGAACGCCCAAAATTGATTATTGGAGGCGCTTCTGCTTATTCGCGCGACTGGGATTGGAAACGCATGCGCGAAATTGCCGACAAAATCGGCGCAATTCTTATGGGCGATATTTCTCATCCTGCCGGTTTAATTGCCAAAGGATTGCTGAATAACCCGATACCTTATTGTCACATTGCTACTACTACCACGCACAAAACGTTGAGAGGACCACGCGGAGGACTTATTCTTATGGGTAAAGATTTTCAAAACCCATGGGGGCTTACTACTCCAAAAGGGGAGATTAAAATGATGTCGCAATTGTTGGATTCGGCAGTTTTCCCGGGTATTCAAGGCGGTCCGCTTGAACATGTAATTGCTGCAAAAGCAGTAGCTTTCGGCGAAGCTTTGTCCGACACGTACATGGAATATATCAATCAAGTGGCAAAAAATGCACAAGCAATGTCAAAAGCATTTACCGACAGAGGGTATAAAGTGATTAGCGGAGGTACGGACAACCATTTAATGTTGATAGATTTACGCTCCAAGTTTCCGGAAATTACAGGAAAACAAGTAGAAAATACTTTAGTCTTAGCTGATATTACCATCAATAAAAATATGGTGCCTTTTGATAGCCGTACGCCATTCACTACTTCCGGAATTAGAGTGGGAACTCCGGCAATTACCACTCGCGGCTTGAAAGAAAATGAAATGGAAGCGATTGTTGCATTGATTGATGAAGTGATTTCAAATATTAATGATGAAACAGTTATCACAAAAGTTGCCAAGAAAGTGAATGAGATGATGGCAAACCGTCCCTTATTTGCATATTGATACATTTTTTTTATTATCAATCAAATAAGTATGTCGAAAATACGGTTAGGAATTGCAGGATACGGAAATGTGGGACGCGGCGTTGAGTACGCAATATCTCAAAATGAGGATTTGGAACTTGTAGCGATCTTTACCCGTAGAAACCCTATTGAGATACAATCAAAGATTTCCGGAGTGAAAGTATGTAGTATCGAACAAGCCGAAAACTATACTGATACTATTGATGTGATGCTTCTTTGCGGAGGCTCTGCCTGCGACTTAATTCAACAAACTCCCTATTTTGCTTCTCTTTACAATTGTGTAGATAGCTTTGATACACACGCAAAAATCCCTGAATATTTTGCCATGGTGGATGAAACTTCCAAAAAATCCAATAAGCTAACCATTATATCAACAGGCTGGGACCCGGGGATCTTTTCTCTCTTTCGAGTTTTGGGAATGGCGTGCTTGCCAAAAGGTTGCGAATATACATTCTACGGAAAAGGGGTCAGCCAAGGGCATTCCGATGCCATTCGACAAATTAAGGGAGTAAAATTTGCAGTACAATACACAATTCCTATTGATAGCGCTGTGAATGAGGTACGAAAAGGCAACAATCCCGTTCTTACTCCACGTCAAAAACATATTCGCGAATCTTTTGTGGTGGCTGAGCCAAATGCAGATTTGGTTTTTATTGAACAGACTATCAAAACGATGCCCAACTATTTTTGTGATTTTGATACTATCGTCCATTTTATCTCCGAAGAAGAGTTTAAAACCAAACATGTAGAGATGCCTCATGGCGGTTTTGTTTTCTGTACGGGAACGACGGGAAATGAGAACAAACATCAGCAGTTGATGGAGTTTTCGTTGCAATTAGAAAGCAACCCTGAATTTACAGGCAGTGTGATGGTTGCCTACGCACGAGCCGCCCACAAAATGTACCAAAAAGGAGAGACCGGCGCGAGAACGGTATTTGATGTGCCGGTAGGGATGTTGGTGGCGGAAAGTATGGAGGAATTACGGAAACGGATATTGTAGGAGGTTCTTAATTTTCCAAACTATGCGTGAAAAACAATAAGATTGTATTAATTTTCACGATAACTTTCGTCAATTACCCATTTTTCTCTCAGCCTAAAAGCAGGAATAGTTTGCCTTTTAGCTTTATTGGCAGCAATATTACCTTTCATGCCGTTTTGTTCTGCCCATAGCGCAAGTGGGATTATCCTGCTTGCTGTCAAGTATGTAATTCGCTTGTGTAACGATTCTATCAACAACAGAGCGAACAACGAGGTAAATCCGTTGAATTTCATGGTTACAGGATAGGCATTGAACAAGGGATAATAGTCGTTGTGTTTGCCCTTGTTTTGAACAATTATAGGCGGCAAATTCAGCGAAATAAGTTGTTGATTTATGAGTGTCCGTCCAATACGGCCATTCCCATCGCAAAAAGGGTGTATTGTCTCAAATTCAGCATGAAACCAAGCGATTTTGTCCAAAAAATACAACGTCTTTTCACTGTTGTATTTATCTACCAACTCAGTCATCAAATTATTGACAAACATAGGGTTTGCACCAAGATGATTGCCAATACGAACCCACTCTTTGCCACAGCGGAAACGCCCCGCCCAATTGTCATTTATATTTGTGAGCAAGGCTTTGTGTAATTCTAATATTAATGAAATAGTTAGTTGTTCGTATGGAGATTGCAACAGCCTTTCTGTAATTTTCGCCAAATTTTTTGCTTCATATACTTCACGCATATTTAATTCTTTCGATATAATACCCTCATTCAAAATTCGCTCCGTATCTTCAAGAGAGAGCTTAGAATTTTCAATGGCATTTGAATTATATACCATTTCGGGAATTTCGGCAAAAGCAATGTCGTGCAAAATTTGCTCCTTGCCTGCAGAAAGTTCAGAATATGTTTTCCACAGTCGCTCAATTTTGTCCTTTGTTGTTTGATTTATCATTTCGTTCTCCCCGGATAAACCTTCACTGCCTCAGCCAAACACTCCATTGCCTCTTTCAAATCGTTCACGTTTAACACATAGCTAATTCTCACTTCGTTTCTTACGGGGGCAGGATAGGAATAGAAGCCTGTGGCGGGCGCCAGCATTACCGTTTTGCCGTTCAGTTGGAACTCCTCTAACAGCCATTGGCAGAACTTATCTGCATCGTCAATGGGAAGGCTGGCAACGGCATAGAATGCGCCTTTTGGGTTCGGGCAGAAACAGCCGGGCATCTTGTTGATCGCTTCCACCACACAATCTCTGCGTGCTACATAGTCGCTAATTACTTCATCAAAGTAGGATTGTGGAGTGCTGCAGGCGGCTTCCCCAAGAATTTGTCCGTAAGTGGGCGGACTTAAACGGGCTTGCGCAAACTTCATGGCGGTAGCCATAACCTCTTTATTTTTTGAGATAAAGCATCCCACGCGGACGCCGCACGCACTGTAACGTTTTGAAACAGAGTCCATCAATACCACATGCTGATCAATATCATTAAGATCCATCACAGAGAAATGTTTTTCGCCGTCGTAGCAAAACTCTCTGTAAACCTCATCGGCAAACAGGTAGAGGTCGTATTTCTTTGCCAAAACGCCCAACTTTCTTATCTCATCTTCCGAATAGAGGTATCCGGTAGGGTTGTTGGGGTTACAAATCATGATAGCTTTAGTTTTGGGAGTAATAATTTTCTCAAACTCTTCAATTTCGGGCAAAGCAAAACCGGTTTTAATCGAAGAAACAATGGGTTTTACTTTCACACCGCACGAAATAGCAAAACCGTTGTAGTTTGCATAAAACGGTTCGGGAATAATCACCTCATCATCTTGGTCTAAACAGGAATTGAAAGCAAATAGAATTGCTTCGGAGCCGCCGTTGGTTACAATAATTTCATCGGGGGTAAGTTCTATTCCAACACTTCTGTAATACTCAACCAATTTTTTACGGTAGCTCAGAATACCTGCGGAGTGGCTATACTCAATCACTTTTAAGTTGTTATTTTTTACGGCATCTAAGGCACACTGGGGGGTTGCAATATCAGGTTGTCCGATATTGAGGTGAAATACTTTAATTCCGCGTTGTTTTGCAGAATCTGCATAAGGAACCAATTTGCGAATGGGTGAGGGAGGCATTTCAAGCCCTTTTTTTGAAATTTTTGGCATAAATATAATGATTAATGATTAATGATTAATGGTTAATGGTTTAGTGATTTAAAATTTAATATTAATACTTCTGGCTTCTGGCTTCTAACTTCATACTTCATCTATTTCATCTCTTAGGTTTTCCATGATAAATTGCCGGCGGTTGTCATCATTATCTCCCATATAGAACTCTAGAATGTCAATAATTTTAGTTCTTTTATCAAGAACTACAGGTTCTGCTCTCATATTAGAACCAATAAAATGCTTAAACTCTTTGGGGTCAATTTCTCCAAGACCTTTAAAGCGAGTAATTTCCGGTTTTGATCCCAGTTTTTTTATGGCTGTATTTTTTTCTTGTTCAGAGTAACAATAAATAGTTTCCTGCTTATTTCTTACTCTAAATAACGGTGTTTGTAATATATACACATGCCCGGCTTTAACCAAGTCTGGAAAATACTTTAGAAAAAAAGTGAGTAGTAATAGGCGGATGTGCATACCATCATTATCGGCATCAGTAGCAATAATGATGTTGTTATATCGCAAACCGTCTAATCCTTCTTCAATATTTAGCGCGGCTTGAAGGAGGCTAAACTCTTTATTTTCATAAATAATACTTTTCGATTGTTTAATGGTATTGGGTAGTTTTCCACGTAAACTAAAAACTGCTTGAATGTTGGCATCTCTTGAAGAAGTAATGGAACCGGATGCCGAATCTCCTTCAGTGATAAATATTTGTGTTTCAACTCCACGAGCATCATTTGTATTAAAATGGATACGGCAATCGCGTAATTTGCTGTTGTGCAGACTCACTTTCTTTTGAATCTCTTTAGAACTTTTCTTTATGCTAGCAATCTCTTTTCTTTCTTTTTCCGATTCTAATATTTTTTTATAGATTGCATCTGCAACATCAGGATTCATGTGCAGATATTTGTCTAATAGTTTTATAACCGTATCATTCACATAATTACGGATGGTTTGTCCGCCGGGTTCCATGTATTGTGAGCCTAATTTTGTTTTAGTTTGCGCTTCAAAAATGGCGTTTTTCACTCTAAGAGAGAGCGCTGCCACAATAGAGTTTCTTACATCATTGGGGTCAAAATCTTTCTTAAAAAACTCGCGCACTGTTTTCACAATAGCTTCACGATAAGCTTGTTGGTGTGTTCCTCCATAAATAGTATATTGACTGTTAACAAACGAATAGTACTCTTCACCATATTTTCTGTTTGTATGCACCAAAGCACATTCAAAACCATTCTCTTTTAAATGAATAGGGGCATAAAGAACATCATCAGAAACATTATTGTTAATTAAATCCAACAATCCGTTTTTAGAAACGAACTTTTGTCCATTGCAATTGATAGTTAATCCTCTGTTCAGATACACATAGTTCCACATCATTTTATCAATATATTCATTATGCCAATGAAAATTGCCGAATTTTGATTTATCCGGGACAAAAGTGATGCAGGTTCCGTTGGCTTCTTTAGTGGCTTCAACATTGTTTTCCAATAGCTTAACGCCTTCCGAAAACTCGGCGCTTTTTTGTTTTCCATCTACAAAACAGTGAACTCTAAAAAAGGTAGAGAGCGCATTTACGGCTTTCACACCCACGCCGTTCATCCCAATGGCTGTATCATACGCGTTGCTGTCGTCAAACTTTCCGCCGGTATTAATTTTAGCGACACAATCCACCATTTTTTTTAGCGGGATGCCTCGACCATAGTCACGCACAGTAACTTTATCTTCTTTGATAGAGATTTCGATAGTTTTTCCATATCCACGCATAAACTCATCAATGCAGTTGTCTAACACCTCTTTTAGCAAGACATAGATGCCGTCGTCGTGTGATGATCCGTCTCCTAATTTTCCGATGTACATTCCGGGACGTTCGCGGATATGCACATTCCAATCCAATGATTTTATACTATCTTCCAAGTAATTAGACATACAGAGTATTTATATTTTATCGGTTTCCAATTCACTCATTAATAGCCTTCTCTCCCGTGGCAATTTTTATATTTTTTTCCACTTCCGCAGGGGCATGGGTCATTTCTTCCCACTTTTTTTTCAACTCTCACAGGCGCGCTTCCTTTTCCTCCAATTATCTGTCTTCCGCCTATTTCGTTTCTCCCTGTTTGCAATTTTCGTGCTTCCGACTGAGGGAGTTGTGCTTCTCTAACCTGCGAGTGTTGTTCAACAGGTAAGCCTCCTTTGTTTAAGAATGAAACAATCTCTTCGTTGATTTTTTCTAATAGCGTATCAAAAAGATTGAATGATTCTAATTTATAGATTAATAACGGGTCTTTTTGTTCGTATGAAGCATTTTGCACCGATTGTTTCAGGTCATCCATTTCTCTCAGATGTTCTTTCCATGCATTGTCAATTACTGCCAAAGTAATTCCTTTTTCAATAGAAAGTCCTATTTCTCGTCCTTGAGTATCGTAGCATTTTTTCAGAGGTGCCACCACATTAAGTGTTTTTACTCCATCAGTAATAGGAATTGCTATATTTGCAAAACGCTCGCCATTGTCGAAATAAACACGTTCGATTACAGGAAATGCTTGTTTACAAAGCAGTTGTTGTCTAATTCTGTAATTTTCAAATACTTTATCAAACAAATCATCAATTAACTTGCTTGTTTTATCCTGAAAAAAATGTTCTTGAGAGAAGGGGAGTTCGCATCCGAAAGTTGTAATAACATCTTGTTCAAAGCCATCAAAATCTTTGGTATTATAATTTCTTTCAACCACTTTTACGCAAACATCGTAAAACATATCAGAAATATCGATCGCCAATTTATCTCCCCAAAGGGCATTTCTTCTTTTCCGATATATAGTTTCACGTTGTTTGTTCATCACGTCGTCATATTCCAGCAATCTTTTTCTGATTCCAAAATTATTCTCTTCCACTTTCCTTTGGGCACGTTCAATAGATTTTGAAATCAATCTGTGTTGAATCACTTCTCCATCTTTCAATCCAATTCGGTCCATGATTCTAGAGATTCTCTCTGATCCGAATAGCCGCATAAGGTCATCTTCCAAGGAAACAAAGAATTGGGAGCTACCGGGGTCTCCTTGGCGACCAGCCCGTCCTCTCAACTGTCTATCCACGCGCCGTGAGTCATGTCTTTCTGTTCCAATAATAGCAAGACCGCCTTTCTCTTTAATTCCTGTTCCCAACTTGATGTCAGTACCACGGCCTGCCATATTTGTAGATATAGTTACGGTTCCTGCTTGTCCTGCTTCTGCCACAATATCAGCTTCTTTTTTGTGAAGTTTTGCATTCAAAACGTTGTGTTTTATTCTTCTTGCGGACAAAATTTTAGAGAGCAGTTCTGAGATTTCTACTGAGGTCGTACCAACCAATACGGGTCTTCCTTCTTCATTTAATCGTAAAATCTCATCTACAACGGCGGTATATTTTTCGCGTTTTGTTTTATAAACCAAGTCTTCTGCATCTTTTCTCGCTATGGGTCTGTTTGTTGGAATTACTACCACATCCAATTTGTAAATATTCCAAAACTCACCTGCTTCTGTTTCTGCTGTACCTGTCATTCCTGAAAGTTTTTTGTACATACGGAAATAGTTTTGAAGTGTAATGGTTGCGTAGGTTTGTGTAGCGGCTTCCACTTTCACATTTTCTTTAGCTTCAATTGCTTGGTGTAGCCCGTCAGAATAGCGGCGTCCTTCCATTATACGTCCTGTTTGCTCGTCAACAATCTTAACTTTGTTATCAATAATCACATACTCAACATCTTTTTCAAACATAGTATATGCTTTCAGTAACTGATGCACTGTGTGGATCCGTTCAGATGCGATAGAAAAATTGCGATAGATTTCGTTTTTTCTTGCAACAACTTCCTGAGGAGTCAAGTTTAACTTTTCTAGTTCAGCTATTTCAGCTCCTACATCAGGTATCAAAAAAAGCTTGGCTTCTTCTGCACTTCTAGAAACCAACTCAATTCCTTTTTCTTGAATATCAACGGTATTTTGTTTTTCTTCTATCACAAAATAAAGTTCTTGGTCAATTACAGGCATGAGTCTGTTTTGTTGTTGCATATAATATGCTTCAGTACGGAGCAGTAACTGTTTCATTCCCTGTTCGCTCAAAAATTTAATGAGGGCTTTGCTTTTAGGCAAACCTCTGTGCGCACGAAGCAGTAAAATGGCAGCTTCCTCTTCAGGCTTAGGGTCAGGGTTTTGCACCAGCATCTGTTTAGCCTTGGTCAATATTTCATTAACAAACAATTTTTGAGCATTGTACAAACGTTCAATCATAGGTTTGTAAATATCAAACTCTTGTTGTTCACCACGTGGGGTTGGTCCTGAAATGATTAATGGAGTTCTTGCATCGTCAACCAATACAGAGTCCACTTCATCCACAATAGCGTAGTTATGAGGGCGTTGTACAAGTTCTCCCACATTGCGTGCCATATTGTCGCGTAGATAGTCAAAACCAAATTCATTATTAGTTCCGTATGTAATATCAGCCAAATAAGCTTTACGGCGTTCTTCGGAATTGGGTTCGTGTTTGTCAATACAATCCACTGATAATCCATGAAATTCGTACAATAGTCCCATCCATTCAGAGTCACGTTTGGCAAGGTAGTCGTTTACTGTAACAATGTGTACTCCTTTTCCGGGCAGCGCATTTAAGTAAACAGAAAGGGTGGCAACTAACGTTTTTCCTTCCCCAGTACTCATTTCTGCGATTTTCCCTTGGTGGAGTACAGTACCGCCAATAAGTTGGACATCATAGTGGCACATATCCCATTTTATCATATTTCCGCCAGCAGACCACGTGCTTGAAAAAGTTGCCTTGTTGCCGTTTATCTCTACACATTCTCTATAGGCAGCAATATTTCTGTCCATTTCTGTGGCAGTTACCTCTATAAAATCGTTTTCTTTAAAGCGGCGACCTGTCTCTTTCATCACAGCAAAAGCATCTGGAAGAATTTCATTTAAAACCTCTTGCGTCTTATCGTATGCTTTTTTCTCTAACGCATCTGTTTCTTTGTATAAACGTTGTTTCTCTTCAATATCTAAATCATAGTTAGCATCAAGATAGTGTTTAATCTCTGATATCCGTTCTTCTTCTTCGCGAATATGTTCAGTGATCTTTTTGCGAAACTCTATTGTTTTCGCCCGTAGCTCATCATTAGAAAGAGGGATTATTGCTTTTTCTGCCTGTAAAGATTTTTCAAGATAGGGCTTCAATTCTCTAAGGTCTCTATCAGCTTTTGAACCAAATATTTGTGTTAAGAAATTTGCCATGATTATTTTTTGTGAACCATCACTTTAATTTTATACTCCAATTCTTTTACTTCTGTTTTTGCAGCTTCAATCTTTTTAGCAAATTCAGCTTTTAACAAATCTGCATTTTTAGAATTGGCAAAGAAACCTAAATTATTTTCCCACAATGCAATATCTTCTTTTAATTGTTGCAATTTATTAGTTAAAAAACGACGCTCTTTATCCAATATTTTGTCTGCATCGGGATTATTTAAAATGGTTTCAATTTTCGACTTGAAATTGCTGCGTTTTACATCTTCCATTGTCATTTTCAAATCTTCAAAACGTTTATTTACAACTTCTCTAAACTTGTTATAAATTTTATCTTTGTCTTTGCGTGGCACATGTCCTAAGTCCATAAACTCACGTTGATACGCTTTCATTACTTCTAAATTTTCTTCTTTGTTGTCAGTAAACTCATGTTCTTCAATTTTTTTTATTAATTCTTCTTTTTTTAGAAGATTTTCACTTTCAATCGTTTGTGCATTATTGAAGTAGCTTGATTTTGTCTCAAAAAATTTGTCGCAAGCTCTTCGAAAACGTTTCCATACCACGTCAGAGTTTTTTCTTGCTGTAGGTCCAATTCTTTTCCATTCGTTTTGAAGCGAAATAATTTCATCGGTTGCTTTTTTCCAATCAGTTCTTAAAGATAGCGCTTCGGCTTGAATGGCTAATGTGAGTTTTTGATTATAATTTTGGAGTTGTTCGTTTTTGAGTTGTTGTAAATACTCTTTTTTTGATGTAAAGAATTTATCTAAAGCTATTTTAAATCTTTGCCAAATCTCTTCGTTCAATTTTGCCGGAGCCGGTCCTAATGTCTTCCAAACTTTCAACAACTCAGTAAGTTTTTCGCTAACATTGTTGCTATCTTTAAGAGTTTTAGAATCTAACGATACCAATTCTTCAGCTTGTTCACAAATCACAACCTTTGCATTGTAGTTGTTTTGTTGTTCTTCCAATAAAGAATCGTAATGCGCTCTCCGTCTTTGATTAAGTTGGTCAGAAGCATTTTTAAAGCGCTCCCAAATCTCCTCTTTTTTGTCTTCAGGTACTGGTCCTATTTCGCGCCATTCTTCATGAAGGTGTTGTAAAGCCTTGAATGATTTACTTATAGAATCTTGCAACAGTAATTCCTCAGCTTGTTCACACAACCTAACTTTTTGTTCTAAGTTTTTCTTTAAATCTAACGTTCTTAATTCTTTGTTTATGCGAAGGATATCAAAGAATTTTTCAACATAGAAATGATAATGCTGCCATAAATTGGAAGATTCGTTCTGGGGTACAGGACCTATTTCTCTCCATTTTTCTTGAAACTCTTTAAACTTGTCGTTTAATATTTTAAGATTGTTTTCATTTTCAACTAATTCTTTTAATCCTTGAATAATCTGTTGTTTAGATTCAAAATTTTGTTGTTTTTCTATTTCTAAATTTTCAAGAAATTTTGTTTTGTTGTCTTTATATTTTTTTAATGCATCATTAAATTGAATTTCCAATTCGTCGGGAACATATTCATATTCCTCTTTAACACCTCCTTCTTCAATAAATTTCTCTAAGGCATCTTTTTTTAATTGTTTTATTTCAACAAGAATTGCTGTTTTCAAGACACCCACTCTTTGCTTTATATTGTTAATATTATCATTGCTCACCACTTCTTGTAGTTTTTCTACTAATTGTTCTAAAGAGAGATTTAAATACTCTTTCTCTATATCTTCCACAGATTCGGGTTCTTTTTCTTCCTCTTCCTCTTCTTCTTCTTCTTCTTGATTTTCTTTTGACTTGTTCTGTGTGTCTTCAATAGTAGCATAAATTTCTGATACTTCATCAACTTGTTCAACCTGTTCAACTGGTTCAACTGGTTCAGTTTGTTCAACTTGTTCAACTTGTTCAGTTTGTTCAACTGATTCAACTGGTTCAGTTTGTTCAACTTGTTCAACTGGTTCAACTGGTTCAGTTTGTTCAACTTGTTTTACCCGTTTTGTTCGTTTTACTTTAGCTTTTGGTTCTTCTGTCGGGATTTCGGCAGGAGCGGTAAGTTCTATTTCCGCATGGGGTTGGGCTTCGATGGAAGCGCCGGCATTCACCTCTAGATTTTGCAATGGCTCATCTTCCGGGTGTTGGAGTTTTTTCCGTGGCATAATAATTTAATGGTTAATGATTAATGATTAATGATTAATAAGTGTATAGGTATATAGATTTAAAGTTCATTCTTCTAACTTCAAACTGCTTATTTGACAATTCTTGTTCCGCATTGAGGGTTTCCTAATTGTCCTGCTTCAGTAATAATACACTCTTTTCCTCCATATTCAATAAAAAAAATTGCTGCACGAATTTTGGGCGCCATAGATCCTTCTGCAAATTGGCCATCTGCTAAGAATTTCTTTGCTTCTGCAATAGTAAGGGTGTCTAAAGCCTGTTCATTATCTTTTCTAAAATTAATAAATACTTTGGGGACATCCGTTAAGATGTAAAATTCGTCTGCTTTCATCTCCAAAGCAGCTAATGCTGATGCAAGATCTTTGTCAATTACGGCTTCCATCCCTTTTCCACCGTATTGATTTCGAACTACAGGAATGCCGCCGCCGCCACAAGTAATCACTACGTATCCGGAAGTAGCCAAACGCTGCACTACGTCAATATTGCTAATATGCTTGGGAATGGGGGAGGCTACAACTTTGCGCCAGCCGTTCCCTTTCGGGTCTTCTACATATTTTGCTCCTGTTTCTTCTGAAAATCTTTCCGCTTGCTCTTTTGTATAGTAAGGGCCAACCGGTTTTGTTGGATTTTGAAAAGCGGGGTCTTCCTCATCAACTACAACTTGGGTTACTAATGTGATGACGTGTTTGCGAATATTTTCTTTAAAGAAAATATTTCTAAAGGCCAATTCAATCATATAGCCAATAGAACCTTGTGTTTCTGCAACACAAACATCCATAGGCATTGATTCAATATTATACATTTTCGAGCCGGCATCATGTTGTAACATTACATTACCCACTTGGGGTCCATTTCCATGCCCAATCACTAAATCACAATCCTGTTCATAGAGTCGATGTAACGATTTACAAGTATTCATCACATTTTGGAGTTGCTCCTGATAAGTTCCTTTTTGGCCACTTCTAAGTATGGCATTCCCTCCAAATGCAACCATGACGAGTTTTCTTCTTTGTATGTATTTCATAATTAATAAGTTTTTAAATTAAAGTTCAAAGTTAATTTCTTTAAATATTGTTTTTAGTTAGAAATCTTTTTTTGAGGCGCGAAAATATTAAATTTTTAATAATCATGTATTAAAAAATGAAGATCGGGTAAAATCATTTATATTCTATTGTATTTATAATTTTGTCAAATAATCATACAATTACTGTAAAAAATTTTAACATAATTTTTATTCTTCATTATTTAACATACTTATACATAATCTTTTAAATACTTTGGCATGGTTTTTGGAAACAAAAAAATGTTATTGCTATGCGATTTCTTGATTCCTAATCCATAATACCTATTCACCAATCCAACAAAAATGAAAAAACTATTCCTTTTTCCTCTATATTTTATTCCGATTTTATTAATGGCACAAAAACAAATGAGCTTAGAAGATTGTATGCACTATGCTGTAGAAAATAGCTTCAAAACAGCACGTGCTGTAATTGAATCAGAGAATGCAAAAAAAGATTATACAAGTGCAATACTTGCGCATTTGCCTGGTGTGGATGGCTATATTGGGATAAACTCAAACTTTGGAAGAGGGATTGACCCAGCAACAAACAATTATGGAAACACAACTACTTTCAGTAATGGTGTTGGAGTAAATGCTCGGGTACCTATTTTTAACGGATTGCGATACTTAAACAGAACACGTTCGGCAAAGATTGCTAAATTACGCGGTGAAGAACAATTGAGGCAAACTCGTGATAAAGTTGCAGAAGAAACAATGTTAGCCTATGCTGAAGTAGTATACTATAAAGAACTTCTCAGATTATACGAAAAGCGAATAGAAAATTACAAATTGGAAGAAAAAAAAATGGAACGTTTGTTAGAGATGGATGGAGGTTCAATTGCTGATTTAGCACAAATAAGAGCCATTCTTGCCTCCGAAGAATATACTGCAATTGCAACAAGGAATAATTTAGACATAAGCATCCTAAAGCTGAAAGATTGTATGAACTATCCTATAGAGATCCCTTTATTAATAGAACCGCAAATCAAAGAAGCAGAACTTTTTTTAGATGGACAAACGGTATCCGAAATCATCGCATTTGCATCAATCATTCATCCAACTGTAATAACTGAGCAACATAATGTAGAGATTCAAAAGCACAACCTTTCAATAGAACGAGGCAGTTACTATCCGTTACTTTCGATGAGTGGGGGTATTTCCACAGATTTTTTCACTTCAAGTACAAACAAATATGATCCTTTTTTTACACAATACAAAAATAATTTAGGAGAATATGTGGGGGTCCATCTTTCTGTGCCTATTTTCAGTGGTCTAGATGTACGTTTGCGAGTATCTAAAGCCAAAAACAATTTGAAACAAGCCCGGCAGGACTACGATGAAACTATACGAATGCTCGCAAGTGAAATCATGAAAGCAATAATGGAGTTGGATGCTTCGAAAAGTCAGTGGCAACAAGCCAAAAAAAATGTTGAATTCCAACAAATTGCAAATCAAGCAAACAAACGAAAATATGAAGTTGGCGCGCTCAGCATTATTGAGCTACAAACATCAGACAATCAACTTTTTTTATCAGAAATTGAGCTTAATAATTCCTATTTACTGTATCAGATAAAAATAAGGGAGATAAATTATTACAAGGGAGTTCCTTATGTAGAGATTAGTGATGAGTAGTTAGTGACGAGAGGTTTACTGCAAAACACTATTTTAAAATCCTTAAAAATTCTACAGTCAAATCCCACACTTGTTTCACTGTGTCAATCTTTAGTTTTTCGTCAGGAGAATGTACTCCTCTTAAAGTAGGTCCATAAGAAACCATATCTAATCCCGGATATTTTTCAGAGAACAATCCACATTCCAATCCAGCGTGAATTGCTTTCACTTCAGGTTCTTTTTTGAAAAGATTTTGATATGCTTTCACTAGCACTTTCAATACTTCCGATTTTGGGTTTGGCTTCCATCCCGGGTATCCGTCTCCACTGTTCACTTCATCTGCGCCAATAGTATAAAAAGAAGCAGAAACCATATCCACAGCATCCTGTTTTTTTGATTCTAAAGAACTACGTTGACTTGTAGATATATATATCTTACCATTTTTAAACTTTACAGAAGCTAAATTAGTAGAAGTTTCGACAAAATCGGGAATATCTTGAGACATAGCCAGTACGCCGTGGGGGCACACATACAAGGCGTTCATTAGGTCAATTTGGAGCAGTTCGTTCAATATCTTCTTGGGCATTTTGGCTTCTTCAAAAGTAACCATAACTCCCGGATCTGTAATCCTTAACTCATCTTTATAAATAGAATCCATCTTACGAATATATTTTTCAAACATTTTTTGTTTAGTTTTAGGGATAATGATATTCGCTTTTCCTTCTCGGGCAATTGCATTGCGCAAGTTTCCTGCATCAATTTCTGCAATAAAAAGATCAAATTCCTGATATGCATTCCATAAAATTCGGTTTAGTAGTTTTACTGCATTTCCGCGCCCTCTGTTAATGTCGTCACCTGAATGACCTCCTTGTAATCCTTTCACATAGATATTGTAAGCAATAACTTCTTTGGGCATTTTTTCTTCCCATTCAATTTCAAGAATGGCTTGAGTATCTTTTCCTCCTGCACAACCGATAAAAAATTCACCTTCATCTTCTGAGTCTAAGTTCAGTAACATTTTTCCTTTCATAAATCCTGGTTCCAAGTTAAAAGCACCGGTCAACCCTGTTTCTTCATCTACGGTAAATAGACATTCAATAGGACCGTGTTCAATATCTTTGGCTTCAAGCAGCGCCAATTGGATAGCTACGCCTATGCCGTCATCAGCGCCCAATGTAGTACCTTTTGCTTTAAGCCACTCATTATCTATGTACGGTTGAATGGCGTCTTTATCGAAATCGAATTGGGTATCATTGTTTTTTTCACACACCATATCCACATGGCTTTGGAAAATAACAGGGGTAACTTTCTCTTTTCCCTTTGTTGCAGGTTTGGATATCAAAACGTTTCCAATACTATCACGTTTAGTTTCCAACCCTAAATCTTTGCCGGTTTGCTGCAACCATGCTACTATTATTTCCTCTTTTTTAGAGGGGTGCGGAATTTTACAAATCTCGTTGAAATAATAAAAAACACGCTTCGGATTAAGGTTTAAAATGTCAGTCATAAAATTAATAATTAATGTTTAGGGGTTAATGGCAAAAGATAAAAAATAATACGATTTTAATATAATAATTGAAAGTATTCTTACTTCATTCTTCTTTGTCTTCTTCTAAATTCGAAAATCTACTGTAATAGATAGCATATAATCCAATAAATAACAATGTGAAAAATATATCGGTCCATTTGGGTTTAAAGATTCCACCAATTATCAATTGACTGATAAACAATATTGACAATTGAGAAATGGCATAAATATGAAACCCTATTTTTTTCATTTTTAGCATAAATATTGCACCGATAATTGAAGAAGCGCAGAAAAAAGCAACCAAAAAGAATTGCCATGCAGGCACTTTTATAAGTTGTTCATATACATCAAGAATTCCCGGGATAGATTCGAACGAAGAGCCCTTAATAAATTCCAAGGCAATCGGCGCCAAAACCGGACTAAATAAATTAGTAAACAAGGATAATCCTGAACCAATAAAAGTTAAGACACACAAAAAAGTAAGAAACCCGGGACGTATGTTTTTTTCAAGAGGATCGGTGAATGGAACAGGAGGATTGTAATTATCCATAAAAGATAAGATTTGAAATGATTAACGTTCTATTTCCGGATATATTTTACTTTTCAAGTTTTCTACTCAATTAACAATATTGCTATAATTCTTTGTAACTTTTCGGCTTATGAATTATCGAAATAACCTCAACACATCCATCCCATTCGCATAAACCAACAGCATGATGAGCAGAATAAACCCTACTGTGTTGGCGTAGCCGATGAACTTGTCGCTGGGCTTTCGTCTTGTGATCATCTCTATGAGAATGAATAGGATATAACCGCCATCCAATGCAGGAATGGGTAAAATATTCATAAAGGCTAAAATTACAGAAAGAAACGCCGTCATTGCCCAAAAATGTTCCCAATTCCATGTTTTTGGAAAAATACTGCCAATGGTGATAAAACCTCCTAACTGCGATGCCCCCTCTTTCGTAAATACACGTTTAAATTGTTTTACATAGAATGAAAGTTGATTTATCCCCTCTTTTACTCCCATAGGAATAGATTCAAAAAATGTATAGCTTTCTGTAACTGATTGCAAGTATTTGTAAGGATTCACAGAAGCGCCAATTTTTCCATCTTCATTCACCACTAACGATACAGCCATTAAAGTATCACCACGATAAAAATGTAGAGTAACTTCTTTATTTTTAGCATATCGTAATTCTTCTTGAAAATCGGAGAAGAGGTAAATATGCATACTATCTAACCCTACTAAACTGTCTCCCTGCTGCAATCCGGCTTGTTCAGCAGGAAACCCGGCGGAAATTTCATCGATTACAAATGGAAAATTAAGACTACAAAATTCCTCTCTCACTAATAGTTTTTTCCAATTATCTTCTTTCAAAAATAAAGTATCGAATCTATTATCACGTTCAACAATCACTTCTTTAGGGTTGTCCAGTAGAAGTTTCTTCTGAAAATCTCTGATTGTTTCCGGCAATCCACCATCAACGGAAATAATTTTATCTCCGTTTTGAAATCCCGCATATTGAGCAGCATTAGAAAACACGAGTCCATATTTTGCATTTTCAAGCGGGATATACTCTTTTCCCCAAGAAAAAAGAATAGCTATGTAGAGTACAATGGCAGTGATAAAGTTCATAATTACTCCTCCACTAATAATAAAGAAGCGTTGCCATGTTGGTTTTGAGCGAAATTCCCAAGGCTGTTGCTCGCTATCCAAATCTTTCTCCGACTTAGTTTCATCTACCATTCCGGCAATGGAGCAGTAGCCGCCGAAAGGCAACCAGCCAATCCCGAACTCTGTAGCATCAGGATGTTCAGCCCATTCTTCAGGAGCTTTGGAAGATAAAAAACTGAATCGCAATCTCCCTTCTATTTTCTTCATTCTTACTAACGAAAGTCCCGGATTAAAAAACAGATAAAACTTCTCTACCCGCGTGCCAAAAAAACGGGCAAACATATAATGCCCTAATTCGTGTACAAAAACTAAAATCCCTAGACCGGCAATAAGCCCAATAACTTGTGTTGAAATACCCATAGTGTTAATATAAAAGTGTAAAACGGAACGTGCTGTTTCTTATTTTGTAGCGGCAAAATATTCTTCCAATAACTTTTGAACATATTTACCCAAAACATCAAACTCAATATTTACTATTGTTCCTTTTTTTAAATTATGAAAATTAGTAATATCTTGAGTATAAGGAATAATTGCCACAGAAAAGCTACCTTTCACAGAATCAACCACGGTTAAACTCACGCCGTTTACACAAATAGAACCTTTGGGAACGGTAAAATTGTTTTTCTCAGCATCGTATGTAAAATAGTAGCGCCAACTTCCGTTTTCGTCAATCACTTCTTGGCATTCAGCTGTTTGATCTACATGCCCTTGCACAATATGCCCATCGAAACGGGCGTCCAACTTCATACTGCGCTCCAAATTAACTTCGTAGCCCACACACCATGTTTTAAGGTTGGTTTTCAGCATGGTTTCATCCATAGCGGTAACAACATATTGGCGTTTTTCTTTGTCTAACTTCACAACCGTCAAGCAACAGCCGTCGTGCGCCATACTTTGGTCTATTTTCAATTCTTCTGCAAAATCCACTTCAATAGTGAAATGAAAGTTGGTTTTGTCTTGTTCAATGTGAACAATTGTTCCTGTTTTTTCTACAATTCCGGTAAACATAGTTTTAGTTATTTGTGCTTATTTTTTTTTGATTCACTCTTTGATGAGAAAGTGCAAATTAAGTGGATTTTTTATTCATCGGGTCAATTCAAATTAAAAAAAAACACAAACTAAAATAATTCTCTCAAAAAATTGTTACATTATTATTAGTCAATAAACCAAATTTTGATGTGAATTATGCATCGCTACTCTTTTCCATTATTCATCATTTTTTTATTCTCTTACATAACATCTTATGCTCAACAACTTGTGTTAGAGAAAGTTTCTGTTGATACTGTAACGCAAAAAATTACGATTTCATGGTTGTATAATAGTGAAATAGATAGTATTACAATATACAAATGTAATAATAATTGTAATGAGGAAAATTTCTATTACAAAGTTGATAAAGTAAAACTGACTGATTTAGAATGGGCAGATCCAATGGCTACTCCTACATCTCAAAACTACTATTGCATTGGATGGAAAGCAAGTGGAAAATCTGCTCCTCAAAACAATATCGTTTTGCAAGCTACTCTTTCTGACGACAGCTGTAAAAATTCGGTGTTACTCTCATGGAATCCTTATATTAATATTATTGATACGTTAGATTATTACAGTATTTATTATCGTAAAAAAGATATAGATACATTTTTTGTTTTTCTTGATACTTTACATGGTACACACTTTGAAGGTTTTTACTTTGAGCCTGAAAAAAAGATCAGTTACCCTGTAAAATATTTGTCTAACAATACAAATTATGAGTTTGTAATACAGGCGGTTAATAGAACGAAAAAGGTGTTTTCTGTCTCTAATATTGTTGAATTTGAAACTATGACTGAAGTAGATACTTTGGTTCCGGTAAACATAGAAAGCGTGTCGGTAATAGATGATTCATATATTCAAATTGATGTAACAACCGATCCCTATTACAGCCCTTTTACAAATTTATTATTATTAAGATATAAACCTGAAAATGCAAATTGGAATCAAGATTATAATTTTTTTAAAGTAGTTGATACGTTAGAATATGATTCTACTAATTTCTATTCTTTTATTGATAAGTATGCTGATCCCAAATTGGGTCTCTATTATTATTTGTCTATAGCAGAAAATGGATGTAAACTAAATGATACTTCAAACATTCTTACAAACATTTTTTTATATGGCTGGCGAGAGGAAAAATATAAAGACAGTGTTTTCTTTTTACAAGCAGGATTTCCAAATTTTGATTTATCAGAACCTAAATATGAATTATTGCGCATTGTACTTGAAGACAAACTTCCTATTGCAAGCCATTTAAATTTAAAATACAACTACTGTTTTGTAGATGTTCTCCCTTTTTTAAATGATGGGCTTATAATGCAATACCAAATTAAGTCAGTTACTAACGGAGGATATTCAAATATTTTAACCATTGAGCATGAGCCTATTGTATCATTTGCCAATGCTTTTTATCCACACAGCCTTAATATAGAAAACAGAACATTTTATCCCATTATTAAATTTCCGCCTGAAGGCAGTTACTTGTTTGTTATTTATAACCGATGGGGGCAAGAATTATTTCGTTCAACACATCCTCCTGTTTATGGCGATTATGAGAATATGCAAGGTCGTTGGGATGGTACTTTCCGAGGAAAAGAATGCCCTGCGGGATTCTATGCTTTTCAATTATCATTCTCCTATAATGAAAGCAGCAGAAAATATTCCGAATCGGGTTCTTTTATGTTAGTGAGGTAAGCTTTTTCTTTTTTTCCCGAGGGTTCCCAAGCTCGTTTGTTACATAGAATAATAATAAAAACCGGTATACAATAATAAAAAGGGCGAGTATTTTTTACTCGCCCTTATCGTTTATATTATCTTTTTGGAAATATCGGTTTGAAGTCGTCGCGCCGGTTATGGGTGCGGTTGATTTCATTGATGTTAGGTAATTCCGGGTCAAACTGCGCTTGAGTGCTGATTTGCAATCTGTCGGCAGCTATTCCTTTGCTTACTAAATAATCTCTCGCTACTTCCGCTCTTTGATACCCCAATTTAAAGTTATAAACGTCTTTTCCAATATCGCAGGTATTGCCGAATATAATCAATTTTATTTCAGGATATTTGTTCATTAATTCAATTTTTTTATTCAAATTGTTGATACTTTCGGGTCTTAAAGCGCTTTTATTAAGATCGAAATAGATAGGGTCAAAAAGTAAATAGATTTCATTATCAGGATAAACATCCGGATAGTAATCCAAATGGTGTTCCTCTTCAGATTGTGTTGTTTGGTGAATGATTACTTCTTGTTTTTGCTTAGGCGCTTGTTCCAACACTTTTATAATATCTTTAAGAATTGAATCAACAGGCGGTTTATCATACACATTAATAAAAACCGTATCTTTGGGTTGTGTAATATACACAGGTTGTTGTTCTTGGGAGTGTTGCGGTTGTTCTTCTTTTGCAGAAAGTTTACCGAGTTTGATTCGCAGCCCTGCCTTTCCACCGTAAGAGATGGTATTCACTTTGTTAACATATTCACTTTTTGTAATGGAGTTGTAGGTAATTCCTCTCCCCACGTTATAGTTTTCAGCCATTGACACATAATCGGTTTCCGGGGCGGAGAATAGCGGAAGAGATTCTTTCGTTTTCCTTATATTCAACAATCCGCAATCCACAAAAACACCCAGCGTTAGATCCACTCTACGGCTCAAAGAGATAAGGAAGCCTCCTTCCGCAGTAAATGCCAGATTCATTTTGAGGTCCAATTTTCCGTTTGCATTAGTTAAAACTTTGCTCGGATTATGGATTTTACCAAAACCATGCTGGGCAAGGTCGGGGTCTCCCAAACCGCCCAATTCAAGGTTTTTCTCCTCATAATATCCGGATATGTTGAGTTTCGGCTGGTCAGGGTTTCTGCCGTCCACAATAGAATACTTTGCAGAGAAAGGGAATTGGAGTTTTGCTCCCACAGCCATATATAATCCGAACTGTTCTTTTTCTCCAAACTTTTTCTGCAAGTTCAATGTAATCGGAATTTCAACAAATTTACACGACTGCGATTCTATCCAATTTTGAGTTCTCACTCTTAATTCATAATCACTCACATGATTGGGATCGATGTCATTATCTGTAAATTTGCCTAATATTAACGGGTGTTGTTCGCTAAAAGCGCCCATTAATTTTCCATTTGTCCTGTAATGAGAGAATCCTATTCCGATAGAGATTCCCACATTTTTGGTAAAGTAGTAGCTATAGCCTATACCGGCTTGTCCGCCAAGTTTAATCTCACTTTTGGGGTCAGCAAAAACAACACCTGTCATTTTATACTTGAACCCTGTGGGTCCTACTCCACACGAAAGCGTGAGATAAGACCCTTTTTCCTGAGACATCACTTGAACTGTAAAAAATATCAATAACGATAGCAGAATATTCTTTTTCATTTGTTTATTTTTTATGAATGATTATTTTTTCTATAAATTCAGTACCGTTCTTCGTTGTAACCTTCACTAAATATGTACCGGCAGCTTCATCAAACATAACTTCTGTTTTATAGTTTGTAATTACGAATTGCTTTACGAGTTTACTATTCACATCATAAACGAGAACATCTGCATAAGGTTCTTCTTCATGAGGCAATTGGAGTAAGAAAGTTACAATATTACCGGTTATACTTGGGTTAGGATAAATGATGAACCCCGAATTTTCGGTTTTTCCGTCATTGGGCACAATTGGGCACGCTTCGTCGTAAGAACCGTCCTGTCTATAAGCTCTTAAATTATACTCTGCAAAAGGAGTGAATCCGCCTTTTTCAGTATAATATTGCGACTGCCCGCCATCACTAATAGCTTTTCCATCTTTATACCACTGATAAGCAACATAATTAGATTGCGAGTTATCTATATACATCACATCGTCCCATTTCATTTCAATAATAACAGGATTTATTTTTACATTAAAGTAATAATAGATTGTGCCGCAATCGCATTGGATAGCTACAGAATAAACGCCTTCATGAGGCTCGTCGAAAACAGATTCATAGTAAGAAAGGGTTTCATTCGGAATGATATTGCCTTCATAATACCATTGATATTGAACGTTTCCTTCCACTTCAACGAACAGGTAGAGTTGCTCATTTTTACATAGCGTGATCTCGGTATCGGCAGCATTCTTTATTACAGGTGCAGCTCCGATAGCAATCACAATATTATAGATGTCAATACAATCACCTATTCGTAAAGTCAGAGTGGCATTGTAATTACCGATTTTAGCTCCCGATGGGATCATCACTTCTATTTCCGATTCGGGCAGTGAAGTAAAGTTGGATATACTTACCCAACCTTCTGCCGTAGCAATCGGGTCGAACAGTAAAGTATATTCAATTCCGGCGAGGTCAATATCATACTTGATAACGGCTGTTGGTTCGCCTTCACAAGCCAATATTACCGGAGTGATATTCAATTCAAAACCGGGTTTTACTACTACATAAACTTCTCCCACATTCTCATATTCACATTCTCCTGCTACAATAGATATTTTGTAAGTAACAGTAATATCGGAAGTTCCTTTGTTGTAAAGTTTTTCGGTTATTAAATCGGTATTTCCGGAAGCGCCTTCATTGTCGTTAATATCCGTATGGGGCGCTCTTTCCCAAGCTATTGTATTTACAGGGAAAGAGGTTAAGATAGCGTATTCGAATTTAGCTCCGGAACAGATCGTCCCTGCATCTGTTTGGCTTATCACAGCAGGCATCGGCTCAACATTAATCTTGAAGATTTTTTCCACACTGTAGCATTGGCTGAAGCGCGCTTTAACGCTGAATAGCGCTGTAATTTGTTGCGTTCCATTGTTAATTGCAACAAAAGATGGGATTTCATTGGTTCCGGATGTTTGCTCTATACCGATATTGTTATCTGAAATATAAGTCCACTCATAGATCGTTCCTTCGATATTTTTCAGCGTTTCAAAAGCTGCAACCAAGTCAATCACAGGAGTTTCTTCATTTGCGCAAAATTGATAAGGTCCAATATTCAGCTCTACCGAAGGGATCGGATTAACAAAGATGCTAAATATTTCAGAATGGGTACAAACTAATCCGTACATACTGTAAGTAGCTGTAACTTCGTAAACTGCTTCCAAAATTTCGTTATGTGTGTTGTTTCCTGCAACGAAACTCGGCAATTGTCCTGTTCCGCTTTCGGCAAGTCCCACATTTACTCCATTCATGAGTTTCCATGTATAAGAAACTCCCGATAGATTTCCAAACTCAAATCCCGGAGTACGCTCGCCAGTGCAATACACCATTTCGGGTATTGTATTGATTTTGGGTTGCGGTAATACCGTGATACTAAATTGTGTTGAATTTCCGGTACAGGTATATCCCGGATATTGAGGATAGTTTAACGTCGGGGTTACCTGATAAACAACCTCCATATTTATTGAACCGGTGTTCTCTATGGTGTACCCTTCAAAGTTTCCGGTACCTTCTAACGGTAATTCGGGAATAATTCCGGATACTTTTGTCCAATAATAAGTTGTATTCGTAACATTTCCGGAAAATTCTACCGTTGTCGTTGTTTCACCTGAACATATTGTTTGATGAGCGGGTATTGAGACAACTGTTGGTGTTGGCAATACCGTAACTGAGAACAATTCCCATTCGGAAGTATAGTCGCTGTAGATTGCTCTTACGCGATAATTTGCCGTTAATGGGATATTCCCGTTATTCATTGCAACAAACGATGGAAAACTGTTGTTGCCGCTTGTGGGTATTCCAAAATCTGCGCCCGAAACAAACTCCCATGTATAAGTTGCAAAAGCATTGCTACCTTTAAAGTTGTAAGTTGGGGTTGTTTCTCCGTTGCAATATACAAAGTCGGGGACAGTGTCCGCAGAGGCTTCAGGATACACTTTCACAGTAAATTGTGCTGTTTCGCCGGTACAGGTTTTGCCCGGATAGTCAGCGTAATTCAATTTCGGTGCTACGCTGTAAGTAGCAAAAATGGGGGTCAGATCATGATTATAGATCGGCATTCCGGTAATATTACCTTCGCCTGAAAAAGGTATTTCAGCAATAAAACCTTCTGTTCTTTCCCATTTGTAAATTGCTTCACCTACATTACTGCTAAACACAATATCGTTTATCGTTCCGCCTGAAATTATGGCTTGATATTCGGGAGTAACCGTTACGGTAGGAGTTGGTAGTATGGTAATAGAGAATAGAACCCAATCCTCTTGAGTACAATATTCTGCATAGCTTGCCTGAACTCTGAAATGGGCAACCAAAGGCTCATTTCCGGCATTCATCGCCATAAACGACGGGAAACTATTGTTGCCGTTTGTGGGTATGCCCAAGTTAGCGCCTGAAACATATTCCCATGTATAAGTGGCTAACGCATTGCTACCGTTAAAGTTATATAGCGGCACTGTTTCTCCGTTGCAATATACAAAGTTGGGAACGGGATCCGTATGGGGCGTGGGATGAACAGTGATCCCAAACACTGCCTTGTTGCTTTCACAAGTATAAGCAGGATAGTTCTCAAAGTCTAATACTGCCACTGCATTATAGGTAGCGCTCAGTGTTAAAAGTTGATTATTTACAATATTATAAGAAGAGATATTGCCTGTTCCGTTTGTTGGAAAACCGGGTAGAATATCGCCTGAGTTCAATGTCCAAGCGTAAGTTACCTCTTCCACATTGCCACTAAAAGTGATGGGAGTTGTTGCTTCGCCCGAACAGATGGTTTGTGCAAGAGGCGCTACTGTTGGTATTTCCGGTGTTGGTAAAATCACAATATTGAAATATTCCCATTCATAAGCGTAACAGGTCAAATTAGAAAAACTGTAGCTTGCTCTCACTTTATATTTACCTGACAACGGTTCGCTACCGGTATTGTAGGCTTCGAAAGTTGGGATATAGTTTTCTCCCGATTCCGGCACACCCGGAATCATCGTACTTCCCGTTTCGTTCACAAATTCCCATTCATAATAGGCATCCGGAATGTTGCTTGTAAAGTCGAATCTTGGTGCAGTTGTAGCGTTGCAATACACCATATCTTCCACCGGAGAGGTTACCGGTCTCGGATTTACCGTGATCATAAAAAATTGCGGTTCTCCTTCAAAGCCAAATTCGCTTACCGGAGTAACTGTATACATGGCGCTTATCGCTTCAAATCCATAATTGGTAGCCACAAATGCAGGAATAGTATTGATACCGGACTCTGTTGGTAATCCAAGGTCGTGTCCCACAAAACGTTCCCAAATAAAATTGGTATTTTCGCTTCCGGTAAAAGTATATTCCGGAACCTCTTCGCCATCGCAATAGATAAAGTTTTCCACATCTACAAACAGATCGGGAGATGTTTGAAAAATAACCTTATTTCCTACATTTAGAAAATCGTTTGAGGTTTCAAAAGAGTAGAAAATAAATGGCCAGGCGTAATAAAGAACATCTTGAGATAATCCGGTGATATTTTGAGAAAACGATACGTTTTGATTAGATGTATTGTTGTTTATTGGATTTTGAATATGGAAAGTTTTTCCGTTTCTCACAAATACTCCTGCTGCAATTTCAGCCGCATTCGGGAAGTTATAATTGATCCCGTCAATATTTAATTTGTTGGAAAAACCCTCCACACTAATTACAGCATCCACGTCTGCATAGATAAATCCATATTTGCTGATTGAATCCCAATTTAAACGGTGGGTATCGTAGAGTTGGTCATGTTCGCTTACCGCAATATCGTTAGTAGGCTGGAAGTTTCCTCTTGAGAAAGAGGCATTTAAAGTAACAGAAACATCTGTTAAGTTCGTAACACTTTTAGTAGTTATAGAGGAGGGAGTTCTGTAAGTGAACAGTTCCGGTTTTAATTCAAAAGCAGACCAGGGTTGCGCGGGGGCGAACCTGATTTCAAAAGCCCCGTACATCCATGAAGGAGATTGCATGGGTTGCATAGGAACGGTTGCCGTTTGTACATAGTATCCAAAATCGGAAGTTGTTAACGGGGTTCCGGGGTTTACTTTTCTTAAATAATAGCTGAAAAGATGGAGCATCTCTCCAGGCAATACATGAACATTGCTAGCATCGGGGCTCAAAATTCCAATGTTAGGGCAGAACATTTTCATACCAAGGCAGGGTCCGTCGTCAATTGGGAAATGCTGCCTTGCAGAGGTTACGTATCCCGAATGGTTGTCTAAAAACGACTGGGGGATCACAATGACAGGATATCCAACATTGTTCACCGCGCTTCCATCGGGTACATCAAAGGTGTACGTAGGGTCAGTTAATCTTAATACAGCAGTATCATAAACCATTGCAAAGAAGAATGCCCTTGCAAAGATTTCTCCTATAATAGTTACTTGACATTCAATATGATCTGTTGATTCAATAACTGTTACCGACATTCGTGAATCGGAAGTCCCGATAAGGACACCCTGATCGTTTTTGTATATCTCTGCTTGTGCCTTTGAGAAGAAAGGCACAAACAGAAGAGATACCGCTATTAGTAACAATCTGATGTTACGAATGAGCATTTTGTTTATTTGTTTTATTTTCACGACTATCATTTTATTTGATTTTTTGTGTTACTAAAAACATTTTAATAACCGCTTACCCACTGCATCGTTTCAACATAAGTACCAATGAAGGCATTGATGTTGTCAATAATGATCTGAATCTCTCTTTGATCTATCACATTGTTTCCATCAAGGTCAAATCTTGGGTCAAATATGCCTTCAAATTCAACAGAAGAAGCATTAGAGATGTCGGACAAGTCAATTCTAAGGTCTTTATTAAGATCCCCTGCAATAAGTTCTCTATGACCTAATGACATTCCGTTTTCATTTATTGTAACTTTACCCCAGCGGATAAGAAATCCATCACGACCCACTTCTAAGATATAGTCGCCGGGGGCAATGTTTTCAAATTTAAACATACCTACCGGTTTTGTTGGTACATCACCAATTCCTGATACGAGTTCATTATTCACATTGTCAACAGTCTTTCCTAATGAAGCCCAATCAATGGGTAGTCCTGGGTTGTTGGTATTTCCAATAATACCCGGGTTTTTCGGAGTAGTTGGAATATATATAGTTCCATCGTAATAAGTAGCGAGTACCGTTTGTATCGGAGTTCCTGTAAGCACTGTTGTTACCGGATCGCTTCCTAATGCAGGAACAGGATGTAATTTAACCGTAACAGGGAACTGTGCATCAAATGCCGGGTCAACTGTTTTTACAAATGGGAACATCGTTCCATACACTACATAACACTCGTCGGTAATCTTAACCTCAGTTCTTAGTCCTTCGCAATCATTGGAAGATGATTGTGCAGCCCAATACGATTTTCCTACTTCTATTACAGTAGTTAAAGGTAATTGAGTTCCTCCAAATTCTTGGTCATACCATACAATACCACTACCTGTTACAGTAAGATCTGCTAAGGTAAGTTTACCGCAAATGGTTTGAATTTCAGGTGCATCCGGAGCTTCGGGTTGCGTGATTAGAATAAGTACCGGAGTACGCTCTTCGCTTTGGCAATAGCCCGCCTTTTGTGCCGCATAGTAGGTTACATTGTGTGCTAAAACATGGTTTTGAGCAAGTTCTTCCCCACCCTGTTCTGATGCGTACCATACAATTTGGTTGTTCGGAACAGCAATATTGGCAATCATTGCGCCTTCGCAGAACTGTTGCGGAGAGGTAATATCTACAGAATTCGGACTTTCAGTAGTAAACGTTACGTGTACTTCTGTTCTTGATGTACTTTGACAATTACCTACTTGATATTCAGCAAAATAGGAAGTATTGTCTGCTAATGGCGTTGTTAATGGTAACAATTCTCCATTCACAGCAGCATCATACCATACAATATTCGTATTTCCGTTTGTAGCAATGTCAGCAAGTGTTAATGGCTCAGCGCCCACACAGAACGACTGATCTGTATCTAACACAGGAGCATCCAATACCAATTCATCCACAATAAATACTTTCACTGCTGTACGAACCTGGCTTTCGCAAGTTCCGATAGATTGTGCAGCGTAGTAAATAGTTTCCGATACCAATTCGGTGGTAGAAGCTAATGCTACTCCGCCTTCCGGTGTTAAGTACCATTTAATACCTGTTCCGGTGGCTTGCAGATTCGCTACGGTTGCAGATGCGCAGAATGTTTGCGGTGTTGTAGCAACCGGAGGCGTAATTAAAGTACCGTAAGAAGTTTCACGTAAAATAGTTACGTTATTTACTTCGTACGTACATTCGTTTTTGTCTTGAACTTCAACGAAGTAAACTCCGCTATGTAATTTCGGTATAGTTACAGTGGTAGCGCCCGGATCGAAATCATTCCATAAACCGCCGTCAATACGATATTTATAATCGGGTGTTCCGTTAGTAACTTTAAGGGTGATACTTCCTTCAATGAGGTCGCCTTCACAAGACAATACTTCGTTAGTTGCCGTTGCCGTGAATGCTAATCCGCCGGCTCCGTTGGTGATCACGATCTCTTCTACCACTTCGTAACAATCGTTCCATACTTTCAAAGTATGAACACCTGCACCAAGACCGGTGAGTACGATTACAGGCGAACTTGCGTCACCCTCTACTTCCGGATGTCCATCTAATTGATAAGTGAACGTTGCAGAACCAGTAACCATAAAGTTAATAGAGCCTGTGCTTGAACCGCAAACGGTATTCGCTACGCTATTGATGGTAACCATCAATTCAGATTCTTGCGAGCTGATGCGTACTTCGCCACTGCTTGCCGCACACTTTTCTATAACATCGGTAACAATTACTTCGTATAATCCGGCTTTCAATCCTTCTAATACACCATCCGTAATCGTTTCCGGCATACCGTTAACAGTATAGGAATATACTCCTGAACCGCCGGTTACCGTGATAATCAGTTTACCATCGGGTGAGGTACATGTAGAAGCATCTTCCGCAGTTACAGTGATCATAAGATCGGTATCTCCGTTATACAATACAATGTTGCTGATAGTTACTTCATGACATAATGGGCTGTTGGCATCTCTTACTTTAATTTCGTAAACACCTGCTGCCAAGTTTTTAATTAAACCGTTAGGATATGTTGTAAACGGTTCTCCGTTAACGCTGTATTCATATACACCGCTTCCGCCGGTTGCAATGATTTGAATTTCACCGTTAGCCTCTCCACAAGTAGGTTCAACAGCTACAAAATAGGTTCCTACATTGATCGGGGTATAGATTTCGCGGTAAATTCTTACGCTGTTCATTTCATAAACACATTTGTTAGCATCCATTACTTCAACGAGATAGATTCCGCTGAATAATCCGGATATAGTAACAGTAGATGAGTTTCCGTCAAAATCTTTCCATTCGCCACTATCCACACGGTATTTGAAGTTAGGAGTTCCATCAGTAACCGTTACCACAATGCTTCCACCTATTAATTCTCCGTCGCAGGACAAGATCTCATTGTAAGTGGTTGCAGTAAATGCTAATGCGTTTTCTCCATTGGTAATGATGAATGTTTCAACAATCTCTTTACACTCATCCCAAATGCGAAGCGTATGCTCCCCTGCGGTTAAACCTGTTAAAGTAACAGGAGCGCTTCCGGTTATTTTAACATCCGGATGTCCATCCAATTGGTAAGTGAATGTGTTGTTGTTTGCACCTGTAACTGTAAATGTTGCAGAACCTGTGCTTGAACCGCAAATGGTGTTTTCTATAGTGTTAATAGCAAATTCTAAATTAGAAGCGCTTGAAGTAATTCTAACTTCTCCGCTGCTTGCTACACAACCTGTTATAGCATCTATCACAGTTACCACATATACTCCTGCCGACTGGTTGATAATCATGTTGTTATATACAATTACAGACTCGCCGTTTAACAAGAAGTCATATTCGCCTGAGCCACCGCTCACCGACAGATACAAAGTTCCGTTTTTAGCAGTACATGAATTGGCTTGAGTTGCAGTTACGCTGATCAAAAGATCTGTATCTATGTTATATAAAATGATGCTATGGATAGTTGCCTGAGGACAGTCTTCAAGAACGGCATCTCTCACGGTAATTTCGTAAGTACCTGCCTTTAAGCCTGTAATTAAGCCGCCCGGATATGAATAAAATGGTCCGTTGTTCACGCTGTATTCATAGATTCCGCTGCCGCCTGTAGCAATCACACGGATAGCTCCGTTGGATTGTCCGCAAGTAGGTTCAATTTCAGTAATTACAGTTCCTACATTAATTTCTTTATAGTTGTCGCGTAAAATCGTAATATCATTCATTTCGAAAGTACATTCGGTTAAATCGCGAACTTCAACACGATAAACTCCGTTGTTTAATCCCGGAATTGTTACCGTGTAAGAACCTGCGTCAAAGTTTTCCCAAACTCCGCCATCAATACGATATTGGAAATTGGGGGTTCCGTTAGTAACCGTCAAGGTGATGCTTCCACCTGCTAATGTGCCGTGGCAAGACAAGACTGCGTTAACGGTGGTTGCCGTAAATGCTAAGGTATTTTCACCATTGGTAAGGATAATCTCTTCAACAATTAGTTTGCAGTCATCCCATACTCGTAAAGTATGTACTCCGGCATTTAATCCCGATAACATAATCGGTGTATTCACAGTACTAACTACTTCCGGATAGCTATCCAATTGGTAAGTATATGAGTTAGAACCGGTAACTGTAAAAGTAATAGATCCGGTGCTTGAACCGCAAACCGTATTTACGGTATTGTCAATACTAACTGCTAATGTAGAAGCGTCTGAAGTAATCCATACTTCTTCACTGCTTGCAGTACAATAAGTTACTTGGTCTTCAACAGTTACTACATATTTTCCGACCGGTAATCCGTATCTCATTCCATTCACAACCTCAACATCTATTACACCATTAATGTAATAAATATAGCTGCCTGTTCCGCCGCTTACAGAGATGTTCAAAACACCATCCTCTGCGATACACGAAGAAGCGTTATTTGCAGTAACACTGATCACTAAATCGGTATTGCTGTTATGTAAAACTATATTTTGGATAGTTGCCGGTGTGCAGGTAGGATAGTTTGCATCCTGAACAGCTATGGTATAAGTTCCTGCTGCCAAACCGGTAATCAAACCATCTTTATATTCCGTAAAGGCTCCTCCGTTAACACTGTACAGATACTCTCCGCTGCCGCCTGTTGCCATCACTTGAATAGATCCGTTCGACTGTCCGCAAGTGGGTTCATTAGCTACAAAATATGTTCCCACATTAATAGGCACGTAAGTGTCACGTAAAATGGTTATCTTGTTTATTTCATAAGTACAATTGTTCGCGTCCTGAACTTCTACGCGGTAAACTCCGCTATGTAAATCAGGGATAGTTACGGTTGTTGCGCCGTTTGCAAAACTGATCCATGCGCCGCCGTCAATACGATATTGGTAATTTAGCGAACCGTTGGTAACAGTTAAGGTAATGCTTCCTTCTGTTAATTCACCATCACAAGACATAATTTCATCAACAGTAGTTGCAGTGAATGCCAATGTGTTGGTTCCGTTAGTAATAATAATCTCTTTTTCAATCTCTTTACAGTTATCCCAAACCCGTAAGATATGAACTCCTGCATCAAGACCGGTCAATAAGATTGGCGCATTGCTTGTGCCGCTTACTTCCGGATAACCATCTAACTGGTAGGTATAATTTGTAGAGCCTGTTACTGTAAATGTAGCAGAACCTGTGCTTGAACCACAAACGGTGTTCACAGTGTTGTTGATATTTACAGCTAAAGTAGAGAGGTCTGACGTAATGCGTACTTCTCCGCTGCTTGCTGTACAATGTGATATACGATCGGTAACTGTTACTACATAAACGTCTGCTTTCAATCCATCAATTACGCCGTCGGTAACCTGTGTAACCACTCCGTTTAACATAAATTCATAATCGCCTGTGCCGCCATTCACCGAAATATACAATTTTCCATCTTCATTGGTACAGGAAGTTGCATTTTCCGGGGTTACTGTGATCGCCAAGTCTGTGTTATTGTTGTGCAATACAATATTGCTTACCGTAGCAGCGGGGCAATTCGGGCTGTTTGCATCACGCACTGTGATCGTGTAATTACCTGCTGCCAAGTTGGTAATTAAACCATCGGTATATAATGTAAACGGTTGTCCGTTCACGCTGTATTCATATACACCGCTTCCGCCGGTTGCGTACACCTGAATTTTACCATTAGCCTGTCCGCAAGTGGGTTCAAGCGCTGTGAAATAAGTACCTATATTGATTGGGGTATAGATTTCACGTAAAATTTTTATGTTGTTTATTTCATACGTACAATCATTAGCGTCTTTTACTTCAACGCGATAGATTCCGGTATGTAATCCTGTTATTGTAACGGTAGAAGCTTCTCCGTCAATATCAATCCATTCTCCTCCGTCAATACGGTAAGAATAGCTGAGTATTCCATCGGTAATCGTTAAGGTTATGCTTCCTTCGATAAGATCTCCTGTACAAGACAAGATTTCGTTTTTGGTAGTTGCGGTAAATGCCAACGCATTCTCTCCGTTAGTAATGATGATTGTTTCAATGATCTCTTTACAGTCATCCCACACGCGAAGTATGTGTTCTCCTGCATGTAAGCCGGATAACATGATTGGCGTATTCGCTGTTTTGTGTACTTCAGGTTGTCCATCCAATTGATAAGTATATGAATTAGAGCCTGTAACAGTAAAGGTAACCGCGCCTGTGTTTGAGCCGCATTCCGTATCTACTATATTGGTAATATTAACAGCCAATGTAGCTGCCGGTGAGCTGATTCTCACTTCTCCGCTGCTTGCCTCACAATAAGGATCAAGTAGATCTATCACATTTACAACATATACACCGGGGGTAAGATTATGAATCTCTCCATTTGTTACTGTTATGGATGCCCCGTTTAAAGTATATTTATAGTTGCCCGATCCGCCACTAACCGATACATACAACACTCCATTAGGAGCTGAACATCCGGTAGCGTCTCCGGGGAGTACACTGATCGCTAAATCGGTAATCCCGTTATGTAATACAATACTATGGATCGTTGCTTCGGTACATGAAGTATAGATTGCATCTCTCACTGCAATTTGGTAAGTTCCTGCTCCCAAGCCGGTAATTTCACCGTTAGGATAGGTTGTAAACGGTTTTCCGTTCACACTATATTCATACACGCCACTTCCGCCGGTTGCATACACTTGAATAACGCCATTGTTTTGTCCGCAAGTGGGTTCAGTTTTTGCAAATATAGTACCCACATTGATTGGGTCGTAAATTTCACGAGAAATAGTAACATTATTTACCTCATAAGTACATTCGGCATTATCTATTACCTCTATTTTGTAGTAACCATTAGCTAAATTAGTGATAGTTACGGTATTTGCTCCCGGTGCAAAATTTTCCCATGCGCCGCCATCTACGCGGTATTTGAAATTAGGCGCTCCGTTTGTAACCTCTAAAGTGATAGTTCCGCCAATGAGCGTTCCGTCACAAGATAAGATTTCATTTTCGGTAGTTGCCGTAAATGCAAGGGCATTTTCACCGTTGGTAATGAAGATCGTTTTAACAACCTCGTTGCAGTCGTCCCATACACGCAGTTTGTGTTCACCTGCACTTAAACCTGTTATTTCTATAGGGGTATCATTAGTAGCATATCCTGTTGGATATCCATCTAACTGATAATAGTAACTTGTTGATCCTGTTACTGTAAATGTAACAGCGCCGGTATTTAATTTACATTCGGCATTGATTTCTTCATCAATAGTAACCATTAGATTTGAAGTTCCCGAATTAATACGTACCTCTCCGCTGGTTGCCACACAATTGGAACCTTTGTCTATCACATTTACCACATACACATCAGCCGGCAATCCCACTATCATTCCATTTGTAACTGTTACAGGTTCTCCATTTAGAGTAAATTCATACAGACCTGTTCCGCCGGATACTGAAATATACAAAACTCCGTCCGGCTGGGTACAATCCGAAGCATCATTTGAGGTTACGCTGATTGATAAATCTGAATGGAAATTGTATAACTCAATGCTTTGGCTTGTTGCATGCGAGCATGAGGGTTGATGGGCATCGCGCACTGTAATGATATAAGTACCCGCTCCCAAACCGGTAATTATACCGTTGGGATATGAAGCAAATTCTTCACCGTTAACGCTGTACTCGTAGTAGCCGCTTCCTCCGGTAACCACTACTTGAATAGAGCCGTTTTCTAAGCCGCAAGTAGGTTCATCTTTCACAAATACCGTACCGATATTTAAAGCAATACAGTCGGTTGTAGAAAACGATATGAGTTTTCCTACAGCCTGAAATGTATCTGAGGTTTCAAAATTATAGTGAATATAAGCCCACGCATAGTATTTCTGAAATGGGTCTAAACCATTAAGTATTTCAAAATAAGTATCAGAAGTGAGTGGAGTAGTATTGTCTCTAATGACAATATTAAATTTTTGTCCATTACGGTAAAATTCTCCTGCCGCTATTTCAAGATCGTTGGGAACATTATAAATGGCATTATCAATTATTAAATCGTTAGAAAATTCTGCAATAGAGAGTCCGACGCTGTCGGTTGAGTAAATAAATCCATATTTTATGACGTCGTCATTAAAAAGTCTTCCTGTTCCAGTTCGAACAGTTCCGGTTGTGTCAAGTATTTCAAATGAGGGAGTTATTGTTCCCTGAATAAAGTTACCATTAAGGGTAGCCGTAGTAGTAGCGACATCGGTTGCTGGGTATGTGGTTACATCAGAACCGGAGCGGTATAAAAATAGATGAGGACGAATCAATCTGTTATCAATACTAAAGGTTACATCTCTGTACCATAAGAATAATCCGTCGTAGCCAAATTTTGGCTGGTAATAAGTGCTTCCCACCAATTCAGTTTTCACGCCCAAACCGATGTCTCCATGTTCAAGCGGTGTTCCTTGATTTACTTTTTTGAAAGTACATTGAAGAACCTCTTTCACTTTTCCGTCTTCCACTTCAAAAGCTTTACTATCTAAAGATGTTCCTGAACCTAAGTCGTAAGAGATCGCCCGCATGGTCATGTGACCCGAAAGCGTATTATCAATGTATGAAGAACCCACGTCTTTATGAGTTCCGTAGATTAGCCAGTCTTTTCCCTGTAATTCAGGGGATAAGACAGCGGTATTTCCCTGCAAAACATTAAATGCAGTTACTTCCTGATAGTTAGGGTAGCAAAGCCGCAACACATCAGGGTCATAGAAGAAAGCAAAGTCAATCATATCTGCTTTCATATAACCGATAGCCATCAATTTCATAACCACTGTGGTATCGGTCTCATAAATGGAAGCCATAAGTCGGGAATCGGATGTTCCGATCTTCACCTTTTTGCTTCCGGTTGAAGTGTAAACTTCATCCTGCGCCTGAACAAGCCAGGGGCAAAAACTAAATAATAACACTATTAATAGTGTCCAAATGCCTTTCGCATTCTTTTTTGTTAATGTACTTTTTTTCATAATAAAATTTAATTAAAAAATGTTAATAAGTTGATTTATTCTTGTTTATATTTTCGATTAATTTAATGAATGATTTTACTCCGACAAAACAATCTGCGGTGTCTTCATATATTCCAAAATGGAATTGTAAATACACTTTTATGATTGACAGATCGGCCATATCTATTTTTAAGTCTCCGTTCAAATCGTACTTCGGGTCATATTTTGGATCTCCAAAATTTGAAAACATTGAATTCAATGTAGATAAGTCCGACACATCCACCATGAGGTCATTGCTGACGTCTCCCGGTATTAACTCTCTGTGTTCTAAAAATTCAGAATCATTTCCAACGGTAATTTTTGCAAAACGGGTAACGTATCCCGCTCTTGACAACACCAATACATAATCTCCTTTTTTTACGTTGTTGAATCTGTATAATCCAATAGGTAATTGTGGTTTTTCTCCTTTCAATAATGGGGTATCGTCCACTGTTCCTCTTGTAAATTCTAAAGCCTCCCAATTAATATCTACTCCCGGATTTTCAAGTCGTCCCAAAAATCCCGGATATTTTGGAGTGTTGGGAACAAACTTAGTTCCTTCATAATATCTCGCTGTGTCTATATGTAGTGGCTCTGATAATAATATTGTTTCGGGTCCTTCCAAAAGTAGCTCCGCATCATAGAGTCTTGCCAGCACCGGAAAGAGCGTATCAAACATCGGTTCATTATAATAAATAAATGGGAAAACGGTGCCACTAATTTCAGCACACCCCACCTCTATCAATATTTCCAAAATATTATTTGGGAAAGAGGTACAACCGGTTTTAGTATCTTCGGCAGTAACATAAATGGTATGCGACAGTTCCTCTGAATCATCGGTGTTAATATCCATAAATGGCACTGTACAATCAGAATTCGTCCAAAATGATAGGGTTACTTCGGCAGGATATACTATCAAACTTTCCAAAAGCATGATATTAATAACCTCTCCTTTGCATACGGTTGTTTCAGCGCCCGGTATCATTTCAGGAGCTGCCGGACTCGGATTAACGATAATGGTCACACTAAGAGAAGTAACTGTTTTTGGCTCTACACAATAAGCATTTGATGTCATCTCACAAGTAACAATACAACTACTTTGAGGAGTAAATGAGTATGTAGAATTTGTTGCACCGTCAATATAAATATTGTCTTTTTTCCATTTATAAGCGGGCGTTTCTCCACCGTTTGATGGGTACGCCTTTAAAGTAACCGTAGCGCCTACGCATATTTCAATTTCATCTCCATCAAGCGGGTTTCCGGTTTGATTCACTCTTACCAACACTTTATTGCGCGTATCTTCTCCACCTTCACAATAATTATCTCCTTTCACAGCCACATAATAGAAATGGGATCCCATACTTGGAAATAGTTTGGTTGTACTCATCGGAACATTCGCATCAAGTGCGTCGTACCAGATGTATTCCGGATTCAAAACCTGAGATGATGAAGATACTAAGTCATTTAATTCTA